>JAJZLI010000065.1 GCA_021803645.1 bacterium
AAATTAGCAAACTTGTAATTCCATATATGTAAAGGTCATTTTGGATGTGGGTTCGATTCCCACCATCTCCATATATATTTTCAATTTAAATTAAATACATTAAACAAACATTAAATCTAGGAATGTCTAACTATTACTATATCTCCATCTTGAACTTCATAATCAGATCCTACTATTTTTAAATCACCTGCGTCTTTTGAAAAAGTCCATCCACGATTCTTCACAAAATCACTAAATCCAACAACCTCCATTTTAATAAATTTTTCCTTAAAGTCAGTGTGTATTACACCAGCAGCTTCTGGAGCGGTCATACCAGATTTGATTACCCAAGCACGTACCTCATCTTTACCTTCCGTAAAAAAAGATCTTAAACCTAGATTTTGGAAAGCAAACCTAGAAAGTAAATCAATACCACTCTCCTCCATATTCATATCCTTCATGATATCTCTCCTTTCATCAGGAGATAATCTGGATAATTCATATTCAAATAAAATATTCATATAAATATTGTTATTATTTATATAGGGAATATATGAACTTATGTTGTGTAAATACAGTATAGGCTTCGATGTAAGAAAATAAAAATTTTTTAATAAAGCCTGTTCTCTATCAGGAAAATTTTCAGAAGATATTAACTGTCCATTATTTAATATTTTCCTTACCTTCTCTAATAAATCAATTGATTGTTGATAATTGGGATCCTTCTTAACAACGCTAACACCTTGAGATAATAATTTATCTACTTTTTCAATGTCTTTGAGAATTAATTCTGTATTTATAGTCGCTATATCTCTTTGAGGGTCTACTACAGCCTCTACATGAATAACTCTGCTATCCTCAAAATCCCTAACAACTTCAAGTATTAAATCTGACTCACTAATATGAGACAAAAATTGATTTCCTAGACCCTCCCCCTCATGAGCACCCCTCACTAAACCAGCAATATCAAAAAAATTGATCGTAGCATAAACAATCTTATTAGAATGTACTATGTTATTAATCTCAATTAATCGAGAATCCTTCACTTCTACTACCCCAATATTAGGGTCTACAGTACAAAAGGGAAAATTCTCCGCAGGAACATTATTCAATGTTAATGCATTAAATAATGTAGATTTACCAACGTTAGGAAGCCCAACTATACCAACTTTTAAAGACATAATATTTTATTTTAATATAAAAGTATCCCCAATACTTGGAATATTAACAGATGTGTCAAATCTTTTAACTATTTCAACCTTTAAGTCTGAAGATACATTAACCTCTGAATGAACACAAAAAACTCCCTTTGGAACTGAACTTAATTTACTCAAAAATAATAACAAGTCTTCTCTATCCCCATGATCAGAAAATCCAGAAAATTTATAATGTTTAGCTCGAACCCTGTAAAATCTACCATCAACATATATAGATTTCGCACCATCACTTATTTTCCTTCCTAAGGTCCCTTGTGCTAAATACCCAACAAAAATGATTGTATTTCTTTGGGCTGTAATATTCTTTTTTAAATGATATAGTATACGACCACCTGTACACATTCCACTACCTGCAATAATAATTTTAGTTTGAAGTTTATACCTTCTATCTTTCTTTATAACACCCCCAGCATTAGCACTAATAAGAGAAGATCTATCATTTTCATGTACATATTCAATATTATCAAAATGAAAAGGATGCTCACCATTTTTCATCATATTCTGAATATCTTTACTCAAAAGATATGAATATTTGTTAATTAAATTTAAAAATTTAAGGGATTCTCTTCCTTCAAAAAATATAGGAATAGAAAGCAATTCTTTGTTTTTCATAAGACCATTAATTATAAAAAGTAATTCCTGAGACCTTTCTACCGCAAATGATGGAATTAGAATATTTCCTCTACGATCTACTGCCTCAATAATAATATTTTTTAAGGAAGAAATATCCTCAGACCTACTATCATGCGAAGTATTTCCATAAGTAGACTCCATTATTATATAATCATAACTCCCACCATATCTACCATATCCATTATCTAGAATTAAGGGAGTACTAGGACCTAAATCCCCGGAAAATAAAATAGACACACCATCAATATAAACCGAAATACTAGCAGAGCCAATAATGTGCCCCGCATTCTTAAATTCAAAAGATAAACTATCATCTATATATATTTTCTGTAAATAATCTACAGTATCAAAAAGGCTAATTGATTTACTAATAGAAGCACCATCATATAGTGTTTTCAAAGAACGATTTTCTTCTTTTTCTATAAATGCAGCGTCATTGATAACTAAACTATATAAATCATTGGTCGGTTTAGTAGAAAAAATTCTACCAGAGAAACCCTCTCTTACCAACCTTGGGATCAAACCACAATGGTCTAAATGTGCATGAGTCAGTAGTAAAAAATCAATTTCATGAGGATCAAACTTAAAAGTTCCATAATTAAGGTTATTTATGTCATTTCCTTGGAAAATGCCACAATCAACTAAAATTTTATATTTACTACTTTCAAGTAAGAAACATGATCCAGTTACCTCACCTGCAGCACCCAAAAAAGTAATTTTTACCATATCGAACTATGAATTATTATAAGATTTTACTAAATTAATTAACTTATCTTTATTATTTAAAGATGGATCATCTAGAACCTTTTCTAATAAATAATTTAACACTTTTCTTATACTAGGACCAGGAACATATCCCAGTTTAATAATATCATCCCCATTGATCTTCAAATCTTTAATAGAAATTGCCTCATCTCTTTTCCTAATATTCTCTATCCGATTTTTTAAATCATCAATATTAGAAAAATCATATGTAGATTTTGGATTTCCTCTTTCATCAGCAAACCTCAATAAAAACAGTAATTCCTGTACATTATCATCCCCCACCTTTCTCATAAATCTCCTTACCGCAGCATCTGTCCATTCAGGAGTATAGTTAAAAAGATGTAATAATATTAACTTCTTAACCAGATCTACATATGACCTAGAGAATTTTAACCTATTTAAAATAACTTCCGCCATTTGAGCACCAACAATTTCATGTCCATAAAAATGTTCCCCATCCTTAGTCTTTGGCTTACCAATATCATGTAACAAAGCAACTAGTCTCACCTTAACATCAGCTTTATCACAGGACAGTAAAGAATGGTCATAAACATCTAAAGAATGATACTTATTCTGTTCAACACCAATACAATCCATTAACTCAGGAATTATATGAACAAGTAAGCCCGTATCTTTTAAAAGGTTAATCCCCTTACTTGGGACATCTGACTCCAAAATTTTAATAAATTCATCTCGAACCCTCTCTATAGAAACAGATTTTAACAATCCGGAATTATTAGTAATAGAGACTAATGTATTTTTTTCTATAGTGAATCCTAAAACAGATGCAAATCTACAAGCCCTAATTAATCTAAGTGCATCTTCTTTAAATCTACTATCGGGATCCCCAACACATTTAATTATACCTAACCGTAAGTCATGAATACCACCAAAATCATCTAACAATACATCATTTTTAATATCATAAGCTAATGCATTAATAGTAAAATCCCTCCTAGCCAAATCTTGGTGAATATCTTTAATAAAACTAACTTTATCAGGATGCCTCAAATCCTTATATGAGTCTTCTGACCTAAGAGTAGTAATTTCAAAATTAAGGTTTCCTCTTTTAACCATAATAGTTCCAAATTTTTCTCCAAAGACAATGGCATCAGGAAAAATTGTTTTTAAATCTTCTGGAGTTGCATCAGTTGCAATATCAACATCAATAGCATTTTTCCTATCAAGAAGGATGCTTCTTATAGTTCCACCAACTATGTATACAGAAAAATTATGGCTCGTAATCAAATTACAAATATCAAAAATTTGAGGATATAATTTTTTCTTAATACTATGAGTGTCCATAATCATGATCTAATTATTATTGTATCCGAATCAGTATCTATTACTAAAAAACCTTTTGATGAAATCTGATCTCGAAGTTCATCAGAGAGCACCCAATCTTTGTTTTGCCTAGCAACTTTCCTATCTTGCACTAATTTTAATATATCTAAAGGTAATTTGTCTTCAGATATATAATTTATAAAATTAAAACTAAATACCTTGTCAAAATCAAGTAAAGTTGCAATCTTAACAGGCACATTAAGATTTTCATCCTTAAATACTGCCCAAAGTACTTCTAACATAGAAGGTGTATCAATATTATTTTCAATAGCTGAAACAAATTTTTCTTTATACACGGGATCAACAGAAGCATTTTTATTATAAAAACCTTTATTAAGTTTCAAATACATATAAATTTTATCCAAAGCCTCTTGAGCAGAATTAAGAGAATCAAATGTAAAATTAATTACAGAAGAATAATGAGCAATCATATATAAATACCTTAGAGAAATAGGGTTGAATCCCCTATTTTCTAAATCTTCAATTTTATAACCATTATTTAAACTTTTAGATATTTTAGTTCCATCAACATTAATAAAATTATTATGAACCCAAAAATTTACAAAGGGATCACCAAAGGCACTTTTACTCTGTACAATCTCATTAGTATGATGAGGAAATATAAGATCAATTCCTCCAGTATGAATATCAATACAGTTCCCTATAAATTTATGGATTATGGAAGAACATTCTATATGCCAACCAGGGAACCCTTTTCCCCATGGGCTATCCCACTGCATCTGATGATTAGGATATGCAGTCTGCCATAACCTAAAATCCCACTGACTCTTTTTTGTTTTATCCAACACAACCTTATCCCTAACAGCTGAAACCTGTGCATTTAAATCACGCTTAGCTAATTCAGAATAATTCTTAACCTTTGAAACATCAAAATAAACTCCTGTGTCTGTTTTGTATACATAACCCTTTCTCTCCAATAACTGAATCATTTCAATTTGTTCTTTAACAGTATCTGTGGCCTTAGACACAACATCAGGAACATCTATATTTACTTTTTTTATAGCATCAAAAAAGTAGTCAGAATAAAATTGTGATACTTCCCAAACAGTTTTATTTTGTATCCTTGAAGATTTTTCCAATTTATCTTCAGTGTCCTCTAAATCCCCTAATAGATGACCAACATCTGTTATGTTCATAACATGAAGGGTTTTATAACCCAAATATTTAATGGATTTTTTTAAAATATCCGCCGTAATAAATGCTCTTAAATTACCTATAGTTACATAATCATATACTGTGGGACCACAAGTATACATTTTAACCTCACTTTTACTAAAAGGAGTAAATTCTCTAATACCACTAAAAGTATCTTTTAATTTGAGAGTCATATTGAAACCCTCCCACTTAAAGCTCTGCCTAGGGTATTTTCATCTATATACTCTAAATTTGCCCCTCTAGGAAGGCCACTTGCAAGGCGTGAAAATGATATATTAGAATAATCTTTCAATAAGGACTTAATATACATAGCAGTAGCATCCCCTTCAAGGGTAAAACTGGTTGCTAAAATAATTTCAAATGGATCCTCCTTGTTTATTCTATGAATTAAATCATTAATATAAATATCATCATAAGAAATGTCATTTAACGATGATATAACACCACCGAGTACATGATAGACCCCATGATAAATTCCAGAAGATTCTATAGAATCAACATCTTGAAAATTTTCAACAATGCATATCTGAGATTTATTCCTATTTGGATCTGAACAGTATAAACATGGATTAACAGATTTAGAAGTTATGTTGTGACAAATGTTACACTTATCTACATTATCCATCAGGTTATTTAACGCCTTGACCATGTTTACAATTAGAGGTTTATTATTTACATAAAAATATGTCAACCTTAAAGCGGATTTTGGACCAATACTAGGTAGTCTTGAAAATTCTTTTGCAAGGGAATCTATTTCAACTATTTTTACCATGTAAATTACATACCCATTAAACTTTTAAGTTTATTAATATCAAAGTCCTTTGCAACATCCTTAGACATTTGTTTTTGAGCATCTTTATATGCATCCTTAATTAAAGAGATTAAGTCATTTTTATGTTCTACAGAAAGTAACATGTCATCAATGCTCATATCCAATATCTCACCAACACCATTTAATTCAATTTTTACAAAACCCTTTCTAGATTCCCCTTTATATTTTCTAGAAGACATTTCCTTCTGCATTTTCCTAGCTTCAGACTGCATTTTAAAAAGATCTCTCGCTTGAGTAAATGGGTTAGCCATAAAAATATCTAAATAAAATAAATAATATACGGTTTTACACAATAGTAACACACAAAACAATAAAATTAAACACTCTATTCTTCAATATCAAACACATCACTTATAGAGCTTGTTATTTCATTAGCCTTGGAATCTTTTTTTAATACGACAATAGGTTTCACTGACTTATCTACAATACAATCAACCTTAAAATCCTTCATAAAAATATCCTTTAGTAAATTTCTTAAAAAATCTTTACTTTTTTCTTCTACTAGCATATCTTTATAAAATTTAAATGGAACGATAATAACAAAAGTATCCCCCTCAATATTAAAACTAGACTTTTGTAAAAAACCACTCATATGGTGATTAAAAGGCTTAGATCTCTCTATAACAGATAACCATTTTTCTTGAATATCATAAGGCTTACTTTCATTTGTATTCTGGTCCACACCCTTCAAGCCATTAACTACCTTCGAAGTATCTTCATTTTTATTATTTTTGATAATTGGATTAATATTAGAGTTTTCTTTTGGTGCAAAACTACTATAAACTTCCACTAGTGCCAGTTGTATAGTTAAAATAGAGGATGACGATAATTTTAAGTTCTCTATAGACTTAATTAAAATATTCAGAATATTAATTATATGTTGTACAGAAATATCAATGCCAACATTTTTTTCAAACTCTTGTACATAGATATCCTTTATACCAGCTACCTTATAAATCAAAAGCCTCCTAAATAAATCTAAAGATTCATTAATAAAAAATTGAGACTGCAAATTTTCTCCACTTATATCCGATATAGCTTCAGCAATATTACCCTGTAAAGTATGAACCCAAATAGTTTGTAACCTTAAATCATCAGGTAAACCAAGGATTTTAACTACATCATCATAGTTTAATTCATTCTTAAAATGAGATATTTTTTGTAGATTACTAAGCATATCGCGGAAACTACCCCTTGCATTTTTGATGATTAAAGACTTTACATCATCAGAAATAGAGTATTTTTCCTTCAACACGATAATATCAAGATATTTTTTTAAATCTAAATCTGAAGCAGAATAAAAATCGAACCGCTGACATCTAGAAATTATAGTTTTCGGAAGTTTGTTAATTTCAGTTGTTGCAAGAATAAAAATAACACTTTCAGGTGGTTCTTCTAATGTTTTTAATAATGCATTAAATGCGTCTGTGGTAAGCATATGTGCTTCATCAATAATGTATACTTTATAGTGACCAACAGATGGAGAGAATTGAACTTTATTGCGAATTTCACGAATATCGTCTATTCCTCTATTTGAAGCAGCATCAATCTCTATTAAATCAATAAAATGACCTTTATCGATATCTGCGCATACAGAACACACACCACAAGGATCAACATCTCTTGACAGGCTTTCACAATTTAAAGCCTTAGCAAAAATACGGGCCAATGATGTTTTTCCTGTCCCGCGAGTACCACTAAAAATATATGCATTAGACACCTCCCCATTTATAATTTCACTTTTCAAAGTCTTAATAATATGCTCCTGACCTATTAATTCAGTAAAATTCCTAGGGCGATATTTTTGATATAAAACAGATTTATTATTCATTAAAAAACTTATTCAAACTGATTTCCTGTTGAGAACTTTTTAAAAGGTTTTTAACTATAAGTGTATTCTTTTTTAATTCATTTTCACCAATAATAATGAAATTTGTACACTTTTGAGCAACAGCATATTCTAATTGCTTAGACAAATTCCAGTCTTGATTTACATTCATTAAAACTGATAATCCCTTATCTCTAAGATTCGATGCCACATTTGCATAAGTTTTCAGTTCAATGTCTGGAAAAGTAGAAATAAAATAATCATAACTTATGTCATAATGTGTACTGATCCCATACTCCGACATAACTGAAAACAAAACTGTATCTGAACACCCAACACCAACGCTTGGAAGATTTTCTCCACCAAAAAGAGATATTAAATTATCATACCTACCACCTCCAAAAATAGACCTTTTTACTTTACCCAACTTATCCCAAATTTCAAAAACTATGCCAGAATAGTAATCAAAACCTCTAACGATAGTAGGATCATATTTTAAATTGATATCAAAGGATGAAGCAAAAGAAAACAGCTCTTTTAAAGAATTACTTTGAGAATAATCTTCATTATTTAATATTTGATAAATATTGTCTAACTTAGGTCTTTCTACAATTTTTAAAAGTGAATTTTCAAAATCCTCTGTAGTAATTTTGTCCTTCCTATCGATTAATTTTAATATACCTCCCGTATCTGTAGAAAACTTCCCTAAAGAAGATTTCATGAAACTCAAATCATTTACTCTTATTACAAAGTTATCCCTATTTAGCCCTAACTTATCCAAAATATTAACACTAAGTAGAATTATTTCTAATTCTGCCATCACACTACCAACACCAACAATGTCAGCATTATATTGAAAAAATTCCCTACTCCTACCTTTCTGGGGTTTCTCATACCTAAATATTACAGGAACAGAATACATTCTTATAGGTTTTTTAAATTCAGAAGATTTTTTTGCTATCATCCTTGCAAATGTAGGAGTCATTTCTGGCCTTAATGTCAAAGATCTTCCAGATTTATCAGTAAACCTATAAGATTCTTCATATGCGATATTGTCTCCTGACTTGGCTTCATATAGATCACTATTTTCAATAACAGGGCCATCATAAGGAAGATACCCAAAAGAAGAAGAAACTAAATCAAAAATATCAAATAAGTGTTTTAGTTGAAAAAAATCTTCTGGGTAATAATCTTTAAAACCTTTTAAAGGATTTTTATTAATTTTGATCATGATTAATTATATTGAATTAATTTCATTGCATCTTTAACAGCATTCAATGTTTTTGCAGCAACATCTCTCGCAAATAAGGTACCCTCCTGAAGTATATCATAAAGGTAATCTTCCCTACCATCAAAAGAATGTCTCCTCTCCTGTATTGGAAGTAGAAATTCCTTGAGAGCAATGAATAATTTTTCTTTTACCTCAACATCACCGATCTTTCCATTGGTATATAGCTCTTTTAATTCATCAACTTCATCTTTATTTGTATTAAATGCATCGTGATATATAAAAACAGGATTTCCGACAACATGCCCTGGATCATTTTTATGTATTCTTGATGGATCAGTATACATAGACATTATTTTCTTTTTTACATCTTCTAATGTATCAGCAAATCTTATTGTATTTCCAAGACTTTTAGACATTTTAGACTTACCATCTAAACCAACAAGTCTAGGCAATTTACTCAATTTAGGCTTAGGAACCTTAAGCACTTCTCCATAAATACTATTAAATGATTTCACAATCTCTACTGTTTGTTCCAACATAGGTAATTGATCATCACCAACAGGAACTAAATCTGCCATAAAACTTGTTATGTCTGCAGCCTGGCTAACAGGATACCCCAAAAAACCAAAAGGGATATTCTTATCTGCAAACTTTTCACGGATTTCGCTTTTAACAGTAGGGTTACGCAACAAACGATTTACAGTAACCAAATTAGAATAAAACACAGTTAATTCTGCTATCTGAGGAATACCAGACTGTAAAACAATCTTAGACACCTTTGGATCTATCCCAACTGCAAGATAATCCTTCAATAATTCAATTATGTTTTTTCTAATTTTATCTGGATTATTGAAATTATCAGTAAGGGCCTGAACATCAGCAATTAATATAAAGGTTTCATATTTATTTTGTAACTCTACCCTACTTTGTAGTGAACCAACATAATGCCCCAAATGTAGGGCACCTGTAGGTCTATCCCCTGTAAGAATTCTTTCTTTATACATAACTTCTTAATATGATTATACAAATAATAACAATAAAAAAGAATACTGAATGACCATAACATTTGGTATATACAAAAAATTAAATAGAGCTTTTCTTTCGTAGTAACCCTATTTCATACTGTAACAGTTGTGTATATAAATCAAAACCCAATCTATTAATATTTCCATGTTGTTTTACACCAAGTAAGTTCCCTGACCCTCGAATTTCTAAATCTTTAACTGCAATTTCAAAGCCTCTTCCTAAAGAATATTGATTTTGTAATAGAGCATTAATCCTAGATGAAACATTATGGTTATTAATCATCTTATCTTCTGGAACTACTAAATAGCAAAATGCATTTTCACTACTTCTACCAACCCTTCCTCTAATTTGATACAACTGAGATAATCCAAATTTATATGCTTGATTTAATATAATTGTATTTACATTAGAAATATCTATACCATTTTCTATAATTGTAGTTGCAATCAATACGTCAAATTTATGTGCTTTAAATTTTGAAATGACAGAAGATAAACCCGGCATACCACCAAATGCAGTTACAAATGAAACGTTAGGAAGTAACTCTTCTAGCCCAGATTTGATCAACCCTAATGAATAAATATTATTATGCAAAAAATATACCTGACCACCCCGATTAATTTCTCGATTTATAATTTCAGCAAATTTACTCCAATCAAAATTTATAACATAAGTCTCTATTGGCTTTCTACCCTTTGGAGGGGTAGAAATTATACTGATATCACGAATTCCAGAAAATGCAGAATACAAAGTTCTAGGAATTGGGGTTGCACTTAAAGAAAGATAATCTATACCTACTTTAATATTTTTTAACTTTTCCTTCTGTTTAACTCCGAATCTCTGCTCTTCATCTACAATTACTAAACCAGGATTCATAAATTTAACCTTATCAGAAAGTAATTTGTGTGTACCTATGATTATGTCTATAGATCCTTTCTTAATACAATCTAGAATATTAATGATATCTCGGGAATTTATATCCCTTGAAAAGAGTTCAACGTTAAAAGGGAATCCATTAAACCTCTTTTTAAAAACATCAAAATGTTGACGAGCTAAAATAGTCGTAGGAGCAAGCATAATAACTTGCTTACCTAGACTAACGACTCTAAAAGCTGCTCTAATGGCTATCTCTGTTTTACCAAACCCAACATCGCCAACAATAATCCTATCCATAACCTTATTAGATTCAATATCTTTTATAACATCTTGAACAGCAACATTTTGATCATCCGTTAACTCATAATCAAACCTTGAATCAAATTCTTTAACCATAAAATCATCAATATATCCATTAAAATTAGGTTTTTCATACAAGAATCTCTTAGCTTGGGTCAATATCAGATCTTTAGCTATGATTTCAATATCTTTTTCAACCTTGCCCTTCAACCTTTCCCATTCCATTGT
>JAJZLI010000016.1 GCA_021803645.1 bacterium
ACGGGGTATATAACCCTATATTTCCAATAGATGTTCTGATGGGATTTACTCTTGTTTTAATAGCAAGGGCATCTTGGGAGTTACTATTATACTTTTTTATCATTTTTGCCCAGTTGGTATACCTATACTTTGACCCTAAGTATAGTTCAATATATTTTAAATCTGCTACAGAAGTCTCTTTATGGGCAATATCACTACTTACTGTAGTACTAATACTTTTCTTCTCACAAATATATAAGAAAATATCTCTACAGTACGAAAAAGAGATGGCAATAAAAGCCAAGAATGAAGATATAAATAGATCAAAAAATGAATTTCTAAAAGTATCAACAGAGAAACTACAGATACCCATAACCAAACTACAAGATAGTATCAATCAAGTATTACAAAAATACCCTGATAAATTAAATTCAAATATGCAACAGGTTCTTACAAAAGCAAATACTAATGCAATGCTTTTAAAGAATCTTTCAGTAAATATGCTTCAAAATGCAAATACAGACATTGAAAATGTAGAATTTAAAATCGAAAAATTAAATCTATCAGGAATCATAAGTGAGGCTCTGTCATATATAGAGATAAGAGCAAAAGAAAAAAATATTTCCATATCATATATAAAAAGCCAAAATATAGAGATTAAAGCTGACAAAAATAGAATTGAAGAAATACTGAGAAACATACTAGACAACGCAGTAAAGTACACCAACGATAATGGTAGAGTTATGATTGAAGAAAGAGAAATGGAAGATACTGTAGGTATAACCATCTCAGATAATGGAATAGGAATACCTTCAAAGGACATTTCTAAACTTTTCCAAAAGTACTACAGAGCATCAAATGTTGCTTCAAATACCTCCCAGGGAACGGGCCAAGGACTTTATTTAATAAAAGAGTACATTGAAAAAATGGGGGGAACAATTAAGATTGAAAGCACCGAAGGGGTTGGAACATCTGTAACAGTAATAATACCAAAATGGAAATAGATCAAAATATAGTAGAACAAGAAAGAATAGAAGGTATATCAATTATACTAAAATATACTTCCATGATACTTTTGGCCTCATTGGGATTATTTTACATAATTCCTAATATACGCGTAGCCTTCCCTTCGCTATTTCAAAAATATATATTCATAATTCTAACTGCACTATTAATTCAAATAATTACAACTCATTATTTAATAAGAAAAAAGAGTCATATTAAGAATATTATAGAAATAATTTTTTTATTACTTATATCTGTTAGCATATCCTACATTACAGGAGGACCTCAAAGCCCGTTCTTTACAATTAATTTTGTACTATTATTCGAAAGCATCATTATCAACATAAACACAACAAATTTAAGTCTTATTGGCGCGAATCTGATTATAGTGGCCTCTGAGGTTATATTTATACTCATACACCATGCATATTACCCATTTACTCTTGGAATGTTTGTTATAGATCTATTTATACTTACAACTATAACAATAGAATCAAAAAAATTAATAACAATAGTTAAAGGTGTAAATGAAAAATATAATATTGAAAGAGAAAAGAAAGAAAAATTCGAAAATATTAATAAGCAAAGAGATGAATTTATCTCAATAACATCCCATGAACTCAGATCTCCTATTACAGCTCTCAGAGGATATCTTGAACTTTTAACACTTGATGAAGAATATTTAAAACTTCCAAGAGAAATTCTTGATGCAATACAGGATATACGTAATCAATCAAACACACTTGGTAATTTTATTGAAGATATACTAAACACATCAAGGTTAGATTTAAACAGATTGTTCGTAAGTAAAACAGACGTAAATATAAATTTACAAATTTATAAAAGTGTTGGAAAAAGTATATTAAAAGCTACAAAGAAAAATATTACCATTATATTTAAACCTAAAGAGGAACAATGTATAGTAAAAACAGACCCAGATAAAATAGCAAATGTTATATCAAACCTACTTGATAACGCCATAGAATTTTCAAACCCAAATTCTACAGTATTGATATCCTTGTACAAAAAACAAGGAAGATATTTTATAAAAATAAAGGATCATGGCATAGGAATACCAGACCAAGATAAACCTCACTTATTCGAAAAATACTATAATTTTTCAAATAATCAAAATCATAAAGGGTCAGGGTTGGGACTATACCTTTCCCTAAATTTCATGAGACTTTTAGGTGGGGATGTCATAATTAAAAGTAAGGAAAACAAATGGACTAAGGCAATTATTGAAATATAAGAGTTTAGGCGATATAATTGGCAATATTCTATATATTCCTCGATAGCTCAACGGTAGAGCGGCTCGCTGTTAACGAGATGGTTCTAGGTTCGAATCCTAGTCGGGGAGTTTTTGGGAGTCAAAATCTTATGAGGACTACTAAAGTAGAAATAGCATCTCGTTCTAAATAATAATATTAAATATTAGTAATAATATATGATTTATCCAGAAAGACCATCAGAAATAAATACAGGTTCTATACAGGATAGGACAGCTGTTAATGTATCTGAGGTGCATACGATAGAAGAAGGTTTATATGAACAATTTGAGAAAATAAAAGAAGATCCTATAAAAACAATTTCTTTTTTTGGAGTAGAATACTTTCAGACAGCAGAAGGTCAGATTTTACTACAAAATATTCTCACTGAAACCCACACTGAATTATTACCTACAATAGATCTAAATAATATTGTCCAAATATTAGATCAAATAGATTTTTCAAAATTAAGTAAAGAAAGAAGAGATCAAATAATGGCAGAAGTAAATAATGCTACTGAAGAAAGATTATTTAATGAATTAAAAAAACACTTAATTAATGATGATGTCAATTGTTCTTTAGATACAATAATTATCCCTACTAAATATGAAATAGTTTTAAATCCAGAATCTGTCATTCAAAGATTAAATAATCTAAGAAAATTAAAAGTACAATTAAAAGAAGAAAGAAAAAACTATATTAACAACCCAAAGATACTTTCTTTATATAGAGCCTATATTGAGAAAATAAATATTCTCATTGTGAATTGCATTTATAATGTTATAAAAATAAATGATAAAGAGGTAAGAATAGGAAATGATAATAACAGATATCTTCCATACATAAAATCATTCAATGATATGCACAGAAGGGAAAGAAACCTTTCAAGATTTGATTTTTATTTAAATGGTGCAGGTGTAATTCAAAAAGGCAGATATACTCCTTTTGGAGAAAATCTTTTATCTTTCATAGATACATTAAAAAAAGAACAGACAGAAGGTTTCGAAACTGAAGACTTTGAAACTGAATTCGGAGAGAATTTCCTAGTCTCCCCTGAATTTGTGAAAGCATTATTTGAAATAATGCTAGAAGCTAATAAATTTGAAGGTTGGAGAGTAATAATAAGCGAAAAAGCAACTACATTATCTGTAAATAACTCAACAAGAACTATAACAATACCTAAAAGTTTTAAAAGAAATTTCTACTCAATAAAACCTACTTCATCTGTACTGGCAGTTGTAGCTCATGAAATGACTCATGTATTTCAAGGAGAAACTAGAAAAAAAATAGGAATAACTTTATTTACAAGAACAAACCCAGCAAGAAATAAGATATCCAGTGAAGGAGCAGGGGTAAGACAGGAAAAGAAAATGCAAAATAAGTTAGGTCTACCTAGTCCAAGTAATTACCAATACTTTGATACAATGCAAAGAAAAATAGGTGGAGGAAATTATATAGAATGTGTAATAGCTTTTTATAAATCACTCCTTACTCAACATCCTAATATTAACAAAGAAGAGGGATTAAAACTTGCAATCAATAGAACCAAAAGAATTTTTAGAAATCTAGGTGATACAAAAAGTACTGATGGGTTTATTAGTAATTCAGACCAATTAGACTATTTAGAACAAGAGATAACTACACTTATAGATAAATACGGAGCTATCACCCCTTATGCAAAATATCTCATAGATTCAGGAGTGATCAATCTAAGAGAAATAGAAGAGATAGAAGAAACATTTAAAACTGTAAATGAAATTATTACACCAGATACAATCAAAAAATTAAAAAATAAATTCAATTTGTAAAATATAATATATACTAATTTTACAATCTTTTATATAAAAAATTATTTAATTTATATAAGTGTTACATTGAAAGAGAATTTTATAAATTTAGATTATTCTATTTGTATTCTTTAGTATTTCTGTATTAATTCTTTTCTGATATAAAATATATAACTTATCCTACTTTTTTCCTACAAAAGAAATAGAATATGAAGTAAAAGATATAGTAAAATTGTATGATCAAGATAAATTAAAATAAGATTTAATAATAATCTATACATTATGATTCTACAATTATATTCATTAATATTGGAACCCATGATAAGGTATATAGATAAATATTATACTTAGTTTTGGTTCTAACTTTGTCTACTACATGGAGTTTTTTATGTTTTTGTTATATAACATTATTATAATTTTATCACATTATTTATAAACTTTATTTGAACCTGAGTGTGTACCTAAAGCTAATAACTTTATTGCTGTGTTGTTATTGTATTCCCAGATTATTCTTACATCTTCAGTCACCCAACTACTCCAAACATTATCAAACTCTATACTATTTACTTTATGTGTCCTTAATGATTGATAGTTTGGATTATTGGACAATAGAGTCAATGATTTTAAAATTCTTTTTTGAAGTAGAGTATTCCTTTTTATAATTTTTTTATAATCTTTATTAAAACTTGAAGTGAAAATTAATAGATACATTATTTTACAATATTATTCAAATATCTTTCTAATTCCCCTTTATTTTTTGTATCTACAATAATACCTTTATCTCTCTTACCTTCTTCTATACTCTTAATCTCTTCATCAGATAGAGAAACTGGATCATATGACAACGATAAATCAAATGGTATACTATTTTTATCTACTATTTGTTTGAAAAATATTGTAATGGCCTGAGAAGTTGTTAATCCTAATTTAGATAATATAACCTCTACCCTATCTTTTAAAGGTTTCTGAATTCTCACTTGTATATTATCTTCTTTCTTTATACTTTTATTATCCATGATCATAAATGTATCACGAATGTCATGCATTTGTCAATACAATTTCAATAAATCCTACTGCATTTTGGTTCTAACTTTGTCTATTACAGAGAGAATTTTATGTTTTTGTTATATAACATTACTACATTTTATTTAACCTGAGTATCATTTCCATATACCTAATTGATAATATGCATAAGTTACGATACATACTGGACTCTACAAAAAAATAAGAGTAATGAAAAAACATACAGGAGTATCAATGAATTACATTAATATTTGGTATCATACTCCATTAATTTATAGGAGAAATATATTAAACTTTTATAAATCAGAATATGGAAACTTTAAACTCAAAGTCATAGAGTTTCATGAGATATATGGAACAAAAGCAACTGTAGATGCTTTCAAAGTTTCTAAATCCACCATATATGAGTGGAAAAAAATATATAGAGAACATAGAAGAGATAATACATCTCTAATACCAAAATCAAGAAGGCCTCACAAGTTTAAATATGCTTCATGGGATACAAGGATAATACTCTTTATCAAAGATATACGAAAAGCTCATCGCAATATTGGTAAGGATAAAATTAAACCTCTATTAGATGTATATTGCAATGATAATAGAATCCCTTGTATATCTGTATCTCTAATAGGAAAGATAATAAAAAGGAATAATATATACTACTTTAAGAAAGGTAGGTATTATCATAATCCAGAACATAAAAGACATCAGATATCATATAAATCTAGAGTAAATAGGTCTCCAAAATCATCGTATGAGGGGTATATAGAGATAGATACCATTACTAGGTTTATAAATGCTATAAAGCTGTATGTAATGAATGCTGTGGATGTATATACACGATTTGAATTTGCATATACATACAAGACTTTAAACTCAAAGAATGGGTCAGATTTTCTAGATAAGTTATTTGAAGTATACCCAGGTAAAATACATACAATACAAACAGATAACGGACTAGAATTTCATAAACATTTTCAAGAAAATCTGTATAAAAGAAGAGTCAAACATATGTATATTTATCCAAGATGTCCAAGGATAAATGGATATATAGAAAGATCTAATAGATCGCTATCGGAAGAATTTATAGAAGATAACCTAAGTAAAGCATATAACATAGGGGAATTTAATACAGCTTTAATAGACCATCTAATGAATGTACTATACAGATAGGGTACATTCAGCATTAAATTATTTATCACCAATAAATTTTATACTGAATTTACATCCAGAGTCCAGAATGTATGTAACTCATACAAGTGTTTGACAGTACTTGGTGAGGATGTTATCATCTCGCAATAATATGAAAGTTCATGAGTAAAAGAAATACTATTTTAGATTTATTAAAAGAAAAGAAACTAAATGAGTTTTTTCTAAACCCTAAGATATACTCTTCGATTGAATTACCCCCTTATGTTAAATTTGAACAACTCCTTCAGCAAGTATCAAAAGAATTGAATGGAGAATCAATTCCATTTGATGAATTGAAACTAGCAAAAGAACAAGAAGATGTCAACTATATTATATTTGGAAATAAAGATGGAAGATATGCGTGGAGAAAACTTGAATTAATTAATCCATATATTTATATATCATTGGTTAATACTATTATTAAAGAAGATGCGTGGTCATTAATTTTGGAGAGGTTTAAACAAGTTAATATTACTGACAAAATTACCTGTGCCAGTATTCCTGTACTAAAAGAATCTAACAGTCAGCAAAAAGCAACACAAATAAATGAATGGATTGATGAAGTAGAGAGGAAATCTATTGAACTGTCTCTCAACTTTGAATATATATTGCATGGAGATATATCTAATTGCTATGGCACAATATATACACATTCTATCTCATGGGCTATTCACACAAAAAAAATTGCGAAAAAAGAAAAAAATAACAAGGATTTACTAGGGAATAAAATAGATAATCATATACGTGCAATGTCATTTGGACAAACAAATGGTATTCCGCAGGGAAGTCTGATAATGGATCTTATTGCTGAAATTGTTTTAGCCTATACAGATGAAATTCTCTTTAAAAAGATCAGCGATAATAAATTATGTAAATATCACATAATACGTTATCGTGATGATTATAGAATTTTTGTAAAAAATCCCAAAGATGGAGATACGATACTTCATTTATTGAGTGAAACTTTAGCTGAGCTAGGAATGAGTCTAAATACAGCAAAAATAAAAAAATCGGAAGATATAATAATTAATTCAATAAAACCTGATAAATTATTTTCTAATAATAGACCTTTACCCGATGTTTTTGAAAAAAACAAACTAATTTCGGAACTTTTATATATTTATGAAATTAATAACAAATTCCCTAATTCAGGATCCTTGCTAAAGAGAATTAATAATATTTATGATAATTGCGATAAAAATAAATTAAAGATTCATCATAAGGAAGTAGTGGGCATTCTTGTCAACATAGCAATTAATAGTCCCAAAACATATCCTGTAGTAGCTGCCTTAATTAGTAAAAGCATAAGCATGTTAGATGAAAAAAGTAAGAAAGACGTTCTAACTAATTTACTCGATAAGATTAAGCTCTTACCAAACTCAAGTTTACTTGAAGTATGGATACAACGTATAACAATTAAGGAACAAATTTCACACGAATATATAAACAAACTTAGTAAAAAAGTTGCAGAGGAGAATGTTGATCTCTTTAATATAGAATGGAGTACAAATAGTAATATGAAAAAAATATTTTCAACTATTGAGATTATTGATAGAAAAGAAATTGAGGACATGGCAGATATAATCCAGCCAGAAGAGTTTAATATATTCAAAAAGTACATTTAAGGAATTAAATAAATGTCTATTCAATCTTTATACAAATTTCATATTATTCTATTTTTCCAGATTTCTGTAAATTGTGTTTCATGCATAGTAACCTAACATTCAATGCACTTAAACTTGTTCCTCCTTTAGAAAAAGGTAAATCATGATCAAAATGTAGATTTGAGGTTGCACCACAGATCACACATCTTCCTTTATCTCTTTTCCAAACCTCCCTTTTAACTTCTGATGGAATTAACCTGGTATGAAAAATTTTAATATTTTGATTTTCCATTTCCGACTGATTTGTAAGTTTCAAAATAAATCGGAAAACATTTCGTTTGCCATCATAGACTACTCTGTAACCTACCAGTTCAAAGACTCCCTTTAATGACCAAACACCATTCATAATCTTTTCATAAGCCTTCACCAATTCTGGACTTCTTTTTCCTGCTTTATAATCTTCTACAGATTTAACAAATAATCCATTTTGGGTTAATTTTCCAGATGGTAGTTCTGCTGACTGATCTTCACTCTTTGGATTATGAGTATAATTTTGTCTGGAAACATCATGACCTTCATACTCAATAGTTATACCATCTGCATAAATTCTATCCTTATAAGGAGCATTTGTTCTTTGAGAGAGTAAAATCACTGAATATCGAGGATTAAGCCGAAAATTCATTCCTCGCTGCAAAGTTTGAACACCTTCCATATCACACATATCACGATAAGAAATTATGTCATCCTGTATTTTCATAATGTTAATTGTACTTTCATCTCCCACTATATCAGTATATATCCCATTACTATAGATACATAAGCATATAAGAAGAGATTAAATACAACTACAGGTAAAACCAAGAGAATTTGTGACAATACTCTTCAGATTTATAACTGATATCAATTGAAATATTAAATTAATACATTTATATTGAATAGAATTAGTAAAAACTGTTTATACGTCAGGGATACCTAGGATCAAAGAGTAACTGACCCATCGAATTTTGCTATTTTATTCATCAAAAGATATGTAATACTCTTTGTAACCATCTGATCAGGTTTTACTCCAATATCAGATAGATAATTTTTTATTTTTTGTTTTGACTCCTCTACCATTTCTAATGTCGTAATAATCTCTACTTCTATTGCAAACCCAAAGTCTTCAATATACTCAATATTTACTGTCATACGATGAGCTGATATATAGAATATATTCCTTGTTTTTTTCAATTTTAAAAATAGTTTAAATCCAATGGAAGTAAGAATTTTATAAGATTCCTCAAGAGATTCAACTACAGTTTCATGCTCATCCAATACATTATGATCACCTAAACTTGTAATAATTTTAACATTTAAGTCTATTCCCTTCGTCCCATTTTTATCTTTTTCACGCAACCTCAGACTATACGACCCAACTTCTTTCATTTCTACTTCTGAAATATCTTTTACATCGTTTTTACAAAAATATAAATCAATGATTTTTTCTTCTCCCTTACTTTCTACTTCTCCAGATTTAAGTTTTTCTAAAAGAATTTTTACTTGATCATCATCTAAAAGAGCCCTAAATTCTACTTCCGTATTCCCTTCCCCATGGGGAAGAACTGTCTTATTTGTATTACCTTTCATAGCTAATAAATATATATTATATAGACAGATTAACGAAAAATCAATAGGTATTAATTAAATATTATATAAAAAGTAACAGATTGATATCTATACATAAAATGGTAAATATACTTTTGCAAATAAAAAACGTACAATATGTGATTCACTTTATGTTTTTCCTAGATTACACTTCGACAAGTTAGGAGGGTTTAGACATAAATATATTGAAAGAGATATCCATGATATATAAAAATGTACATTTAGAAAGAGAATTCAGTAATCTTATCAACATAATTAAAGGGAGTAATATTTATGTTAAATAGAATTAAACATGAACAAATTCTAAAAAGTATTTTAAAAGATATTTATCTGAATCCATATCTCCAAGCAAATCTGGCATTTAATTTAAAGGAGAAACTTGTTTACATATGTTTTAGATTTTCAATAGACCTTGATTTTAATCTGTTATCAAATAATTTTGATTCATCATTGGTTCAACACATAGTAAACCAATATCTATCAGTAGAGGAAGTATCTAACAAGAACATTACTTAGCTTTGGATTGGAAGTTATGAAAAAGGCAAACAAAAGGTAAAAATAGAAATAAGTAAAAGGATTATCCTGATAAATACATAAATAAAGATTTTTATAGTTTAACTATTCCAACAATGCATCCATCCTATATGTTTGCCCATAAATTATGTGCCATTACTGACGGGAAGAAACTACAAATGAGAGATCTTTTTGATACAAATTTTATGTTTTCTAAAGGATTTGAAATTAATGAAGATATAATAAGAATAAAAAGGAATAAGTCCGTTAAAGACTATTTAAACATACTTATTAAGTTTATAG
>JAJZLI010000062.1 GCA_021803645.1 bacterium
ATATTTAATAAAGAATGGTAACTATTAATTTTCACTCAAATCATGAGCAAACAATGGGGGAAAATGGAGAAAAATTGATATATAAAATACGTCAATCATATTACAACTCTAATCTATTGATTGCTCCAAACCTTCTTGATCTAAAAGACTTTATAAATAAATTTAAAATGCCAACAATTGCACAGAATATCAGTTACTCACACTCACATGAAAGCACGGGACATATTAGTGCAAAAGCCTTATCAAAAATTGGAGCAATAGGGGCAATACTAAATTCACCAGAAAATAGGATTGGTACAAATACTTCATATGATATTATAAAGGAGTGTAAAGAACATGGAATACTAAGCTTCCATTATTCATACAATATTGAAGATCTCTCAAAATCAGTAGCACTCGGTGCAGATTACCAAATATTTAAACCATCAAACATTAAAGATATTATTAATAAAATATTCAATTTTGACAATGTATTGATGGACATCAAGTCAAGTGATATGCTACACATAGGATCACTTATAGGAAGAATTAAGGGTTTTGTTATTCCCCCTGACATAAATTTGCTTAATTTAATCAATAAAAACTATGCTCAATAATTTTATAATAGATACAAAAACATATGGGTACCTTTCAAATGGAGAATGGAGAGAATCTACAAATAATTCAGTTATACAAGTAATGTCCCCTATTGATGGAACACATGTAGGATCTATTCCAAACATGACAACACAAGAAGTAGATGCTGTTATAAAAAATGCAAAAAGTGCATTTTTTAAATGGAAGGAATTACCTATGGATCTACGAGTACAAATATTAAAAAAGGCTGCAATAATAATGAGGAATAATGTTGATATCCTTACAAGTTTAATTATAAGAGAGGTAGGGAAAAACTATAAGGAATCATATGAGGAAGTTTCAAGAACTGCAGATTTAATTGACTTCTATGCGGAAGAAGGAAGAAGAATCATTGGAGAAAGTATAAGATCAGATACCTATCCAAATTACGGTAAAGAAAAGATTGCAATAACAGAGCGTGTCCCAATTGGCCTTATAGTATCTATTCCTCCATTTAATTATCCTATTAACGAAAGTACACCAAAGGTAGTCGGAGCAATAATTTCAGGAAATACAACAGTACTAAAAGCCCCATCACAAGGAGGTATATCAACAATAGCTCTGGGAGAAATATTCAGAATAGCAGGACTCCCAGCAGGGGTATTCAATATAGTTAGTGGAGAAAGCTCTGTAATAGGAGATTTCTTGGTTACTCATGAAGAAGTTGATGGAATAAACTTTACAGGGGCTACAAGTACAGCATTACATATTCAAGAGGTACTTAAAATAAGAAAAAAACTGATGCCTATAATGCTACTTGGACTTGGAGGAAAAGATGCCAGCATTGTACTTGAAGACACACCAATAGATAGAACTGCAAAAGAAATTGCTAAAGGGGCTTTTTCTTTCTCAGGACAAAGGTGTACTGCAATAAAGAGAGTTATAGTCATAGATAGCATTGCAGATTCATTAATACAGAAGATTAAAGAAGAAGTTTCTACATATAAGGTTGGAAATCCAATGGATCAAACAGTAGATATAGGCCCAGTAATAAATGACAGAAGTGCTGATTATATATATTCTCTTTTTGAAGATGCAAAAAATAAAGGTGCAACAGTAGTGCTAGGAGGAAGAAGAAATGGTAGATACATAGACCCTATAATACTAGATAATGTATCTCTGGACATGAAAATCGCATGGGAAGAACCATTTGGGCCAATATTACCAATTCTGAGGGTAAAAAACATAGAAGAGGCAATCGAGATTGCAAATAACTCAGAATATGGACTTCAAGGAGGAATTTTCACAAAAGATATTAATAAGGCTTTCTATATAGCTTCTAAACTTGACGTAGGTACAGTTAATGTAAATGGAAAAGACTCCAGAGGACCAGATAACTTACCATTCACTGGAGTCAAAAATTCTGGTGATGGTAAAACAATACAGGGAGCAAAATACCTAATTGAATCTCTCACAAGAATAAAGACAACTGTCATTAATTTTGATTGATAAGTTTTATAATAAGACGGACATATAGTATCATCCATAATTAATATGGAAGATACAGTTACAATCTCAAAAAACACTGAATTTATAAAGCAAATACCCTTGCTTCCTGGTTGCTACATGTTCAAAAATGAAGCTGGGCATATTCAATATATAGGAAAAGCAAAAATATTAAGAAGACGAATATATCAATACTTTAAGGACAAATTACCCATAAAAATCCAAAGAATGGTATATATATCAAGTCATATTTCATACATTACAACCGACAATGAAGTAGAGGCACTAATACTAGAAAACAACCTTATTAAAAAGTATAAACCAAAATATAACAGCCTACTAAAAGATGACAAAAGGTATATATGGGTAAAAATTACAAATGATTATTATCCCAAAATTGAGAGAGTGAGAGAAAAGTTAAAAGATAAATCAACATATTTTGGACCATTTCCATCAGGGATATTGGTAATAAAGTTACTTTCAAATTTAAGAAAAATATTTCCATACAGAACATGCAATTTACACATAGATCCAAACAAAAGATATAACAAATCAAGACTCTGTATATACTACGATATAGGGCTGTGTACAGGACCATGCGACTTCCTTATATCCAGAGAGGAATATATAAAAAATATAGATAATATTAAGAAATTTTTTAAGGGAGAGAAAAAAAGTATTATAAATGATTATATAAATCAAATGGATAAATTTGTAAAAGAAGAGAGATTTGAAGATGCAGCTAAAATAAGGGATAAAATAGACCAAATAAAATATGTTAGTCAAAATATCAAAGTAGACTTTGGAGAAGACGAAACAATATTTAGAATAAATAAAGTACAGGATGGTATTAAGGCAACAAAATTGTTATTTAAAAAAATAGGTAATATAAAATATACCAATGGAAGAATCGAATGTTATGATATTTCAAATATTCAGGGGAAATACCCTGTATCATCAATGGTCGTTTACAAAGGAGGACAAATATCAAAAAGCGATTACAGAAAATTTAAGATAAAAACAAAAGATACTCCGGATGACCCTGCAATGATGTATGAAACAATCAAAAGAAGAATTACAAACTCTTCTTTTGATAAAAGTTTTTCTGAAAAACCAGACTTGATAATAGTAGATGGAGGAAAAACACAACTTGGAGCAGCAATACAGGCAATGAAAGAAGCAAATATCAGCATACCACTTTTGGGGCTTGCAAAGAAACATGAGGAGATAATACTTCCAAATAAAAAACATAGTTTAAAATTAAGGTATAATGACGTTTCCCTACTCCTCATAAGAAAAATAAGGGATGAAGCTCATAGGTTTGCAAATACATTCCATAGAAAATTACGCAATAAAGGTATGATTGGTATATAATCCACATATAAAAGTATGGAAAGCAGAGAAATAGAACAAAAAAGTTTGGAACAGACAATATTAGAAATAACCTCATCTAGAGATATACAGGATATATTCATACAACAAGGAGAGGAACAGGAAAATGTATATATGGAAAGAATACTACCTCTCATATACCCAGATACACCTACATTTGAAAATACAAAGAGAATCATTGCGGCATTAATAGGAATTGTCGGAGGATCAAATAATCAAGAGGGTATAGACCAAAATACAAGAGATTGTGCAATCGCTATAATGTCATTAATATTAAAAGATTTTCCACATGAAATTAGTAGGGGACCAAAAAGTATACGTACAAAGACTGCTGAAAAGAAAACACCTTTAAAACTAATAACAAGAGATGTATATAATGCATATATATGCACATTGAAAAAACAACATGAAAAAGATAATGTTGACCCATATGGGGAAATTGCCTCCCTTCTAATAATTGCTCCATTAATAGTAGACTTGCCACTTACGCCAGATCAACTTACAGAATTGGAAGTTACTTTATTCTACCTAAGATACATACCCTACAGCTTAGCATTAGATCCTTATAGAAAATCTGGGAAATATATTAAAGATTTGGTATCAGGACTTGGAATTGGAAGAACCGCACAATCAAGAAGAGCTCTTATGGATCGAAGAGATGAAAGATCAAAGAGATAAAAAACATAATAAATACTATTATATGTACGGATGTACACCACAAACATATTACATGCAAACGAAATAATTCAGTATAAAGTAAGTAGAAAACAAACAGAATACCAATGGAAAGCCACCATATAAGAATTTTTATTCTATTAAGAAAAAAGAGTGCAACAAGAAAGAAAAATATTCCATAAAATGGCATAGGAATACCAAATAAAACAGCATAACTACTCTTAAGAACTAAATCGCAGTTAACAAAGTTTGTTTTAGGACACGCGATAGGAATATTAGAATAGTGTACTATGAGAAGGTATATACTAATAACTATCCCTAATATAGAAAGTATGAGTAAGCTATATTTTCGAACAAACGTTTGAAGGTTGACCATTTGTAGCCTTACATATGTCCTGAATCAAATATCCAGAGGCAGATAATATGTCATTAGAAATACTAGAATTAGGAGTCCCTATAGCTGATAATATCTCATTCCAATTTTTTGACTGAAGCACATCAGGAACATATTGAGCTCCAATTAGTATGTATTTATTTGCAATATCAACAAAAGGAATAGACCCAGCACTACTAGAAGAAACATAAGGAGGAGCATCAAAATGATTAAATAATGTAGATTCAGAAGAAGTTAAACTCTGTAATGGAGTATAACCACCATTGGGATCAGCAACGTTAGTATACGTTTCAACAGGGACAAAAGAGATATACTTACTAGTATAATTTGATCCATAGAAAGAAAATGTTGATGTATTAGGATCAATATCAGAAGAAGAAGATTGAATATAATGTAAATTACTAAAAGAACCGAACTTAGATAAAGCAATTATTATTGCCCATCTCTCTGCTGCGCAAAATGGACAATATTCTGCACCAACATATAATACCTCAGGTAAACCATTTTTAGTAATTGGAGTTGGGTATGAAACACTTTGTAATGCTGTAGAGGCCTTAGTAGATAAACTATTTTTTATATTTGACATAGGCACATCAGCTAATTGTTGTATAGTAGAAGAAGGGACAATTTTACCCTCGTTACTACTAACAGAAGAAGATGCATTATTACCTCTTAAAGCAAAAAATACCATTAGGAATACACCAACAATAATAACTACAAATATGATTATAAATGTAAGTATACTATTTTGACTTTCTCTTTTAGCCATAATACGCATAATATCATTTTTTAAGGTTGAATAAAAGTTATAAAAAGAATATAACTAAACAAGTATGGTAGTAAATAAATATAAATTAGATCAGGAAAAAAAATTTTTAATTATAGGGGGGTCTGGATTTATAGGATCCAACATTGTAATTAGATTCCTTGAATATAAATTAGGGGAAATACTCAATTTAGACAGTAGCATATCGCAAAACCTAGTAAAAACAGAATATGTTGATATAACGATTCCTGGAATAACAAAGATAAGGTCATTTGAACCTGACTATATTATTCATCTTGCAAGTGTATCAGAGCAGAAAACAGTACAAAACCCCAATTTGGGTTATAAGGTGAATATAGTAGGGTTGTCCAATGTCCTTGAAGAACTAATTGATTACCCTAAATTAAAAAAATTTATATATTTATCAGATTATAAAATATATCAAGACATACCACCCTTTAAAGAGAATAGTAATATTTTCCCATCAAACGAATATTTTGGTCAAAAAATTGAAGCAGAAAAAATAATAAAAAAATATGCAGATGAGTATGGAATACCACACCTTATACTAAGAATTTCAAATATCTATGGAGAGTATGCAAGAGAGAGCAACTCATTTATAGAAGAGGCCATAACTTCTGCTATCCGGAAAAAAGAAATTATCATCAAAGATAACAGTATATATGATTACCTATATATATCAGATCTAATTAAGGCAATAATATTATCTTTTGAGAGTGCATTTAATGGCACCTTAAATATTGGGAGTGGAATTGGTTACTCAAGAGAGAATATTGCTATATACATAAAAGAGTTACTGGGACAGGATATCAAAATAGAAAATATACCAATAACAGAAGATAATCAAAAGGTATATATAAATGATATTACGCACACAAAGGATATTTTATCATGGAATCCTAAAACAACTATACAAAATGGGATAAAAGAAACTATAAAGTACTTCAAGGAAGTTCTCTGAGTAACTTTTCCAATGCCCCAGAAAAACTACCAGAAGACATGAATAGAAATATATCCCCATCTTTCATTTTTTTCTTAATCTCATCTGCAAGTAATACGTTGGAAATATGAGAACTATCAGGTACATCATTCTTTATAATATTTACAATATCATCTGGGTTAACCTTTGTATCCTCTGATAAAGTATTTCCTTTAAATATATCAGCAATTATTACACTGTCTGATCCTTTGAATATACCACTATACCAATTTAGAGTTTTTTTATCCCTTGCACTCATTGTATGTGGTTCAAAAACAGAAATTATATGCCTATCTGGAAACTTTTTTCTTACTGCCTGAATTGCTGTTTGAATTTTAACAGGTGAATGGGCAAAATCATCAATCACCATAATATTGTTCTTGTTATATCTAACCTCTAACCTTCTTTTTACTCCTAAAAATGATTTTACAGCCCTAAAAATATCTTCATATGAAATTGTAGTAATAGTTAGAGACAATGCAACTGCTGCAATAATATTTTGTATATTATGCATTCCTATTAAGGAAGTTTCAAAGTCATATGATAACTTTTTAATATTATCTCTTAATTTAAACCTTGCAACATTATCTGATGAGAGATCAACACTTTCCAAGTAAAAAGAAGTATCATTTCTCATGATAGAAAAAGTATATATAGGACATTGAGCAATATCTACTAAATTATTTATAACATCCTGTCCATCAGAGTTAAGGAATAAAGCTCCATCACCAGGTAACATCATAACAAGATCTTTATATGCCTGAATATATTCCTCTTTTGTTGGAAAAAGATCAACATGATCCCATACAAGACCAGTAACAACTAAATATTTAGGACTGTAATGCAAAAACTTAGATTTTTTATCAAAGAATGCACTGTTATACTCATCACCTTCCAGAACAGAAAATTTCCCTTTTGAAGATACACAAGCATCTTTAAAATTCAATGGTACTCCTCCAAACATGAAACTAGGTTCAAGTTTTGAGCAAGATAGTATATGTGCAATAGCTGAAGTTATAGTAGTCTTACCAAATTCCCCTGCAACAACAATGGAATTTTCTTTAATTAAATATTTTTTAAGAATCTCTGGATATGAATAATATGGAATTTTTCTTGATAAGACCTCAATGACTTCAGGGTTATCTTTTCCTTGAGAATTACCAATAACAACAAAATCAATATCAGAGGTTATATGCTCCTTTTTATAACCAAGAAGTAAAGACATATTGTTCTGTTTTAAATATACAGACACTGGAGGGAAAAAACCTTTATCAGAACCTGTAACATTGAAACCTAAATTCCTCATCATAACAGCGACTGGAGCCATAGCTGTACCACATATTCCTATAAAATGAACCTTATTTCCTTTCATAATTTTAATGCATTATATAATCTTTCAGGACCATTCAATAAAACATCATCTGTAGGAAGACCAGTAATATCCTCTACTTTGGAAATATATTCTCTAGCAGAAACATCGTCCATCCCATATGAATTAACTGCTATACACCTTACCTTTGCCTTTTGAATTGGAAGACATATATCTTCATGAATTCTTATTGCATCTACTATTTCTGGTAATGCAATTAACTTTGAACCTATTGAGTGTTTTCTCTTTGCTCTAACAACAAGAATTAAATCTGTTGGAACAGCACCATGCATTAAAGATAGAGTAACTCCAGAATACCCAGGATGAAATAGTGAACCCTGACCTTCAACAAATAAAGGGTCATAACCTTTATCAGAGTATTCCAAAACCAATTTTTCAGCAGCACCAGCCATAAAATCACCAATAACTCTATCAACAGAAATACCTCTTCCCGATATCATAATACCTGTCTGACCTGTTGCAATAAAGGCACTATTTCTACCTAATTTTCTAGCATAATTATCTAATGCAATACAGACGGTCATCTTCCCTATTGCCGCATCCATACCAACTGTCAATATTCTTTTTGATTTAGAAAAATATGCTTTAGCTGAAGCAACAGGGATATCTTCCTTTGGTATTCTGACATCATACAAAGAAGCTCCATTTTCTTTTGCAATGCTAGATAATGTAGCATCTTGAGACATTTCAAAATGCATACCAGAAACAATAGATATACCACTTTTTAAAGCCATCTTTATATCCTCTAGCATATAACTGCTAATGTTTCCACCTTCAGGAGATACACCAATAAATAAATATTTTGGATTTAAAGATAAAATATCTTGCATAGAAGAAAAAACTTTAATATCCTCCCTTATTCCAAGAATATTCTTACAATTTTCTCCATCATGTGCAGTAAAATCATATACTCCAAGTATTTCATAGTTTGAAAAACGGATTATACCATCAGCAGTTTTTGCCCTTAAAGGGTACTTTTTTCGTGATTCAGATGAAAAAGCCTCAGGAGCGTATATTACTATTTTAGATTTTGGGTCTATATCCATATATATTGAAAATAATTATACCACCTAATTTAGACATTTAAAGTTATTTGTAATATAATGGAGTTGTTGCATCATACTTGTGTAGTACCGACTAAAATATGGGTATAGAAAAGGACACAACAAGTGGAAATGGGATAGATTCTCTACAACAAAGAGTACAAGAAGAACTTTACTCAAAATTCAAGAGTTTTGAAAAAATACTAACGGAAGCAGGTAAAAATTCAATGCTATATTTACCCCCTGAAAATCCACAAGAACCCATAGTAACAGTAAGACTCATAAGATTGAAAACTTATGATAATCCAATATTGTTAGTTGGAGTACATCCACTTTCAGATCCCCCAGAAACCTACAGACTATCTGAAATACATGGTAGAATTTTATTTGTTACGCGAGAAAAAAAAGATGTAGGTGATGTAGGTATTGTAGAATTACAACGACTAGCAAGACTACTATCTGAAGGGGAAACCCAAATACTAAAAGAAGACAACATACAAAGTATACAGTCACAACAAGGAGCACAAGGAATACCTCATATGGACCATGGAAGAGGTATGAAACCAAGCAAAATAAAAAAAGATCATCTCCCTAGTAGTTTTTGAATAAATTTCTTATCATTCCAACTATACTCTTTTCCTTTTATAGATAACGATTCCTCATGACCCTTCCCTAAAACAGCGACTATATCATTCTTGCTTGCAATTTTTAATGCAAAACGTATAGCATTATCCCTAGAATCAATTTTAAACAAGTTTTTATTCAATTTAAACTTACTTTTATCAATTTTTTTAGTAATATCATTAAATATATTATCTAAACTTTCATACCGAGGATCATCTGCAGTAATAATAATAACGTCTGAAAATTTAGATGCAGCTTTCCCCATACTTGGACGTTTCAGTTTATCTCTTTCTCCTGGCGCCCCAAAAACACTAATAATTTTTGAATTACCCTCCTTTTTGTACGATACAGCTGCCAATACATTATAAATTGCATTTGCTGTATGAGCAAAATCAACAAAAATTAAAGGTGAATAAGATAAAACATCAAATCTGCCAGGAATCTTAGGAAAGTCTGATATAACAGCAGATATACCCTTCAAAGACACATCATACCTTAAAACACAAGCTATAGCCGCTAGTGAGTTTGAAATATTATATTCCCCGAATAAATTAGTTTTAAATGTAGTATTAATTTTATTTGATTTTACATCAAAGGAATCTTTCAATATATGGAATGCCCTTATATCTGCATCATGGTAGATTCCATATGAAATTACATTATACCCTTTAAACTTTTTCCTCAAAAATTTATATGACTTTCTATCATCTGCATTAATTATTGCAACTCCAGTTTTTCTATTTATATGGAAGCGTAAATTAGCCTTTGTATTGGCATAATTATTCCAATTTTTATGATAATCAAGATGATCATGTGTAATGTTTGTATAAACTATGGTATCAAAAAGCAATCCTGCAATCCTACCTTGATCTATCGCATGAGAACTAACTTCTATAACAACAAAATCAAATTTCCTAACTTTGTACAACATTTTCCATATAAAGATAGCTGATG
>JAJZLI010000024.1 GCA_021803645.1 bacterium
TATTATCCATTGCTGTTGGACTAAGTTTCATGAGCAACATTTTTGGATACCTACTTATTGCAGTAAATGGACAAAAACAAGCATTTTGGAGAAACCTATTTGTTGCTATATTTAATGTAGTTTTAAATCTAATAATAATACCTACAATGTCATTTATAGGAACATCAGCAACAACAGTATTATCTGAGTTTATTACGCTTTTGATAACATACTATATAACATGCAGAATATTAAAAGTAAGGTTTACAATACCAAAATTAGAAAAAATAGTTATATCTACAACAATAATGACAATTATAATCTTTATTTCAAGAAACCTTAATATATTTGCAATAGTCCTTATTGGGGTATCAACCTATACATTAGCTCTATACCTAATAGGAGGCATAGATAAAGAATACCTGAAACTCTTAAAAGTAAAAACTACATCATGAAGATTTCAATGTTTTACCCTACATATGATACAGGAATATCTGTATATTCAAGTAGACTCAAAAAGGAGCTTACCAGCCAAGGCATTAATATTATAGAAATTCCTCTTCGAAAAGCTCCTACAGTAGCAATTAATCCATTAAACTACATTAAACAAAAGAGCGTGTATACAAAAATGGGAAGAGAAATGAATAAAGCAGAAATTGCACATATTCAATTTGAATATTCTTTCTTTGGAGGAGTTAACCCCGTAATGAATATGTATAAGACATTTTCATCCCAGATAAAAATACCTAAAGTTTTAACAGTCCATGAAATTACAAATGTATCTGTAGATATGCAGGAGGGTTCAAAAATAAAAAAATTGTTGAAAAATTTAGCATATGGGGATGTTAACAGTTATATCCAATATATAAACAAAGGTATATTCCAAGATGCAAATGCAGTTATAGTTCATACAAACTCGACAAAAAAAATACTCATACAAAGGGGAATAAATCAAAATAAAATATTTCATATTGAACATGGCATCCCACATGTAAACCTAAGCAAGAAAAGCCAAATTGAAAGTAAAAGATCTCTAGGATTACAAAATAAGATTGTTATAACTACATTTGGGTCAATTTCAGAGAGGAAAGGACAAGATCAGGTAATTAATATTTTAGATCAACTTCCAGAAAATGTAACATATCTCATAGCAGGGACATTACCAAAAGGACAACAATATATGCAATACATGAATAGGATAAATAAGGCAATAGAAGAAAAACATTTAGAAAACAAAGTTAAATTAGCTGGGTATGTCAAAGACAGCGATATACCAGAAATAATGAATGCAACAGATATAATCGTGTATCCTGCAAGAGATATAATAGCATCAGGGTCAGTAACAGAAACAATAGCATATGAGAAAATGATCATTGCATCAGATTTAGACTTTATTAATGAGATTAATCTAAAATATAAATGTATAAAAACATACAAAAAAAATGCCCTTAATAGCCTGAAAAAAATCATAGAAGAGGTGATTAAACACCCTAGTTATAAAAAAGAATATATAGAAAATGCAAAGAGATATAAAAAGGACTACAGCTTCAAAAATATAGCGTTAAGAACAAAAGTTTTATATAATCAGATCTTAACAAAATATAATGAGTCAAAATAGAAGGAAAGTACAAGATTATAATATAAAAAGCAGATCACGATTGCATGGTTTTTTAATTGCAATTGTCCTAGTATTTATATTAACTTCAACTTTTATATCTCACGGGAAATTATATAGTTCTACAAATAAATCCCAAAGTAACAATATTATTTATCTAACAGAAGAGCAAGATCCAGTGGACAATAGTATACAGATAGTATGGGGCCAACCTTCAGAGGCAGTATCAGAATATATATTAATCAGAGATGGCCTGCCTTTTACAACCTTTCCTAATGGAGTTAATACATATCAGGATACAGGACTAATACCCAATACATATTACAAATATCAAATTGAGGCAATAACAGAAACAGGAGATAAAGTATATTCCAATGTGGAAAATATAGAAACAAATAATTCATATGAAACACCACTCACTATTACAAATCATCAAATATATTCCTCATATAGTGCTTTTGGAGATAGCATTACATTTGGACAGGATGCCAGTGTATCTTGGTACGACCTAGTATCTCAATATTTAAATAAAAAAGAGGGAACAAAATCTTTCAATGACGGAGTGTCAGGAGATACAACTGTTAATTTACTAGCAAGGATTACCAAAGAGTTAGCTAGTCAAAAACCTGATATAGTAACATTAATGATAGGAACAAACGATTTAAGAGGGGGATCATTAGACTCACCAGCAATAACAAATTTAGAATATAAAGATAATGTGGAGGAAATACTTTCACAAATAGATCCAAGCAATACAAGATCAGTGTTTTTAATTTCAATACCTTATTTTGATATTCAAAAAGCTTCATCAGTAGGAGAAAGTGCAGCAACGATGCCTAGACTTTTGGAATTTAATAAAATATTAATAGGCCTTGCAAATCAATTTGGAATTCCATACATAGATGTAGAAAGTGGAATGCAACAAATGAAAGGAGTATTAAATATAAATGGATTACACCCTAATAACAAGGGAGACAGTTTTATAGCAAGTCAAGTAATAAATGAAATAGCATTATTTAATAGGTAAAGATAGAATCATTATCTATTGGGAATTTATATACCATTTGCCTAATTGTCAATGTCTTTGTATAATAACAACGTTACGTATAAATATATAATTAAATATGATTGTACCAAAGGCACCAGAGGTAATTGCTCATTTAGGTAGTTTTGTATTGACAAATACTATATTTACATCAACAGTTATCTCAATTTTTATCATAATAGTAATCATAGTAGCATCAAAAAAGTTTAAAGAGATACCTGGAAGATTTCAAAATTTTATTGAGTATATTATAGATTTTACAAGAACAACAATACTTGAACAAACACAAGGGGACAAGGAGAGATTAAATATATTTTTTCCTTGGGTAACTGGACTTTTTATATTTATTTTAATTAATAACATAGAAGAAATTTTTCCTTTTTTAGGATTTGTTCCATTAACTATCCGTAATGCTGGTAATACAGTCCCACTATTTAGATCTCCAAGTTCTGATTTAAACAGTACAATAGCACTAACTTTAATATCAGTAATTGCAACACAATACTTTGCTTTTCAAAGATTAGGTGCAAAAGAACACTTAAAGAGATATTTTAATTTTACAAAGCCAATTAATATATTCAGTGGTCTTTTTGAGATAATATCAGAATTTACTAAAGTAATATCACTATCTTTTAGGTTATATGGTAATATATACGCAGGTGATATAATTTTATTACTTTTTATAAAAACAGGAGGGCAATATTTCCTTCCTTTACCTTTTTTGGCATTTGAGATTGTGGTTGATATAGTGCAGGCGGCAATATTTGCCATGCTGACATTATCGTTTATGGCAATTGAAACAGATATACATGAGGAATTTTAAAATTAGGAGGTGAAATATTTATGTCAACATTAACAATAAAATTAGCTGGAGGAATCGTGATGGGACTTGGGGCTATTGGACCTGGTATTGGAGTAGGATTAATTGGAGCTAAATCAGTAGAGGCTATTGGGAAAAACCCTCAAATGATGGGTAGGATTATTGGAGTTATGATTCTTGCCATGGCTTTCACTGAAGCTATAGCAATTTATGCACTTATTTTTGCATTACAATAAACTATGAATTTTTTAAATACATTTGGAGTAAATATAAAAAGTTTGATTTTTTATACTATTGATTTTTTAGTCATTCTTTTTGTATTGCAAAAATTTGTATTTTCAAAGATCACTAAAATAATGGATGATCGTGAGAAAAAAATAAAAGAAAGCATAGAAAATGCAAAAAACGTAGAAGACCTTAAGCATGAAATGGAAACTAGATACAGAGAAGCCATGAAAAATGCACAAGCAGAGAGTCAAATCATAATAGAAGAAGCCAAAAGGGGGGCAGATAAAGCAGCACAAGATATTATTGAGAAAGCAATGAAGGATGCAAAAGATATAACATCAGAGTATGAAAAAGAAATGGATATTATAAGGGAGAAAATGTTTGCAACACTAAAACAGGATATTATGAGTCTTGTTGTAAAAACAACAAGAAAAATACTCTCTGAGAATCTTACTGATAGGGATATGGACAGAATAGTAAAGGAAAGTATAAAATACATGCCATCTTATGAAAGGAAACAGAAAAATTAAAATCATTATTGACAATGTCATAGTGGGTAATAAATTAGACTTGTCCCTTTTATCAAAGATAGTAGAAAAAAAATTACTAGAAAGAAAGGATCTTAAAAAATTACTTAGACAACTAAAGTATAATGTCAAAAAACTTTCAGTAAAGATTGAATATGCAGGATATATATCTAAGGAAACATCAGATGATATAATCAAAAAACTTGATAATCCAACAATATTAGAGTTTATAGAAAATAAAAAATTAATAGGGGGAATTAAAATAAAAGAAGGCTGGAATATAATAGATGCCTCCATCAATTATAAATTACAAAAAATACAAACAATAATATAAAGTATGAAAGAGCAAGATATAATAAAACAAATTGAAACACAAATTGATAATTTGGATTTGTCTTTTAAGACAGAAAAAACTGGCATAATACAAACAGTTGGGGATGGAGTAGCAGTAGCAATTGGGCTAATGGACACCGCATATGGAGAGAGAGTTATTATTAAAACATCTGATGGAGAAGAAATTGAAGGAATGGCAATGGATCTTAGGGAAGATGAGGTAGGGATAATAGTTTTGGGCAGATACGAAAAAATAAAAGAAGGGGATATAGTAGTTAGTACAAATGAAATTTTATCTGTTCCTATAGGTATGGAATTATTGGGCAGGGTGGTAGATGGAAAAGGGGAACCTATTGATGGTAAAGGAAAGATCAATGCAAAAGAAACTTCTGAGATAGAAAAAGTGGCTCCTGGAGTAATAACCAGAGCAGGTGTCAACACATCACTTGCAACAGGAATAACAGCAATTGATTCCCTTATACCTATAGGAAGAGGGCAAAGAGAATTAATAATAGGTGATAGAAATACAGGAAAAACAAGTATTGCAATTGATACAATAATCAATCAGAAAGGCAAAGGGGTTTACTGTATATACTGTGCTATTGGGCAAAAAAATTCTAAAATATCTCAAATTGTAGCAAAATTGGAATCTGCTGAGGCAATGAAGTATACAATTATAGTTAATGCATCTTCATCAGATCCAGTAACAGAACAATATCTTGCTCCATACACAGCAGCAACAATAGGAGAATATTTCAGAGACAGAAAAATGGATGCTCTTGTGGTATATGATGATCTTACAAAACATGCTTGGGCGTACAGACAATTATCTCTTATTTTAAAAAGACCAAGTGGAAGAGAAGCATATCCAGGGGATGTATTTTATCTTCACTCAAGGCTTCTTGAGAGAGCAGCAAAACTGAAAGAAGAAAATGGAGGAGGATCTTTAAGTGCACTACCTATAATTGAAACTCAGATAGGTGATATATCTGCTTACATTCCAACCAACCTTATATCAATAACAGATGGACAAATATATCTTGAATCGGATCTATTTTATGCAGGAATAAGACCTGCAATTAATATTGGTCTTTCTGTATCAAGAGTAGGATCAAAAGCACAAGTGAGGGCAATGAAACAAGTTGCTGGAAGACTAAAACTTGATATGGCTCAATATAGGGAACTTGCCGCATTTTCTCAATTTGGGTCAGACTTGGATGAGAATACAAAAAAGTTGCTTACAAGAGGAGATCGAATTACGCAAATATTAAAACAAAAGGTATACTCACCCCTACCTGTAGAAATTCAAGTTTTAATTATCTATTCTGTAACATCTGGAGCTACGGATAATATACCTGTAGAAAAAATTGAAGACTTTGAAGTTAAATTAATAGAAAACTTTGAATCTGTACATCAAGATGTTCTCACAGAAATTAGAGAAAAGAAAGAATTATCTGATGAACTTAAAGAACAAATGACAAATATAATTTCAGAATTTGCAACAAATTATGTCTAAGTTAATTGAAATTAAGAGAAGGATAAAATCCACAAAAAACATTAGGCAAGTAACTAGGGCAATGGAGATGGTTGCTTCTGTAAAATTTAAAAAGATTAATTCTTCTCTTAAAATTTCCAACAAATATATTGACCCCATAGAACACACACTTAAAATATTGTCTACGTATAAGGAAAAAGACATTCTGTCAAGATCAGACCAAAGTATCCTTATACTAATAGCACCATCTAAAGGTTTTGTAGGACCTTTAACAATCAATATATTAAATACTGCAAAAATGTTTCTTGATCAAAATAAGGGTAAAAGGTTTAAGATAGTAACTGTGGGGAAAAAAGCAAGTTCATTTGCAAAGTCAATGTCAAAGGAAGTCTTGGGATACTATCCTGGTATCCCAGCGATAGCATCAATTAATGATTTGTATGAGCTCACAGATTTAATTATTGATGAATATGTTAACAATAGGGCAGAAAACGTATATATTTGCTACCCGAAGTTTATTAATATACTTTCTAATAAAGTTGTTGTAGAAAAAATTTTACCTATTGAATACAAAGAAGAAGAATATGAATCTTTACATTTTGCAAAATCGGAAGAAAAAGATTCTCCTTCTTTATATACATTTTATCAAGAATTTGAAGAATTATATGAAAGCTGTATAAAGACATATATTCTTTCTATGATATATGCTAAAAAGGTAGAAGCCTCTGCTTCTGAGCATGCATCAAGAATGATGACGATGAGAAATGCAACAGATAATGCATCAAAGTTAAATATGGAGCTTCAAATTGAAAGAAATAAGGTAAGACAACAAAGTATAACTCAAGAAGTTATTGAAATTGCATCTGCTTCTGAAAATACAATATAATTTTGTTATTAATAGAAATTTATGAAAAATCAAAACGGAAAAGTTAAACAAGTAAGAGGTCCAATTGTAGATGTTAAATTTGAAAATAGTATTCCTGAAATATATACCAAACTGGAAATACGACTGAGTAAAGACAAGACCATTATCTTAGAAGTAGCTACAGAGATAGGAGATAATATAGTAAGATGTGTATCTATCAATCCAACAGAAGGGATAAAAAGAGGGGATGAAGTCATTAATACAAATGAGCAAATTAAAGTTCCTGTTGGGAAACAAGTATTGGGAAGGATATTTAATATTACAGGAGACACAATTGATAATAAAAAAGAAAATAAATTCGATACATATATGCCAATACATAGAAATTCTCCTGCATATGTGGATCAGTCTGCAAAATCTGAAATTTTTGAAACGGGAATAAAGGTTATTGACTTATTTGCACCATTTGTTAAAGGAGGAAAAATTGGAGTATTTGGAGGAGCAGGAGTAGGAAAAACAGTAATAATTCAGGAACTTATTAGAAATATAGCAGCAGTACATGGTGGGTATTCTGTATTTGCTGGTGTAGGAGAGAGGACAAGAGAAGGAGAAGAGTTATATAACGAAATGCATGAAGTCGGCGTATTAGATAAAACAGCCTTAGTGTTTGGACAGATGAATGAACCCCCTGGGGCAAGATTAAGAGTTGGTCTTAGTGCACTTACAATGGCAGAATACTTCAGAGATAAAGAGAATAAAGATGTACTATTATTTATAGATAACATTTTCAGATTTTCTCAAGCAGGATCTGAAGTTAGTGCATTACTAGGAAGAGTACCTTCTGCTGTAGGATATCAACCAACACTTGCAACAGAAATGGGAGAACTTCAAGAAAGGATCACTTCAACAAAAAATGGATCCATAACGTCTGTACAGGCAATTTATGTTCCTGCAGATGATATATCAGATCCTGCACCTGCAACAACATTTGCCCACTTAGATGGAACATTGAATCTAGAAAGATCTATTGCAGAGCAGGGAATATATCCTGCAGTAGACCCATTATCTTCAACATCAAGAATTCTTGACCCACAGGTAATAGGAGAAAAACATTACCAAACAGCAAGGAAAGCCCAATCAATATTACAAAGATATAAAGATCTTCAGGATATAATTGCAATTCTTGGAATTGATGAATTATCTGATGAGGATAAAATTACTGTCTCAAGAGCAAGAAAAATACAAAAATTTGCATCACAGCCATTCTTTGTTGCACAAGTATTTACAGGAATTGAGGGACAGTATGTAAAATTAGAAGATACAATAAATGGGTTTAGTGATATTGCAGAGGGGAAGTATGATAATGTTGATGAATCTAAATTCTTTATGATAGGAAAAATTGATAATTTACTATGATAGAATTACAAGTAATATCTCCTGATAGAATTTTATTTGAAGGAAAAGCTAAGCAGGTTTACATACCTACAGCTACAGGAGATATTGGGGTACTCCCTGATTTTAGTCCAAGTATTTTTTCAATATCAAACGGAGAGTTACATATAATAGACGAGGGAGGGAAGGAACATATAATAATTGTTTCTGAAGGAGTATCTAATATTTGCTTTAATAAAATGACAGTAAATGTCATAACTGGGGTTTTCGTACATGAAATAAATATAAGCAAGGTACAAAAGGATAAAGAATTGATGGAAAAGAGAATGCTTGATGATATATCAGAAATAGAGGCAGCAAGACTAAAATCGAGAATAGTAACTGCGAATCTACACATTTCATCTCATAAGAAGTATAGTAGTATTAGACACTCTGAAAGTGCTAGAGATTAAAATATATGGTTACAATAATAACACTATACATCTCTGCTGTGATATTTATACTTGTGTCCATATATATAAATGTACACAAAGAAAATAAGGATGATAGGTTTTTATTTTATATTACGAATTCAGTTATATTCTTATCTGTTACAGATATCGCACTGGCAACAGGTTTAATATTTTTACACTACTATCCTTTTGCATATGCCATTGCAGATATTGCACAGGGAATATCTACAGGATATATACTACTTCTATCATTCAATCTATCTCCAAAACCTAAATCATATAATGTTATAGTATATGTAACTGCACTAATATATATAGCAGAACTTCTATTTTATCCAATATCCCCTCTAAATCCCATAAGGTTTCACAATATTTACTCGTACGGACAAGAAGGAGTATTGGGTATATATGGAACAGTAATAACTCTAACTTTTTTCATTATTATAGTAGTTAATTTCCTTAGATTCGCAATAAGCCTAAAAAATGACATATACGAAAGAAACAAATTTATTACGGTTGCATTAGGTATATTTATAGCTTCTATATCAATAGGCATAGAGGAATCAGTTCCAAATACATATACTGCAATAATTGGTAATTTTGGATACCTTGTTGGAAGTATTACTGCCCTGATACTACTTTCAAATATAAGAAGAAATACTAAGGTATTTGACTGAAAATAGTTACTGTTTTCCTAAAACAATTCCCATAGTATTTGAAATGATGTGATATAATCTGCACATGGATGAAAATCTACTGGGAGAACAATTCTTATATGGGTTATACCCTCAAATACATACTACACCGCCTGTAGAGTGGATACAGTCTCAATTACCTCCAGATAAAAGATCTCAAAAACCTAAAGAAAAGATACACGAATGGTTACAAGTAATAAGCAGAACTCATGGAGAACATGAAGACAAATCTGTTTTAGGGAGAATTAACGAAGTTTACTATAGAAGATACATCATAAAACCAGAAAATGTACCTGATAGTTATTTTGAAAAACAAAAAAGATTAGCAAGAGAAAGAGGGAATGGAAATATAGAAATTACACAAGATATGAGAAATTCACTTATTCAAACTATCATTGATAATCAGAGAGATTCTCTTGGTACGTGGATAGAATATCTAGCTCAAGATACTGATACTAATTATCCTATGTGGGCTAAATATTGGGCTTTTGTAGGGATGGTTAAATTGTCTAGTTATGATAAAGAAAAGAAAGCTTTTCGTACTCGTAATCGAAATACTGTGGATCCATTTCCTGAGCTGAATAGAGAAGCATTAGCATATGCAATAAATCTCATTATGAGAAAGGTAGAGAGGAGAGATAATGATAATCCTGAATTAGAAAAATTACTAAAGAGTGCTAATTTTGGGGTATATTATGCTTATGCACTAGAGAAAGTTACTAATACAAGTAAAGAAGATTTGTCCAACACTAATGGAGCATGGGTATTATATAAAAGAGGGTCTGACCATAGAATACTTATGGACGCTTTAG
>JAJZLI010000023.1:0-2437 GCA_021803645.1 bacterium
TTTTTCTTTGGAGTTTTTGGTTTTTTTGTCAAAGACAGTAAGTGGTGGGCACGTAGGATGTTTTTTATATCTCTTTTTGTACTACTCTTTGTTTGTGTAGGTATGGCCATCTAATTTTTTAATTTTGCAATAGGATCCATTGTTTTTCTATTACTATATTCAGGGTACTTATCTGCAAAGTTATATATTATCTGTTTTATAAAATTGAGAGATACTTCAATATTTATTAAGTATTTATTATACTAATAGTGTTATGAAATTAACTCTTAAGAAGAAAAAACAAGAAACTTCAGATATTATATCATTAATCTTTAGTTCTGATGATAAGATTAATTGGGTGGCTGGTCAGTATTTACATTATGTTTTACATCATGAACCAACAGATGACAGAGGTTCTGACAGATGGTTTACTATCTCATCTGCCCCACACGAGGGTTTTGTAATGTTGACCACTAGATTTGATAAGGTTAAAGGAAGTAGTTTTAAAAATGAGTTAAACAATCTCAATGAGGGGGATATTATTGAAGTTTCTGACTTAGATGGAGATTTTATACTTGAAGATCTAAATGCAAAGTATGTATTTATTGCTGGTGGTATAGGGATTACTCCATATAGGGCAATATTAAAAGATCTTGAAAGTAAAAGTAATAATGTTGATGTTATTCTTTTATATGCTAATAGAGATAGCAATTTTGTATTTAAGGATGAACTTGATCATCTTGCTATTCCAAATTTGAAGATTAAATACATTGAGGGAAGGATAAACATAGATGATATAAAGAATAGTGTTTCTGATATAAATGATAGAATTTTTTATATATCTGGGCCAGAAGGTATGGTTGATAGTATGGGAGAAGCTTTAAAAGAGTTGGAAATTACTGATAGTAATATCAAGCAGGATTGGTTTCCTGGATATGATTAATATATATTTATATATTATTATAAATAAAAAAATATTAGAATGAGTAGCTTTCTTGGAGTGTGGCAAGAGTTTTTACATAATTTGAAAGAAGCTCAATCATTAGGGGAAGCAATAAGAGATATTCCGTGAATTTTACAAGAGAGTTGTAGCAATAAGAGGGAAAAGTATTGCTAGGGTTTCTTGCATGCATAGGCTTAGGAAAGTAATTTATCATTTTTTGAAAGAAAAACTCTCTTATATAGTTTTTTTGCTAAGCTGAATTGTTTCGAAGATTGCTAAAGAATATACCATATCATGTAGTTTAGTTAGCAGTATCCTTTAAACTGAAGATTTTGCATTTTTTGTATTGCTGTTTTTGCATGGGGTAGAAAAAGAAAAAAAATATTCCTAGCTTTTTGTAGAATATAAAAATACTTTTTTAAAAGTATTTCCTAAAATCTATTTGACAAACATTTTCATAGGAACTTCGAACTCACTTCATGTATAATTCCTTTCAGATTTCATACAACATTTAAATGTATTTTCTCTAGTTAGAGTGATGCTAATTGGTCTGCATATTTTTCCTTTAGAGCATTTACTTTCATATGCCAAGTGGCGTATTTCTTCTTTATTTCTCTCAAATCTGGAATGCCAAACTTACGAACCATGTAAGAAAGCCTCGCACTATTTTCTTCATGGCTTTTCTTTAGATCTGATTCTATTTTATCATATTCACAAAAGGTAGGAGATTTTGTATGGAAATTATCTGCATAACAAACGAGCTCTTCTTCAAGTGTAATAGGAATTAAATCTTCTTCGGGTAATGGCAAATGATTTATGTGAATATTATCTTTTGTAAGGCCTACACCAGTGTGGCATTGAGCAAAACGTGCAATTTTTTCTTCATATCCTTCAGATATAAGTATCTTGTAACCAAGCACTCCATGTTGTATGTAATCTGTTGTCGGATGAAGAGAAGCATCAAATGTCTGGTATGCTCCAATATCATGTAGTAGTGCTCCTGTGCTTAATAGATCAAGGTCAACTGTTATATTGTGTTGTTTAATTAAATCGTTTGCTATTTGCTCTGCTATATCGGCTACAATCATGGAATGTGTCCAGATGAGATCTGTAAAAGCTTCATTAAATGGACCTTTGATTACATATTTATTATGGAGATCTTTGATTATTTGTATTTCTTGATCAGTTATCGTTTTCATAATTTTAATATTTTGATTATAGAGAAATTTTAATTTGAATACACAGTTTATAAAAAGTATATGACAAAATAACTTGTATATTATGAAAGCGTATTGTATTCAATCTGCACACGTATATAGAAATTGGGAGCAGGGTAATGCAATGACTAAGCATGTTATTGAATCTGTTGGTGTACAAAATGGTGAACATATATTGGATGCAGGTTGTGGTACTGTAGCATTGGTTATGTGCTATCTGGGGTAAACTTCCTTTATGAATGGCTCAGGGAGCAGCATTTAATTCAAAGAAGAGAGTGTACTATTGTGGGTGTTAAAC
>JAJZLI010000023.1:2447-10225 GCA_021803645.1 bacterium
AATCGTCACCAAGGAGATAATATGTTGAGTAGAGTTGCTTTTGATCTTATTTTAGCAAGAGAACAAGAGGGAGTTGCACAATTACTAGGTATCGCAAATACAATTATCATAAACAACTCTATTGAGCTTAATGACCTAGAAACATCAGTAAGAGTTACTTTTTTCCAAACACTCGGCTATAGGGAAAGTGGTAATGAAAACCACCTGAAACAATCGTAAATTAGTCTTGTTCTGAGATAAGTTTCGCTATTTTTTCATAATTTACATTCCAGACATGCAGTCTTTCCTCTTCTGGATATTCAGTTAATACTCGTGTTTCATTCTCAAATCGTACTAATCTTATCCAACTATTTATCTCTTTACCTTTTGGTTCTAACTCAAATACAATTGGGACATCAAAGCTAAATTCATGTAACTTACCAACCTTATCCATAAATGCTGTTCCAACATTCCAGTGGCCTTTTCTTGAATCAAGTATCTTCAGTATTTTTATCAGATGATCTAAATCAATGTGCTTTTCAATGTAGGCCATATATGGACCAGGCATCCCTAATTCATCTATAAAGAGACTATGATCTTCTCGAATTACTGGTTCATGAAACTTTTCCCATGCTTTTTCTACTGCATATCTAGCTATTTCAATGCTTGTATCTGCTTGAATCTCTGGAATATCAAAATCAAGAGATCGAACTTCAATTGCATACTTTGAAAAAGCACTATTAGCTGCTAAAATTTTTCCTTGATTCCTGGTCATTAAATTGACATATTTACTCATGGTAATACAATAAAATACTATTGGCTTAATTATGCTCTAAAGAAGCTTTTGATGCAATATAGAGTGTTGGACAATACAAGATTACCATGAAAGAGGAGATAAAGCCAACAGTAAGGTACATGTAGGCAATGTAAGTGGAAAAATAAAAGTGAGTCAAGTAAAATCTAAGTTGATGAAACAGAAATTTACTGACTCACATATTAAAGATTATACAGCAATTAATAGCCTTACGGAATGTGCTAAAGAACAAGAAACAGTGTTTAAAGATGTTTCTGCTCGTATAATATGGATAAATAGTTTCCTACGTAAAATAAGATACAAAACTATCAAATCCAAGAAAATAAAACATGAAGTACGCTCATATATTAAAGATGTAACAAATGTTACTGATAAAACAATATCTCTCTGGATTTCAAAATATAAGCATGGAAAACTGAAGCCACAAACATATAAAAGAAAAAACATATTCGGTAAAATCTCACTTTCTCCCTATTGGTAAGATGGAAGCAAATGGTATGCCAGGTTATCTTAGGGTAGATACAGTACATTCGGGTATCCTCAATGAACAAAAAGGTCTCTATTTTATCAATATGATAGATGATGTACTCCAAACTGAATATGTGTTCACTTCACCCGTAATATCAGAGAGATACATGAAGGTAATACTCGATATATTAATATCTTCATACTGGACAGAAATCATAGCTTTTCATTCAGATGGAGGATCAGAATACAACAATAATATAGCAGTAAAATTACTTAATAAACTACATATATAGGAAATGCTACTTTCTTACGAGAAAGTTTTGATGCAACTAGTTTAGAAGATGCATCTATGGACAGAGTACTTTTTATGGAAAGTTTTTCCATGGTTTTGATAAACCAGGAACTTTTTCCGAGGCAGTATGTGTGCTTAAACCTGGTGGTAGCTTATTTATTTCCGACATTTTTTATGTGGAAGTGGCTATGACTATGACCAAGATACTCAAGCACAAATCAGTGCATATGAACGCGGTTGGGTTTTACCCACTTTACATAACATAATAAGTTTAGTTAACCTATTTAGGTGTACAAGGATTTATTGCTATTGAGATTATTATAAGAATTCCTCAATTTGCAGAGTTTATGCAATAGTAAGTTTTGAGTAATTAAATCTTTTCAGGTCTTGTTCTATATCCTTATATTTTCTACCACAAAGCTTTCCACCTGCAACAAAGTCTTCTTGTGTTACATCTACAAGGCAAAAATTAGGTAAACTGAATTGTTTCAATCCTTCAATGGAATCAAATTCAAAATCAACTAATACCAGACCTGACAATTCACCTTTAAAAACATCAATTTCTGCTGTTTTACCATGGAATTTATAATAACATCTAATTTTTTCAACCTTTTTTCCTGGAATAGAAGCAAGTGCAGTGTATTCTTCTATATCCATAGAAATTGTATCTTCAGTTTGTTGTGAAGCATCGTTCTGATCCAATTTTATCTTTTTTGTTATTTCGTATTTATCCCCATTTTTTCTAATTCTTAATTTAGGATGTTCGCGATTTACGGGAATGTATATATCAACTATCTCTTTATGGGGGGAATCTAAAAGATCATGTGGAAGATATTTTGCCAAATATGTTTTTTCTAATTCTAACTGTTGCATAAAATTAAGTTAAATATTAATAATAAAATAATGGGTTAGAAAAGATTCGGAGAGGGTGAGATTCGAACTCACGAAGAGATTTCTCCCTTGACAGTTTTCAAGACTGTTACCATCAACCGCTCGGTCACCTCTCCTTAATATATTTTAAGAATTATACATTTATAACAAGTATATATGCAAATGAGGTAGTTGTGGAGTTAATATCTTTTTATAATCGTAACCTTTTTAGTTGATGTTTTATCTTTATACATTTCTTTCCAAGAAGCTTTCTTTATGCAACAAATTTTTTATCATTATTTACTATAATGTAGTAGTTATCTGAAATTAATATTCTAGAATGCTCCCATTTTTAATGCTTCTTCAATATCTATTTTAATTGACCTATATAATACTTTGTTTTGCAAAAAAAATTTTTTATGATATACTCCATTCGTTAATTTTTTCTATAAAATTCGTTTTGTATGAGTGAAATTTTAAATAATGGTGAGGGAAGTACTACTGGAACTAGAAGACAGCTTCTTAGGAGGAGTATGGCTATCTTTGCAGTTGGAGGTATATTGAGTTCCTGTGGGGTAACATCCCAAAAAGGGGAACAAGGTGGACAAAAACCAGCACCCTTAGCTGAATTTTCTCCTAAACAAAAAATAGAGATGAATGCATTGGCATCTCAACTTAATGAAGCTTTTGCTGATAAACCCCAATATGATGTCTCAGTAGATCCCAGGGAAAGGTATTTTTCAAATACAGCTCAAATTGATGTATCGAAAGATGCTAGTGGTACATATACTATTAGAATTGAACTCTTCTGGCCTTCTTCATTGCCATTTCATATGCATGCAAACAATGGACCTGAAAGGGTAGCTTATATCTGTAATGGTGATGGTAATATCGTTTCACCTTATGCAAATAGGGCACCCGCTTATATGTTTAATGTTGAACCAATAGAGGGAGAGGGAAGTAATTCATTTATCGCTATGTATTTAGTTGAAATGCCTATTTCAAAAAGAGATTTATTATCTCTACTATCTAGAAGCACAATGCAAGTTTATTTTGGAGATCAGCCTGAATCAGACAGTGTAGCTCCAAGTGATAATCCATATTTACCTAATGGTTTTGTTCCTGTGGAAAGTTTTGTAGTTAGTGGGTTGTCATCTGTACAATTTTATGGTTAGGTTTGATAATAATTTCTCATTTATGTAGATATTGCTTACCCTTTTAGTATATCTGATCTAAGCTTTTTAGGCATTTTTTCTATTGAGTATCTTATTGTTATTGGTGGGATTACATTTTTATTTATCATTATAAAGTTAAAAACTTCCTTTTGATATAGTTTGCTTGCTTCTTTTAACATCCAACCACACCCTTTCTGTACTAAATTATCGTTATCATTTGAAAGTATTTTTGCAATATTAAGAGCTTCTTTCAAATATTTACCTTTGCGTAGAGAATAAATTAGCATAACTGCAGAACCTCTTCTGACCCATCTGTTTTTTGATTTTGTTAAATTTTCTATTTGTGGTATAAATTCTGGAAATTGATATATAAAATTTCCAAGAGCGTGTGTGCATAAATCGTCACAATTCTCCCATGTATCAATATGTTTTTTCAGCCACCCTTCAAAAATTTTAAAATCATCTTTTTTATAGTATTTTTTCAATTTGAATGCCCAATCAAAAGCAATGAGTCTGTAAGTATCATCTTTCCTTTGTAATAGCTGTGTACATAAATATAAAATATGTTTTTTACTCATATGTTTAACTAATTTAAAATTTCTGGAAGCTACTTTTCTTGTGAGGGGTACTGTAATTTTTATATGTACTTTGCCATCTTTGTGAAATTTTGAATAATCTTTAATATTTTTAGGGTTTTGAGAAAGCTGATCGATTTCAAAATATATTTTTTTTAATATATCAGAAGTTTCTGCATATGTTTTCATTATTTTATTATTGGCGGAGAGGGAGAGATTCGAACTCTCGCGACCCTTTTGGAGTCCTAAGGGTTTAGCAAACCCTCCCCTTCAGCCTCTTGGGTACCTCTCCTTGTCAATTGATCATGAGTATATCAAAATTGATTTTGATATAAAAGTTAGCTGAGGATATAATTATACACAATGAAATCAAAAAAAACTGTGTTTATTGTACTTATAATAGCTTACTTCATAATCCTTTCTGTTATATTTATTAGATTTTTTGCAGGTAGGATATTTGAGGGTATTGGTAATAATTCTATTCGGGTTGTCCCTGCTTCTGATTATTCTCCATATTCTGAAGTTCAGATGAAGGGTTTTGGTTCTGATATAAATCCTTTGGGATATAATGTTTATAATGTTGTAACTGATGCTAATTTAGGGTCTTATGAGAGTCTTTCTTTAAATTTGTCAAATGATAATTATCCGCTTGATAGGGATAAGCTTATTTCCTATTATATTATGCGTGGTTGGTCATATAATGTGGGAAATAACTCGGTTACATTTGAAGATGGAAAAGTTTCGGTTATATATTCTTTTTATTCGAATAGAATTTTTGCACAGCTTATTATTAGTACGAGTGGAATAAATAAGTCAAAATTGAATTCTATACTTACATTTTCTCCTATTTCTATTGGTCCATCTAGTGGTACTCCATTTTCTCTTTCTGACATGGAAAATGCCCTAAATTCTCTTTCTGTTCCTGGTGTAAATGCTATCACTCCTACGAGTTTTACATTTTATTCATCTAAATTAAATAGAATATCCTCTTTTACAGATAATACTCCTATTGAGGTTTTGAAAGGGATTGGAATAATAGATAGTTCTAGTGAGAGTAATATAACAAATATATTGAATAGTTATATATCTACATTTCATTCGTGGGGGTATTTTCCTTTTACAGTGTATGGGGCAATTATAGATAACAATGCAATATATTATCTGAAGTATGGGTTAGGTGGTATAACTGTTGAGGTGAGTATATCTTTAAAGAATGGTTATTCTATAGTAAATTATATATTAGAAGTGTCTGTCTCTTCATCTTCTAACTATATTTCTCAATTTTCTTCTCAGGGGTGGAAAGCGACTTTTAATTAAATTTTAATCTGTAGTTTACAAATAAAATACGATATGATATATTCTAAGTTGCAATACAACGATACTGCTTGTATAATTGCTTATTATTTTATTTTAGTTAGATAATTTTATGGTAGCTTTTGATAGATCTAAACCACATAAAAATGTAGGAACAATTGGGCATGTTGATCATGGTAAGACAACTCTTACTGCTGCAATATTGAGAGTTCTTGGTGCTGCAGGTTTTGCTGCTCAGAAAAAAGGGGTAGATTCTCTTGATGCTGCTCCAGAAGAGAAGGCAAGAGGAATTACTATTGCTACAGCTCATACTGAGTATGAAACAGAGAAATTTCATTATGCTCATGTAGATTGTCCTGGTCATGCTGATTATGTAAAAAACATGATAACAGGAGCAGCTCAGATGGATGGAGCTATTCTTGTAGTTGCAGCAACTGATGGTCCTATGCCTCAAACAAGAGAACATATTCTTCTTGCTCGTCAGGTAGGTGTACCAAAAATTGTTGTTTTCTTAAACAAGATTGATATGGTTGATGATCCTGAATTAGCAGAGTTAGTTGAAGTTGAGATAAGAGAATTACTTTCAAAATATGAATTTGATGGTGATGCTACTCCAATCATTAGAGGTAGTGCTCTTAAAGCTTTGGAATGCGGATGTGGAAAGGCTGATTGTGAGTGGTGTGGTCCTATTCTTCAACTAATGCAGAATGTAGATGACTATGTTCCTGTACCAGAAAGAGATATTGATAAGCCTTTCTTGATGCCTATTGAAGACGTATTTTCTATTGAAGGTAGAGGTACTGTTGCAACAGGTAGGGTTGAAAGGGGAACTTTGAAGGTTAATGAAGAGGTTGAAATTGTTGGACTTGAAGAGAAGGTTAAGAAAACTGTTGTTACGGGAATTGAAATGTTTAATAAATCCCTTGATGATGCAAGAGCAGGAGATAATGTAGGTCTTCTTTTGAGAGGATTTAAGAGAGAGGAAATTCAAAGAGGTCAGGTTGTTGCAAAATCAGGATCTATTACTCCTCACACAGAATTTGAAGCTGAAATTTATATTTTAACTAAAGAAGAGGGTGGAAGACATACTCCTTTTGTGACAGGGTACAGACCACAATTTTATATAAGGACAACTGATGTAACTGGAGAAATTGCTCTTGCAGAAGGTACTGAAATGGCTCTTCCAGGGGATAATGTTAAAATGAATATTAGGCTTATAATGCCTGTAGCTTTAGAAGAAGGAATGCATTTTGCTATTAGAGAAGGTGGAAGGACTGTAGGTGCTGGTGTGATTAGTAAAATATTAAAATAAATTTTATTTGCTCTTTTTGTTATGGATAGAATAAGGGTTAAATTAAAAGGATTTGATGTCCAAGTGCTTGATAAGTCTGCTCAACAGATTATATCATCTGCTGTATCTTCGGGAGCTAAGACCTCAGGTCCTATTCCCTTACCAACTAAGATAAAAAGATACACTGTCAATACGTCACCTCATGTAAATAAGCGTGCTATGGAAAGTTTTGAGATGAGGATTCATAAAAGAATTATAGATATTCTATCACCTACGAGTAAGACTATTGATGCCCTAACTCATCTACAATTACCTGTTGGGGTTGGAATCGAGATTAAGTAGTACAAATTATATTGTTATATTAAAATAGAAGCTTAGAAAACTTCTATTTTATTTATTGATTAAAAATATGAAGGCATTAATTGGAATAAAGAAAAATATGACTCAAGTGTTTAAAGATAACGGGAAGGTCACTCCTGTAACTTTAATTGAAGTGTCAAATTGTTTTGTTTGTGGTCTCAAGAGTAAAGTAAGGGATGGTTATGATGCAACTATTCTAGGTCTTGGTGTAAAGAGACGTCCTTTAAAACCTGAAATTGGGAAGTATAAAGGTATGTCTGTTCCTAGGTATGTTAGAGAAGTTGGAGTGATTGATGGTGTCTCTATAGGGGATAAAATTTTACCTTCAGCGTTTGAAGTTGGTAGTAAAGTTAGTGTTACTTCAAAAACTAAAGGTAAGGGGTTTGCTGGTGTTGTTAAAAGGTGGAATTTCAAAGGAGGTCCAAAGACCCATGGAGGAGAATCTGGAAAATGGAGGCATCCTGGATCTATTGGTTCTAGGACAACTCCAGGTAATGTAAAGAAAGGTAAAAAAATGGGAGGTAGAATGGGTGGAGGTATGAATACTATTGTTCATTTAGAGGTTGTTGATATAAAGGATAATATTTTAGTTTTGCAGGGATCTGTTCCTGGAGCTACAGGAACACCTGTAGTTGTAAAA
>JAJZLI010000012.1 GCA_021803645.1 bacterium
GAACCGTGGCTACCTGGTGATTTGTTGAATGCCTCAATTGGCCAAGGTTATACTGAGGCAACTCCTATACAAGTAGTTAATTTCATTAGTGCTATTGCCAATGGTGGTATTTTATATAAACCGATGATAGTTAAGGCTATTTTAAGTCCAAGTGGGCAAATAATAAAAAATTATAAACCTGTTGTAATTAGAAGTGGTTTTGTTTCTCCTAGTAACTTGGATGTTATAAGGCAGGGGATGTATGAAGCAGTACAAGAAGGTATTGATATTGCTGCCAAAAGTAGTTTTACTGTTAATGCGGGTAAAAGTGGAACGGCTCAGTTTGGCCCTGAGAATGTTAACAATACGAATGACAGATATTCTCAGGCTCATTCATGGATGTCTTCATTTGCTCCCTATAATAACCCTAAGATTGCAATTGTGGTGTTTGAAGAGAATGGTGGTTTAAGTACATATTCGGCAGAGGTTGTAAAAAATTTTATGGATTGGTATTTTGGTGTATACTCAAAAAAATAAAATTATGAAAAAAAGTTTATTAATTGTTGAATCTCCAACGAAAGCAAAAACTATTTCGGGTTTTTTACCCAAAACCATTGATGTTGTATCGACGAAGGGACATATAGAGGATTTACCTAAGAGCAAGTTTGGTATAGATGTTGAGCATAATTTTGTTCCTCAGTATGAAGTTATGAAAGATAAAAAGAATTTAATTTCAGACCTCATTAAAAAGGCCAATAATTCTTCTATAGTATATATCGCAACAGATCCTGATCGGGAGGGTGAGGCCATTGGTTGGCACATCTTTCGTGTGCTAAAACTAAAGAAAAGTCAGGTTGAAAGAATAACTTTTCATGAAATAACTGAATCTGCTATAAAAAATGCAATGCAAAATCCTGCTGATATAAATGAAAATTTGGTTAATGCTCAGCAGGCAAGAAGAGTTCTAGATCGTATTGTGGGATATAAATTATCTCCTTTATTATGGGAAAAGGTAAGATATGGTTTGTCTGCAGGGAGGGTTCAGTCTGTTGCATTAAGGTTGATTGTTGATAGAGAAAAAGAACGAAACTCTTTCTCTCCTGTAGAATACTGGGATATTGTAGCTAATATTATTATAAATGGTACAGAAATAGATTTTACTTTAAGTAAGATCAATAATAAAAGTTTCAAAATTTCTTCAGAAAGTGAGGCTTCTGAAATAATTAATAAATTATCTAAGGGAGAGGTAGTTCTTAGAGATTTTAAAAAATCTAAAAGTTTAAAGAAGGCACCTCCTCCATACATAACCTCTACTTTGCAACAAGATGCAAATAATAAACTTGGTTTTTCTTCCAAAAAAACAATGATGCTTGCTCAGTCTTTATATGAAGGAGTTAGTATTAATGGTAAGAATAATAGTTTAATTACATATATGAGAACTGATTCTGTTGTTTTATCAAGTCCAGCGATAGGTAGTATAAGAAATTTTATTAAAGGTCATTATGATAAATCTTATTTACCTAACAAGGAAAATATTTATAGAACTAAAAATAAACTAGCTCAAGAAGCCCATGAAGCTGTTCGTCCTTCTTACTTTGATAAGGACCCAGAAAGTTTAAAACCTTTTCTTAGTAAAGATCAATTCAGGTTATATGATCTTATTTGGAAGCGTACGATTGCTTCTCAGATGTCTGATTCTGTCTACGAAAATAAAAAAATGACTATAGATATAAAAGTAGATAAGGAAATCTACACATTTATAGCAAATTCCACTATAGTTTCTTTTGATGGGTATAGTAATATCTATAATTATGAGAGGGTTATCAATAAAAATTTTAAGAATATTGAAAACATTGGTGATGTAAAATCTATTAAATTAAACAAGTTTTCATCTATACAGCACTTTACTGAGCCACCTCCTAGATATAATGATGCATCTTTGGTTAAAGAACTCGAATTTAGAGGCATAGGTCGTCCTTCCACGTATGCAACTATTATTTCTACATTAATAACAAGAGGTTATATTACTAGGGTTAATAGGTACTTATCTCCAACAGATGTAGGTTGTGTTGTTAGTGATTTCCTTTGTAAATATTTTGAAGATATTGTGGATGTTAAATTTACTGCTGATATGGAAGATAAATTGGATAGTGTTGCAAATGGCAAATTTTCATGGATAAATATTGTTTCAAAATTTTATTACCCTTTTGAGAAGAAGATTGAAGAAAATAAAAAATTAATTAGTAAATCTGATGTTACTAATTTGGGGGAATCTGAAGAAAAATGTCCTGAATGCGGTTCTACTATGATTATTAAGTTAGGAAAATATGGAAGATTTTTGAGTTGTAAGAATTTTCCTAACTGTAAAGGTATGAAATCTATTGATGGAAATGAAAATTATATAGATGAAAAATGCCCAAAATGTGGTTCAAATTTAATTTTAAAAAGAGGTAGATATGGGGAGTTTATTGCTTGTAGTAATTATCCTACCTGTAAATTTACAAAACCACTTAAAGAAAAAGAGAAAAAAGTTTTAGATATTAAGTGTCCTGAATGTGCTGAAGGACAAGTAGTTGAATTAAAAAATAAGAGAAATAAAGTATTTTATGGTTGTACAATGTATCCAAAATGTAAATTTACAGCTTCTAACATTGATAATCTAAGTTAATGTTTTAATTTCCGATTATTTTTAAATGTCTTTATCATATGTTAAAATAAACTGTTTTGGATATTGAAGACTTTGGAAGCATTATAATGATATTGGTGGTCTCTATTTGAGAGACAAAATGATTATCTACTTCTGATTTGGTTACTTCCGATCTTCTGTTTGTTTGACAATGAAAGGGCATCCATAAGAGATATTTAAACAAATTTAAGAATAAAATATGGCAGGAAATACATTTGGACAATTATTTAGAATAACAACATTTGGAGAATCTCATGGGGGGGCTGTTGGAGTAGTGGTTGATGGGTGTCCTCCTGGATTTGAAATTTCGCAAGAAGAAATCCAGAAGGAGCTTGACAGAAGAAAACCTGGTCAAAGTAGCATCACATCCCCTCGCAAAGAGCAGGATGAAATACATATTTTTTCTGGACTAATGAATGGAAAGACAACAGGAACACCAATCCTACTCCTCGCATACAATAAAGATGTAAAATCAGAAGATTATCTTAATTTGAGAGATCTGTACAGGCCTGGACATGCAGATTACACATTTCAGAAGAAATATGGCATACGGGACTGGAAAGGTAGTGGTAGAGCTTCTGCTCGTGAAACATTAGGAAGAGTTGCTGCAGGTGCGATTGCCAAAAAATATCTTAAAGAAAAATTGGGAATTGAAATTATGAGTTTTGTACAGCAAGTTGGAGATATAAAAACAGATATTGATTTTAACCATGTTACTATGGACGAGATTGAATCAAATATTGTGCGTTGCCCAGATCGTCAAATATCTGAAAAAATGATTAGGCTAATTGAAAATGTAAGGGATGAGGGAGACTCTATTGGTGGAGTTATATGTGGAATAATTAAGCATGTCCCTATTGGTCTCGGAGAACCAGTATTTGATAAATTGTCGGCTGATTTAGGAAAAGCTATGATGAGTATTAATGCAGTCAAAGGTTTTGAAATAGGTTCTGGATTTGAAGGGGTAAAGCTCAAGGGAAGTCAACATAACGATGAGTTTTATATTGATAAGGAGGGAAAAGTAAGAACTAAAACAAACAATGCTGGTGGAACATTGGGTGGAATTTCTAATGGAGAGACTATTTACTTCCGTGTTGCAATAAAACCTGTCTCAACAATAAAAAAACAACAAAAAACAGTAAATATAAATGATGAAAAAGTCTTGTTAGAGGCAACTGGAAGGCACGATCCTTGTGTTCTTCCTAGAGCTATTCCTGTTGTTGATGCTATGAGTGCATTAGTCATAATGGATCATTATCTAAGGCATAAAGCACAGAATTTGTAACTGTGAATAATGTATTATGACTTTCTAAGTAAAAGAATATGCAGTTAATATAATAGAAATATCTTTACCTGGAGGTGTCTATATGTTTTATGGTTGTCAATGTATTCAAAATGTAAATTTCCAGCTTCTAATATTAATAATCTAAGTGAATACCTGGATTATTGTTAAAAGTCTTTTTATATGTTAATATTCATTTACTTTCCTTTTTAATATTATATTTATATAACTTAATTTATGACAGATTTACAAGTTGAGGATTTAATGAATGCTGGTGTCCATATTGGTCATCAGACAAAAAGATGGAATCCTAAAATGAAAAAATATATATACACAAGTTTGAATGGTTTTCATATTATTGATTTAGAAAAAACTATTCCCCTTCTTAACGATGCTATCGAATTTTTATCTAAGCAAAAAGGAAAAATTTTATTTGTTGGTACTAAAAAACAAATAAGAGATTTAGTAAAAGATAAGGCCTTAGAGTTAGGGGACTATTATGTCAACCAAAGGTGGGCAGGTGGTATGCTTACTAATTTTAAGACTGTTGCTTCCAGTCTTAAAAAAATGGAAAGTATTGAAAAAATGATTTCAGAGAAGGATGAAAGTAAAACAAAACTCGAATTACTTTTAGCTTCTAGAAAATTAGCTAAATTAGAAAAACTATATGGGGGAGTTAGAGGGTTAAATGCTAATCCTTCTGCATTATTTGTTATTGATGTTAAGCATGAAAAAGTTGCAATTAATGAAGCAAGAAAGATAGGAATTCCTATTGTTGCATTGGTTGATACTAATTCTGACCCCTCTCTTGTAGATTTTCCTATTCCTGCAAATGATGATGCAATAAATTCTGTTGAAATTATGCTAAATTATATTGTAGAAAAGTTAAAATCCTTACCTGATACAAATAAGGATGTTGCTGTGAAAAAAGTTTCAAAGAAAGTTTCTAAATCTAAAAAAGTTGAAGCATGAGTGTTAATTTTGATTTAATAAAAAGCCTGAGAGAATCTTCAGGTGTTAGTATTACTGAATGCAAAAAAGCCTTAGAAGAGGCAAATGGTGATTTGAATTTGGCAATAGAGGTTCTGAGAAAAAATGGTACTCTGAAGGCTAGTACCAAAACTGGGAGAGAGGTTAAAGATGGGTGTATAGGAAGTTATGTTCACCAAACAGGAAGGATAGCTTCTTTAGTAGAGTTAAATTGTGAAACAGATTTTGTTGCAAGGACAGATGAATTCAAGGATCTTGCACATACCTTGGCAGTACAAGTTTCTGGTATGAATCCTATATATATTTCAATTGAAGATATTCCTGATGACGTTATAAAAAAAGAGAGTGAAATTATTATTGATAGTAATGATATTAAATCTAAACCAAAAGCTGTAATAGATAATATCCTAAAAGGTAAATTAGAAAAATTCTATGAGCAAGTTTGCCTATTAGAACAGCCTTTTTATAAAGACCCTAAGGTCAAAGTGAAAGATTTGATAAACGGTGCTATTGCAAAAATAGGTGAAAACATTAAAGTTAGTAAAATTGTAAGGCTTGAAATTGGAAACTAATTATGGATCTTAATGACGTAAGGGTAAAAATGCTAAAAAGTATAGATTTTTTCTCATCAGAAATAAAAAAATTGAGAACTGGTAGGGCAAATACTGCATTAGTAGAGGATATTAAAGTTGATGTTTATGGAAGTTCTTTATCAGTGTCCCAATTGGCAACTATTACTACCCCAGAATCAAATATAATTCTTGTTAGCCCATGGGATAAAAGTCAGCTTAATGCTATATCTCAGTCAATTTTATCTGCAAACATTGGGTTTAATCCTGTTGTATCTGGGGACTCTATTAGGATAGTAGTTCCTCCTCTTAGTGAGGAGCGTAGGAAAGAATTTATTAAATTATTAAATGCTGAAGCTGAAAATGCGAAGATTTCTTTACGTAACATAAGAAAAGATTATATTGATGACTTAAAAAAACAAAAAGAAGAGGGCTCTTTAAGTGAAGATGAACTCAAGGGGTATATTGATAAAATTGACTCTTTAATTCAAGAAATGAATTCCTCAATTGAAAATATTTCCAAGGCAAAGGAAAGAGATTTATTAGAAGTTTAAAATGGTTTATATATTAACTTTCATAATCTTTATTATACTTTTAAGTTTACTGATAATCGTCCATGAATTTGGTCATATGTATGCTGCTATAAAGCGTGGTGTTCAGGTTGATGTTTTTGCTATTGGTTTTGGTAAAACGATATATTCTTTTAAGAGGAAAAATATTGAATATAAAATAAATATTTTACCTTTTGGGGGTTATGTGAGTTTGTTAGGTGAAGATAATGAAGATCATGGGGTACCAGGATCATTGTCTGTGGCCTCCCCTATATCTAAGATTATTATTACTGGGGCAGGAGTTGTAATGAATTTCATATTGGGAATTGTCTTTTTATTTATATTTTTAGTAATTGTCAATTTTAAATTTTATTATTCAAATATTATCCCTAATTTTAAATTTGCTTTTGGCGAGACCCAGAATAGTATAATTTTTAGTCCTGTTTTATCTGATAAAGGGTCTTCTTTATCAAAAGATGGATTGAAGGGTATGTATCTACTTTACAACATCAATGGTAAAAAATTAAATTCGTTTTCTGCAGTTCAGAAATATATTGATAGCAACAAGGGAAGAAATATTGATGTTGAATATTACAAAATTAACTCTATTAATCTATTTGGGATGAATCTGTCAGGTTTAAAGTCCAATGAATTTTTTGTAAGGAACAAGTACCCTTCGAACTCTGGTCCATTAGGAGTCTCTTTAAGTGAATTTTCATACCTAAATTTCAATACTGTTAAATCTAAGATACTATCTGTGATTACCTTTCCTTATGATATATTAGAATTAACTTTTTCTGGTATGGGTTATTTAGTACACCAAGCAGTTGTTACCCATAATAGCAGTTATGTTACTTCAGAGGTAGCTGGTCCTGTAGGTATTTATTTATATACCAATTTAATATTTAGAGTTGATGGTGTTACGGGAATAATCTTTATTTTTGGTATTATTTCACTATCATTAGCTATTATGAATTTATTGCCTATTCCACCATTAGATGGTTTCTTTATTTTGTTAGCAGTTTTAGAGAAATTCCGTATTAAATTAACCCATAAATTATATTACTACTTGTCCATTTTTGGTATAACTTTTTTCATTATCCTAATGGTGTTGGTAACCATTAATGATTTATTTAATTTTCATTTAATATAAATATTTAATATATAATTTTGTAGGTGGTATTATTTGTGATATACTATAATTTGTTCGTGTTGGGTATTTTGTATTTATATTTTTAATTATACTTAAATAATTGAGAATATTTTTTAGTTTATTTATATCTTATGAGATGTTTTCTCTTATTTTTTATTAAATATGAGATTAAATAAAGTAAATTTAGGAGGTGAATTTTTGTTTTATGGCTATAATTGTTAGAGATAATGAGGTTTTTGAATCTGCATGGAAAAGATTCATGAGGGATCTTATTAGTAATGGTGTTTTAGATGAAATAAAAGAAAGGACATATTATAAAAAACCGTCAGCTGAAAAATCTGCAATCAGGCGTGAGTATAAAAAAAGAAAAAGTAGACATAGTAGAGCAGTGAGAAAGATTAGGAATAAATATGGTAAGGGATTTAGCTTATAATTATATATGTTTGAAAAAATTAGTAATGATCTTAAAACTTTTATGAAATCAAAACAGGAACTTGAAGTTTCTGTTTTGAGAATGTTAATAGCAGATCTTAAAAACGAGATGATTAATTTGCAATTAGTATCGATAGATGATGGTACTTTTTTTAAAGTGCTTAGGAGGAATATTACTAAAAGGGAAGAAGCATTAGAGGTATATATAAAGGCTAATAGAAAAGACTTCGTTGATAAGGAAAAAATGGAAATTGATATATTGAAAAAGTATCTTCCTATGCAGTTATCAGATTTAGATTTAGAATCTCTTGTTAAAGAAGAGATTAGTAATGTAAAAAATTTCTCACAAAAAGATATTGGTTTAATTATCAAAAATTTATCTTCTCGTTTTCCTAATCAAGTAGATGGACGTCGTATTAGTGAGATAATTAAAAGAAGCATCAATACATGAATTTCATATCTGGTTTTGATAAATATAATTATTTTAGTAGTATTTTTGATAAACTTAGAATACAAATATTCAACTTCCTAGGTCTAGAAAGTAAGTCATTTCTTGTATTCTTAGTTAGTAAGTCCAATATTAGGGATATGAATTTTTCTTACCTTAATGTTAATAATCCGACTGATGTTATCTCATTATCTTTTTCATCAGCTAATAGCAATAATTTTATTGGGGATATTTTTATCTCTCCTGAGGTTGTAATAGAGAATGCCAAGAAGTATGGTTGTAGTTTTGATGATGAAATGAAAAGATCGTTTGTCCATGGGGTTTTACATTTACTTGGATATTCTCACAAAGGAACATTGAATCATTCTGAAGAGATGTTTAAAATACAAGAAAGTATTTTAGATTTAAGTCAATAGTATTTATATGTATAAATATCTCATTATTGGATTAGGTAACCCTGGTAATAAGTATAAATATACTAGGCATAATATAGGACAGCTATTCCTGGATTTTATTTTACTAAGGTTGGGGAAAGAAGTTAAATGGGAATATAAAAAAAATTTACGTGGATATATTGCTACCTTCCAGAATATACTTTTTTTTAAACCTAATACTTATATGAATGAGTCTGGAGTGGCAATTCGAGCTGTTGTATCTTTTTATAAACTCAAAAATATTGAGAATATTTTTTTAATATATGATGATTTGGATCAAAGGTTTGGTAAATTTAAGATTAATAGACATACTCCAAAGATACACTTCGGTGTTTTATCTGTAAAAGAGTCTATTTCTTCTGACAAATTCTTAAGTATAAAACTAGGTATTGATAATAGAACTCAAAAATTACAAGGAAAAGATTATGTATTATCAAAATTTTCTCCCCAAGAGATGTCTACTATAGAAAGTGAAATTTTTCCTAAAGTTTTTGATTTGTTTTTCTCTCTGATACAATAACCTCTATTTTATGGATACCAATTTATTATCGATAGATAAAAGAATTTTGTTTGTTCGAGATAGTATTATTGAAAGCAGGTACAATAATACTATCTTGATATATGGTTTAGATAATGATTTTATACAGGAAGCTTTTATAAAGATTTTAGATTCTTATATTCCAGATAAATCATTTTTATATTCTTCCAGTACAGATGATTTTACCTATGTGACTTTTGATAAAAATTCAAAACGTTCTGAAGTTATTTGCGAATTAGAGGAATTGCAATTTGAAAAAGTGGATATTATAGAAAATCCTTTTCAGTTTAGTGTTGTTGGAGACAGGATAGATATAGCATATGGTAAGTATGTAGCAAGATTATTGTTTTTTGGAGAAGTTGTTGAAGACATTTCCATTAGAGATTATTTAAGTTATAAATTAATTTTTAAAGTTAGTTGTATATATTTGACTAAAAACAGGGGTGTTTCTATATCTTCTGTAGTAAAACCAATATCCAGCATCTTTATCCACTTTGTAAATGTTCTTGGCCCAAATTCGGTAATATTTGACTATGTTAAATTTACATCAATAGTAATAAATAAAGATAACTATAAAATTTTGATTCCTCCTTCTGTCAATACTTTAATTATTTCAAATGACTGTAACGAGATTCCAGATTTTTTAGTTAATGAATATAAAATTATTACTTCTAAAATAAATTTTCCATATGGCTTTTACTCTCAGATAAGTGGTTTTGCTGTTTTAACTGGAAGAGAAATTTTTGGTCAATTTAATCTCAATTTATATCGTACTAGAGGTAGTAAAAAAATTATTACAGATTTTATAGATGGAAAGATCTCCAAAGGCGATTACATTGTTCATATTATACACGGAATAGGAATATTCAGGGGTATCATTTTGAGGAAAAACTTAAATGGAAAAGAGACAGAATACCTCGATATAGAATATGCTCAAGGGGATAGGCTGTATATCCCCATAGAAATATCAGATCGAATAACCAAATATATTGGTACTGGTAAGATTCATCCAAAATTAACTCGTTTGGGGAC
>JAJZLI010000059.1:0-14854 GCA_021803645.1 bacterium
AGTAAATCCCATCAGAACATCTATTGGAAATATAGGGTTATATACCCCGTTTGAGAATATCATTAATGCAAAAATCCAGAATAGAAATATAAAACCTGCAATTATTATCTTGTAATGTATTGATTTAATTTTAACTATATATATCCAAATTATAGTGAATACACTAATGGATATACAGTATACGACAGTAAAAACCTCGTGTTTTATATATATTTTCCCGAATATTCCACTTAGTAGTACTATTAAATAGAACAGAGATCCAATATATACAGTTGTCCCAATAATTTTTAAAAATGATTTATCATCACTTTGATTTAACTGTGTATTTGTATCTTGCATATATTATTATTCTATTGACTTTTTTAGATTTTATCAATTAATTTTAATACTATAATTTCCATATTATTTGTTGTATAGAGTAAAGTAATGGATAGTAAGAATATGATGAAAAAGTATATTGAACGGATCGAAAGATTCTTTGATACTAAGAAAATAATTAATGAGAGAATATCATTGGAGTATATACAGGATTATTATAGGTCAAGCATCTTGGCATATAAGGTTTTACATACTTTTCGAGGTTATATGCATATGGGGATCTCTTTTGATGGCAAGTATAAAGTTTCTGACTTGCTTACTTCAGTCAAGATTGTAGAGGGATATATTAAAGATAGAAAATTTTCTCATATTTTAGAGCTGGCATCAGGAAATGGTGTAAATAGTTCTTATCTTGTCTGTCGAAATCCTGATTTAGAAATTATTGGCATTGATCTTTCTACCAATCCTAAGAAAAGTGTAAAGGGGTATAGGCATATAAATGGAGATTTCCATGATCTTAATACCCTGAAAGATAACTCCATGGATTTAATTTTTGTTATAGAGGCCTTATGTCATAGTCAAAACAAGGAGGAAGTTTTCAGGCAATGTTTTAAGAAATTAAAGAAGCGTGGTTTGTTTATTGTCTTCGACGGATACTCTAGGAAGAGTAAACTATCTAAGAAATATATGGAAACTATATCTTTGATTTCAAAATCAATGGCAGTAGATAGATTTATAAGCTTGGAAGAATTTAGAACTCTTGCAAATAAATTTAATTTTAAAATAATTGAGGAGAAAGATTTTTCTTCGAATGTTTTACCTAATGCTGAGAGATTTAGGAAAATCTCTAATGTATACTTTTCATCATACATTTTGCACAAGGTATTAACTAAAATTTTTCCAATGATTGAATTACAGAATTTGATTTCCCTAAATCTATTATCATTGTCTGTTAAGAATAATCTTCTCTGTTATTATATGCATGTTCTTGAAAAGAATTAGATTGTTACTGTAGCTGTAGTTCCTTCGTTTTCTCTACTGTAGATTTTTAAATCTCCTCCTAAAAGTTTTATGAAATTTAGTGATAAATAAAGTCCAAGTCCATCATCTGTATTTTGGGTATTATTAGATACCCTATAGAATTTTCCAAAAATGTGAGGTAGATCTTTTTCAGGGATTCCAATTCCGTGATCTATTACTTTTATTGTATGTATATTTTCTTCTCTTTGTATAGATATTTTGATATTACCTCCTTTGTTTGAAAATTTGATTGCATTATCTATTAGATTAAATAATACTTCATATAACTTATCTGGGTCTGTGTTAATTTCAAGCTCTTCTGTATTTTTTTCTACTTCTATATTTAGATTTTTATCCACCTTTGATTTATTTAATTGTTTTAATACTTTGTATATTACTTGTTCTATATCTGTGGTTGTCTTATTAATGATTATTCTTTTAAGTTCAATTCTTGATATATTGAGAATGTTCTCTATTAGGCTGTTTAGCCTGTCTGTTTCATTTGTTAACATTGTAATATCATCTTTAGTTTCCTTTGGTAATGTTTCAAAATCCTTTTCTAGCGTTAAGATTTGAAGATACCCTCTTAGAGCTGTAATAGGGGATCGGAGTTCATGTGATGCCATGGATATGAATTCATCCTTTTGGCTATTTTCCTTTTCAATTTTTTGTGTTTCTGCTTTTGCTGTTAAGTAACTTTTTTCTACTTTAGATGATAAATTAAATCTTGTTTTTGAAACAAATACTATTGATATTTCTGCTACAACCTCTATGGAGAAGACAATCCAGTCTACACTGCTGTGTGGTAGAAGAAGTATGTGTGTGATACCTTCTGTAATGATTATAATATTTAAGATGATTGGGATTATATAGTTTTTGTCTATGATTAGTTCTTCAAATAGAAGTCCTAGGTATAGAATGAAAAACGGGCTTTCAACTCCTCCTGTTATGTATATAACAGGAGTAATTATAATGGTGTCTATTACAATCTCTAATATACTTATTGATACAGAGGTTTTTTTTATCCAGTAGTGGAATATTAATATAACAGACAATATCAGTATCGTACTTATAGAATCTATGTATATTGTTGGTTTTGTTTGTGCATACTGCATGAATACGGGAATGAAGGTAAGTAATAGACTAAGTGTAATTAAATAATTTAAAAATTTTATTGCACTTGTTATATTTTTATTTTTTTCTATTTCTATTTCCATTTTATCCTTCCTGAAGTGAAAATATTACACTTGTACCTTTTTGATATTCACTATCTATGTGTATATTCCCCCCCATTTTTTCTACATATTGTTTTACAAGATATAACCCAAGACCATACCCTTGTTTTGTATTTGAAGAAACATTTGACGCTCTATAAAATTCTTCAAATATATGAGGAATGTCCTGCTTAGGAATCCCAATCCCGTTATCTGATATTGTAGTAACAATAAGATTTCCTTCTTTATGTGCTGAAATTTGAATACTTCCCTCAGAATTGGTGTATTTTATTGCATTATCAATAAGGTTTCTTATAACTTCTGAAATTTTGCCCTTGTCTGCTCTAATTGTAATATCATCTGGTATATTTACTATAATGTTAATTTTTTTCTCAGAGGCCTTAATAGATAACATTTCAACAGTTTGAGATACCAAATTTTTTAAATTTAGGATTTCTATGTTGAATGCTTGGTTTTCAAGGTTAGATATATTAAGAAGGTTTTCTGAGAGTTCCTTTAATATTTGAGAGTTTCGTATAGTCTTATCTAATATTTCATTTATGCTCCCTGATATATGAGCACTATTTTTTTCTTTAGTGGCTATTATTTTCTCTTGAAGCTGAGATATCGGGGATTTTAATTTCTTTGAAGCAACATCTATGAAGTTATCTTTTGCCTTTTTTAGTTCCTCATTTTTTGTTTTTTCCTCCTGTTCCCTCTCAAATGTATTTGATAGTGTTCTATATGCTTTTGAATATTGGTATCCTATAGTTCCTATAAAAATTATTGATATAAAAGAAATTGCTCCTATATATAGGTTGTAACTATTACTGAATTTTGGGTTTAAAAGTATCAGGGTGTAAAGTAGTGCAATGTATAGTGTATAGAAAATGAAATTTCTAATACTATCGAGTCTTGAGAATGCTGCAAATACAAGTAGCACTAACATTGAAAGAAGACCATTTTCAATTCCTGTTGTGATATACATAAAAAGAAATGTGGCTGTGGTTATGATTAGAAAGTCTAAAAATATCTTAAATGATATTGACACTTTCTTAAAAAAATTATGCCAGATAAGTTCGTATATTATTAAAAATAATGGTAAGTATGTATTTGCAGTGACATTTTTTGTGTATATACTTCCTGCTGCGGGAATATGGAATATTATTATAACTAGTATAAAAATTGGATAGGAGATCCTCTCCATTGACTTTAACAGTACATTATCTCTATTTACTTCTGGATCATATCCTTTCACACATTACATATTAACAATTTTTTGTGTATATTAAAATTGCCTTTTGTATATTCCAGAGATTACCTTTACTATTGTGCGAATATCATCAACTGTATTCTCATGCGAAAAGCTAAACCTAACAGATCTTTTTGCTTCGTTATCTGTCATGCCTATTGCTTTGAGAGTATGTGAAGGTTCTATTGAAAGTGCTGTGCATGCAGACCCAGCTGATGCTTCTATTCCCTCCCTATCTAAATTAATCAGAAGAGTTTCTGCAAGGATGTTCTTAAAATATATATTCGATATATCAGGTATTTTTTCACCTCCACCATTTATTTTTGATCCAGGAATTTGAGACAATATTTCTTTTTCGAATTCAGATCGTAAATTTTTAACATATCTGTATCTTTCATTTCTTTCATTCTGTAGTATTTCTACTGCTTTCCCAAAGCCGACAATTAGAGCAGTGCTTTCTGTTCCTCCTCTCATTTTGTATTCTTGCTCTCCACCAGTAATAAGGGGTTTTATCTTTGTTTGTCTTTTTATATATAGTGCTCCAATGCCTTTAGGTCCATGTATTTTATGAGACCCAAATGTAATTAAATCTGCACCTGTTTCCCCAATATTTTCATATTTAAACGACTGCATAGCATCTGTATGTACAGTAATTCCTTTTTCATGGGCTATTTTAGATATTGACTTTATGTCTTGTAGAGTTCCTATTTCTGAGTTTGCATGTATTATTGATATTAGTACTGTATCCTCTCTTATGTTACTTTTTACATCTTCTGGTGAGATATGTCCCGTACTGTCAGGTTTTACATAAGTAATATCTCTATTTTGGGATATATCTGATATTGGTTTTAAGACAGAATCATGTTCAATATCTGATGTTATTACATGCCCTTTGTTAGTAATGGTCATTCCTTTTATTGCAAGGTTGTTACTTTCAGTTCCCCCAGATGTGAATACTATCTCTTGTATATCACATCCTATGTATGATGCAATACACTCTCTGGCTCTATCAATAGCTCTTCTTGCTTTTTGTCCCATTGAGTGTATTGAACTTGGATTTGCAAATGTATCTTTTAGATATGGCATCATCTCTTCCAGTACTCTTGGGTCTATTTTTGTTGTTGCAGCATTATCTGCATATATATATTTCATTGTATATATTAAATCTTTATTTTTACAAGATAATATTATATCATTAGACATATTGATATAAGTATTTTATGAATAATGATAATACTCTGATACCAAATCAAGAGTTTAAAGTACCCAATGATAGTGCTAATAAAGGTGGTAGCAGTAGCGTGGTTGGTGGTGACAATTCTAACCCAAGTATTAATATATCTGACCCTTATGACTATATCCTTAATACTTCTAAGGAGAATGATGTAGTAGAAAAAAAAGAGATATCAGATAATCCTGTAAATGCTAATGTTAGTTCTAATTTACAGGGATCTGTAAATACAACACCTACTCCAAACCCAGAAGAGGTTTTTTCTCGCCCACACCAGGTACAACCAGAAAATACTACCTTTCGTGTGGAACCTCAACCTGTAGTTAATGCTCCTAAAGTTGAGCACAATGAACAAATAATATCTACTCCTCCTGAAGACATATACTCTTCTGTTCATTCTTCTCAACAAAATATTCCATCTTCTAGTCAAGGTAATAATGTTGTTTTTAATTCTGAAGTTCATGATAAGAGTAGTTCTGTTGTATCTGGTGTTACAGAATCAAGTACTCCTCTTATTGAGGAGGTTGATAGCATAAAATCTGAAAATGTAATTGCAGCATCTTCATATATTCTTGTATTTGATCTTATAACCTTTGTTTTGTCTTTGATAAGGAAAGATAAATTTTTACAATTTAATTCTGTTCAGAGCATATTTTTTAATTTAACTTTTGTTATTGTATTTATATTATTTAGGATTATATCTGTACATTTTCTTTCATTTCTCTTTACACTATTAAATATCTCTCTATTTATTGTATGGCTTGTTATAAGCATATTTTTGATGTATAAGGCATATAATGGAGAGAAGTTCAGTTTTTCATTTTTTGGAAGAATTGCTAATACCCTTTCTTAGTATTCCTTGAATTAGTTTTTCTTTTTTAATGTTTGATATAATTATAATCTAAATGATTTGACGACGTATCCGAGCTGGTTCAGGACGCGGTCTGCAAAACCGTATACATGGGTTCGAATCCCATCGTCGTCTTTTGATTAAATATATTATGACAGGAAATGAAATCCGTAAAAAATTTATAGACTTTTTCATAAAACATAACCATAAGTTATTTCCATCATCCTCTCTTGTTCCAGATGATCCTACTTTACTTTTTACTACTGCCGGTATGGTTCAGATGATGCCATATCTATTAAGGCAGGAAGATGTATCTAAAAATCCAAGAGCATGTTCTGTACAAAAAAGTTTCAGGACAACGGATATTGATGATATTGGCAATGATGGCAGACACCTTACTTTTTTTGAAATGCTAGGTTCATGGTCATTTGGTGATTACTATAAGGAAGAGGCAATATCACTTGCTCTTGAACTGCTAGTGAAAGAATTTGGGCTTTCTAAGGGTAGAATATGGGCAACTGTTTTTGCTGGTGATAATAAAATTTCTGAAGATATAGAATCTTATAATCATTGGATCAGTGTTGGTCTTCCAAAAGAAAGAATAATAAAACTTGGTTGGAAGGATAACTTCTGGGGTCCTCCTGGTTTAGAGGGACCTTGTGGTCCTTCTACTGAAATTTATTATGATATGGGTAAGGAGGTTGGGTGCGGAAAAGAAACATGTGCTCCAGGGTGTGATTGTGATAGGTTTATTGAAGTCTGGAATGCAGGGGTTTTTATGGAATACTATAAGGATGTTACGGGAAACTATAGTAAGCTTCCATATACTAACGTTGATACGGGGGCTGGATTAGAAAGAATGGCTGCACTTCTGCAGGGTAAGAATAGCGTGTTTGAAACTGATTTATTTTCCCCTATTATAAAGAGAATTGAACATGTTTCTGGAAAAAGTTATTCCGATTATAAACGGCAGATGAATATTATTGCCGACCACATAAAGGCATCAGCCTTTCTTATCGTTGATGGAACATTTCCTTCAAATTTACATAGAGGGTATGTATTAAGGAGATTAATACGGAGGTCTATGATTCAAATATATGCCATGAATCTCCCTATGGATAACAATGTTATAAATGCTACTGTAGATGCTATTTCTGATATTTATGGTGCTGATTATAAAGAAATTAGTCAGAATAAGGGTAGTGTAAAGTCTATTTTGGATAATGAGATTAAGGGTTTTACAAAAGTACTTTCCAGATCTTTTAAGATTTTGGATAAAGTTGTTAAGGATAATAAAATATCAGGGGAGAATATGTTCCTTTTACATGACACATATGGCCTTAATATAGAAATATTAAAAGATATACTAACTTCTAAAAACATTTCTTTTGATGAGAAGGGTTTTGTGGATCTTATGAGAGTACAAAAGAGTAAGTCTAAGATGCATTCATCTTTTACCCTTGGAAAAGAGATTGAGGTAGAGTATGGAGAGCTACCAAAAACCCAATTTCTGGGTTATTTAGATCTTACTGTGCCAGGAGAATCTAAGGTTTTAAAAGTTGTAGATATGCAAAATTTTGTGAGTTTTGTTTTAGATAAAACATCTTTTTATGCAGAAAGTGGAGGTCAGGTTGGTGATGTTGGAAAAGTTTTAGGGCATAACATTATAGTGAATGTGAAAAGTGTTAGAAAAACTAAAAGTGGAGTTTTTGTACATTTTGGTGAGTATGAACCAGGAAGTGGTAAGTTAAAACCAGGAGATATAGTTTCTCCTATTGTTGATAAAGTTGTGAGAGAAAAAATTTCGCATAATCATACTGCAGTTCATTTGCTTTCTGCTGCTCTTAAAAGAACCTTATCTATAGAAATCATACAGAAAGGTTCTTTTGTCGATAAAGATAGACTTCGATTTGATTTCTCTTTTGATAGACCTCTTACAGATGATGAGATAAAGAGTGTAGAGGATATTGTAAATTCAGAAATCAAGAAGGGGGATAAAATTGAAATAATAGAAACATCTCTTGATGAAGCTCGTAGGATGGGAGTAACCCTTGCTTTTGAAGATAGGTACACAAACGATGTGCGAATTATCAAGATTGGTGATTTTTCTATGGAACTTTGTGGTGGAACGCATTTTGGATTTACTTCTGACCTTGGGAATTTTAAGGTTGATAAGCAAGAGTCTGTGGGAAGAGGAATCAGAAGGATTAGGGCTTCCCTTAGTTAGTATTTATTTTTATGTATATATTAGGAATTGATTGGGGAAAAAAATATATTGGCATAGCTCTTTCAGATAAGAATGGAAGGGTTGCCGGTAGATTTTCAGTAGAAAGAAATAATGATAAATTTTATCCATGGCTTAATAATATTTTGAATGAATATGGTATTTCTACTATGGTTGTAGGAATTCCTTTTGATGTATCTGGGGAAGAGAGTAATATTGCCTTAAACATACGTGAATTTATTAAGCCTTTTGAAAATAAATATAAAGTGGTATTCTGGAATGAGACACTAACTTCCAAGGAGTCTCAGTCTATAAAGGCAAAGAAAGGAAATTCAAAAGGAAGGTTAGATGACTTATCTGCTCAGATTATACTGCAGGAATATCTCGATTATATATCTTCACAATAATGATTATAAAATATTACAAATTAATATCGTTCTTGCTTTTTGTATTATTCATAATTATTTTCTTTTTAATCTACAAGACAGATATTTATTCAAAAAATAATATAAAATCTAGTTATATAAATTTCAAAGTTGCTGCAGGAGATAGTGAAAGGGAAGTTATAGCAAATCTCTATGCTGATAAATTAATATCCTCTCCTTTTATGATGTCTATATACATGGATTTGCATGATCCTCTATTTGTTTTTGATACAGGAATATATAGGATATATAAAGGTGAGAATATTCCTCAAATGATAAACACATTTAGACAAGGTTCATTCTATAAGCAAATTGATATTCCTTCGGGGTTGAGGATTGAAGAGGATGCTGCCCTTATTAGAAATGTGCTTGATATTGATAATAATGATTATAAATTTTCTATGGCAGAATATATTAATATTGCTCAAAAGGATATTTCTTTATTTACAAATGAATACCCTTTTATGAAATATATTCCCGCTGGTAGTTCTCTTGAAGGTTTTTTGTATCCTAATACATATTATGTTCCATTAAATATAACGGCAGAGCAGATGATAAAAATGCAATTATCATCTTTTGAAAAGAATATATTTGAAAAATACAGAAATGGGCTTTTAAATAATAGTGATGGACTTTCTTTATATCAAACCATAATTATTGCCTCTATTGTAAGGAGAGAAACTTTATATAATTCTGATAAACCTATTGTTGCAAATATTTTTATAAGAAGATTTACAAGTGGAATGGCCCTTCAATCAGATGCAACAGTACAATATGCACTAGGTTTTAATCAATCTGAGGGGACTTGGTGGACTCGAGATATTACCCCTGCTGATTTACAAATAGAATCTCCATACAATACGAGACTCTACCCTGGATTGCCTCCAACCCCTATTTGTTCTCCTGGTTCTATTTCAATCGATTCTACAATACACTCTACCCCAAATAATTATTGGTATTTTCTTGCTGATTCATCAGGGCATTTGCATTATGCTGTAACCCTTGCTCAACAAAATGCAAATATTGCAAAATATCTTTGATATCAATTGAAAAAAAATCTTAACAATACTATTATGAAATAAGTATGTTAAAAGATTTTGAAAAGTATTTTTCTTCATTTAGGAAAGAGGGCATTCTAGTCGTATCAGCCATTGCGCTTCTTGTATTTGTATTAATATTCTTATTTGTTCCAAACATTCAATATATTGGAGGTCTTTTTGGATTTGGTCCTAAAATAGTTGCCAAAGTTGATGGGCAAGCTTTAAGTTTACAGGATCTTATTAATTATAATTGTAATAGATATGCTATTTACAATATTTCTTGTACTACAAACTATAAAGGGGAGTTATCAAATTTCGTTGCTTATACTGTAGAATATAATTACCTTGCTTCTCATAAGGATTTACCAACAAAACAAGAGGTTTATTCTGCAGCTTATGGTCCTAATACTCCTTGGCAGGTAAGTCTTGTTACTAAAGGTGCAAATCAAATTTACAACTATTATTTTCAAAACTTAGTAAATTCAAAAATAGAGAATATGCTGGTAAAAAATTATACAGGGACAGAATTTGTTACTAATTATGGGTGGAGGTATCTGGGGGAAAATAATCCTTCATTTGGTGATAAAAAGAACCAAGCATATAGTACAATAGAAAATTGGTATAAGTATATTAATACAAAAATGACATCCCCTATTACAGAATCTTCCGAATTCACCTCACTTCTATCTGATGCGTCTTCATATTCTCAAAACAATATTAATAAAGCATTTGTAATTAATTACTCTGGTCTCAATCAGAATAATTATACTTTAAAAATTTTTGCTCCCAGTGCGCAGATATTCAGTACAATTGAATCTGTTCCGGCAGGTGGTAAATCTCCTATCGAAAATTACTACTTAATTCAGCCCAAAGTTCCTGGAGGATATACGGGATATTATTATTTCATTGTTCAGAAAAGCGTTTCTGGTGAATATAGTAGTGTAAGTAGCATGGTATCCAAACTTGAAGCTAATTCTAGTATAATAACTTACTGATGTTAATGAATTTAAATTTAACAAAAAAATTAATATTATCACTTTCCATTTTATTTATAATATTTTTATTATCTGTTATTCGAGTTCATGCTTCTACTACCTATTATCCTGGTAGTAATTGTAACTTTACAAATGGTACTTCTGATTGTTATGAGACTACTAGTGGTCAGGGTGCGCCTACGACACTTACTAATAACTTTGCAGGTTTTTATCTTAATTTTTCTAAGAAAAATGATATTAATGGGGTATCTGAAACTCCAGTTCCTGTGTCTGGTGCAAACTTTTCCTTGAAAGGTTCTGAATATACAGGTCAATCTTCATTTGGTAGTTCAACAGAGACTTGGGGGCCTACATATAACTTATGGAATAATAATGGGGGAACGTATCTGTGGGAGTATGGAAGTAATGGTGATGTTAATTCAAATGTTGGTTATGGACCATCATATCCAACACCTCCAGGAGAAGCTTCTTGTCAGTATTATGAAATAGATAGTTCATGTGCTGGTAACTATCCATATCCTGTGACAGACCCCCAGGGTAATTATACTTTACCTGTTGCACAGAGCCAGCTTGATTGTGCATTTAATTATTTTCAACTACAGATAATTGTACCTTCAGGAACAGTACCTTCTGGATATACTGTATCGGGGGTCACTGCAGGAGAATATTTTGGTACTAATGGCAATACAACACCTCTTACTGCTACTATTTCTGGAAATGTTATAACTGTGTCTGGGATTGTCTTGAATAACAATATTATTAATTCAATAGCAGTTACTCTTGATGTTTCTACTAACAATACTTGTCAATTACAATTGTCGTCTAATGACTATAACCCTAATGTAGGGCAGTCCATAACATTAACTGCTACACTCAAAGGGGGAAATGTTGGAAATCAATATATTGTAATTGCTGATACTAATGGTTCTCATGCAAATCCGGGGGATACTTCTGCCTTAACTAATGATTCTGGGGTGGCTACTTTTACAGAAACCGATAGTTATTCTGAAATTGTAAGCTTTGTTGCGCTTGCTGGTCAATGTGACTCTCCAACTGTGACTGTTTCATGGGGAACAACCTCTACTAGCTGCCAGATTATGTTAAGTCCATCTACTCAGAGTCCTCAACTTGGTACAAATTTGGTAATTAATGTTTACTATACTCCAGTTAATGCACCTCTTCTTGGTGTCCAATTATCGGCATCTTCTTCGCCTGCAGGAAATAGTTCATACTTTGTTCTTGGTTCTAATACAACTACAGTGGCATATAGTTCAACAGAAAGTCAGGCTTCCTTTACTGTATATGATTCAGTCAAGGAGAATGTTACATACACAGTATCTTCTGATCAAAGTCCAAATTGTAGTTCTAGTATAAATATAAACTGGTCTTATGGTGCAGCATCTTGTATAAATAGTAATTGTGCTCCGAATCAACCTATTTGTGTTAGAAATCAGCATCAGCAGTTATACGTTAATGGAAGTGTAATTGCATATGGAGAAATACTGGATGGTAGAGATTTAGGTGGATGTGATCCTTGGTATCCTGCAACTCAGGTAGTATTTAACCCTGCGTATGTGTCTATTTATAATATATCCTTCTTGAAATTTGTTGATCGTAATTTGCAGAAGTGGGAAGAGGTTGGCATTTAATTTATTGACAAGTTTTTTCATTAAAGATATATTAATTATGTAGAGTATGAATCCACTTAATAACAGTAATACAAGTCAGACAAATCCTTCTAAGCCTCCAGAGAAAGTTGGTGGAGAGGATACTGCAAATTTAGAAAAAAATGTTGAAAAAAAGAAAAATATTACTTTGCAAATTTTAACAGTAGTCGGAGTTTTTCTGGCTTTAGGTATTATTGCATTAATTATTGTAAGTGCAAATAATTCATCAAATCTTTTTGGAAATATAGGGAAGTTATTCACTAGTAAAAAATCAACAACTAGTAAGAATTCTACATTTTCAAATACAACGACAGTTGCTCCACTTGCATCACTTAGTATGACATGTGGTTCTGCTGGACAAATTAATATTGTATGGAAAGCAGCTCCTAACACATCATCTTCCTATTCTGTTGATGGATATATTACCGATACGGTATCAAAAAATAGGGTATATACATTCTCCCCAGAGTATGTAAATTCTTCTGGTGGCACATTTGTATGGACAGGTGCAAATTATAAAGATAACTATTCTGCTACTGCTTGGGTACAATCATCTTCGGGTGTAGAATCCTCTCCTATAACTAGTGCAATATTAAATTCATCTACTTGTAGTTCTCAAACTGTTGCTGTAACTAAGGGTTCTCTCTCTTGTAATAATTTTGTTGTAACTCAAAACGGAGTTTCTGGTACAACATTTACTGCAGGTTCTTCATCCCCAGTAGAAATTACCTCTGGTATAAAGGATACTTTATCAACTGCTAATATAGATTATTCAAAAGCTTTATGGAGTGTTTCTCCTTTATCTGGAACCCTAACTCCTTCAAGTTCAGGAAATAGCGCTTCTTGGCAACTGCCATCTACTGTATCTGGATCATATGATGAATTCACAATATCTCTGTCGGGTGTTACCGATAATACGGGTGCGCAATTATCTGCTCCTTGTACAGTAGTATTAACTGTAGATGCTCAATCCACATCAGTTTTACCAAATACAGGATTTGATGTACCTACATATATGTTAATTGCTGTTGGCTTCATACTCTTAATTGTTGGGTTGGTATATTCTTACTTTACAGATATTATTTCTCTAAATATTCATAAGAGAAAAATTGTAAAAAGAATTAAATAGATGTTATAAGCATAGGAAGGCTTATCTCTATATCTATTTCTCCAGTATTTGTTGCTGTGTTTAGGTTTATAATCTTGTGAAAGATTATTTTTAATTTCTCTTGAGAGTATGCACTTATCGAGTTTTTTATTTTTGAGATTGTAAAATCTGATATTTTTGACCCTGTTGCTTTAAAAATATTATTTTTGATTTGATTTGAACTGTATCCTTTCTCTATTTGTATTTTTACAAGGAGCATCATTTTTATTTGCCATGCCATAATAGATGATATTCCTCTTGGGTCTTCTCCTGTTTCTTTTAGTTTCAAATATTCCATCATTGCTTTTCTCCGTTCTTTTACAACTATTGCATCTGTTAAATTCCATATTAGCGATTGTGTCTCGTAAGATAGAATTTCCTTAATTTCTTTTATGTCGGTAATTTCTTTTTTAGGGTATATAAAATTAATACACTTGTATATTTCATGTTTTAGCATCATCCGATTTTCGCCTACTATATCTATAATTTGTCTGATAGTATTAATTGTAATTTTTACTCCTTTTTTGTTAAAAATCGTATTTATGTATTTTTCTATATTTTCTTGTTTTAATTGTGTAGCTTTCAATTTACTTTTTGGAGATAGATATACATATACTAGATCTTCTGTTTTAATATCTCTTAATTTGGGAATGATGTTTTTGGGATTTTTTAAAATAAAGACCCTTATATCTTCAAATATATTTAGATTTTCTAGTTCCTCCAGTATTTTGTTTTCCCCTATTTCCTCTTCGTCTAGTATATTGATCTTTAAATTTTTTCCTTGTCTTTCCTGTATGTAATTTTTAATGTCATCTATGTATTCTGCTTTTATATACTCTATCATGCTTCTTTTGCATCTAGGATTATATTTACCATTTTATCTGCAACACTGTTTTTTTCTCTCCCTATATGTGTAAGTGTTATACTTTTATACTTTTTCATTAACACTTTTATTTGTTCAACTCTTTTTCTAAGGAGTACATCTTTTATTTGAAATAACCCATTAACTTGATTTACCATTAAATTGCTGTCTGAATAGCAATCTATTTCTGTAATCTTATTTTTTAGCCCAAGTTCAAGGCCAGCTATCAGGCCTATAAATTCTGCTTGGTTATTTGTTAGGATTCCTATGTACTTACCGCTAAAATCTATTAGTTTATTATTGTTGTCATAGATAAAGACTCCGTAAGCTGCATTACCTGGATTTCCTCGTGATCCTGCGTCTGTGAATAATTGAAATCTTTCTTTCATATTATGACCAATATATTACCTTTTATATCAATATATTTCAACAATTCTTGTGGTATGTGAAATTGAACTATGAGATTATGATATCCATTATTATAGAAGAATTATATAAATTAACTGTTATAAAATTTTATTTGTTCTTTTAAATTGCTATGGTAGTCAATTATAGTATATATTTATTGATATAAATAGTTTTATTTTTTAGTTTGCAAAAAAAAAATAA
>JAJZLI010000059.1:14864-25307 GCA_021803645.1 bacterium
AATCTTGGATGCTAGGTTAACAGGGGTGGTCTAAATTAACTTAGGTAATATATTTATATTATCATTAATTATTGTTATTTGCTCGTTCAAACTGTAATTGTGGCATATTCCTATATATATTTGTTGGTGCAAATGGGTGTACTTTTTAGTTTGCAAAAAAAAAATAAAGATGTTATCTTTATTATCGTAGTTTAGATATAATAATTATCGTTATATGGATAATATGAAAAATAAGAAGGTTTTAATTGTTGAAGATGATCTTTTCCTTTCTGATATTTATAACCAAATTTTTACTAAGAGAGGGTATTCTGTAATTAATTCATATGATGGTGAGGATGCTTTAAAAAGAGCTAAAGAGGAAGAATTTGGGATTATAATGCTTGATATAATGCTTCCTAAAAAAACAGGAATTGATGTTCTTAGGGAAGTTAGGTCTACAGATAATAAGTCTAAAGATGTTCCTATATTTATGCTTACTAATCTTGGGTATGATGATATTATAAAAACTGCATTTGAACTTGGTGCTAATGGATATCTTGTTAAATCTACGCTCCTTCCTGTACAGATTGTTGATGAGGTTGAAGCATTTTTTGATAGCGATAAGATTGTTGGTAGTTAGCTTCTACTTTTTCTATAAGATCAAGTATCTCTTGTTGCAATGTGCTATTTTCTTCTTTTACATATAGATTTGTTAAATGGTCTATATACCCTTGTAGCATAGCATCTATATACACTCTCCTGTGTTTAGAAGGCAGGTTTTTACTCCTCATTATTGACTGTAATATGGCTTGAAGATCATTATTTACATCTTTATGGAAATTATCATTTTGCAGTTTGTGAAATGTTGTTTTTTCAAAATCTATTACTCTTATTCTTCCATTATCAAGTACAAAATTTTTCATTTGGGCATCTCCATGTGTGATTCTTCTTACATGCATTCTGGCAAGCAGGTTTCCAATACCATAGAAGAGGATTTCTTCTCTTTCAGTTCCTTGAAAATTATATGTATCAATTGGGATAATATCCATTTCTGATTTAGTGATAAGGTATGGTTTTTTGTTTTTTACTATTATGTACAGTATTTTGAATACACTAAATCCTTCCTGTTCCATTCTTTGCATATTTGCGATTTGTCCAAAGCATCTCCTTGGGCTATTTGATGGTTTTATTGCAACCAATAAATGTCTTTTTTCACCTGTTCCTCCAATGGTTATCTCTCCAGATTGTATTTTGTGCGAGCTATTTCCTGCTGTGATTTTTTTTCAGGAGATGTAAAATCAAACGCAATTATTGCTTGCGATTGTTCTGGACATTTAAGACAATATACTCCGTCTTTTAAGTCAGCACTATGTGGATTTTCTATTTCTTGTGGGTCTATTACTCTTGGATTTTTTCCAAGTGCGTAATCTAAAATATCCTCAATATTTTCTCCTGACTCTATCTGGGTATTTTCACCCCTATTATTGTATGTTCCGCTAGGAAATGCTTCTTGTAAATTGTTCATTATATACTCGATTAAATAAAGAATATAAATCCGAATTATCTCTGTCTAGGAATATTGTGTCAATAAGTTTATTATATGAAATCCTACCTATGTGGTTTGTTGCTGTGGCGTAAGTTCCTGGTAATATATAAATTATGCTTTTCTCTCCAGGAGCAAGTATGAAAGAATATTGACTAAGTCCTGTTAAATTTACTCCATAGGAATCACATATTCCAAGTAGTTCTGCTATTTTTTCTACAATATCTTTGGGGCTTAAATTTCCATTATCTTGAAGTTTTTGTGAATAAATTGGTCTTGCCGATTCAGGAATTAGATATATATTCTCTGCAACCTCTTGTAGTTGAAACTTTTTTGCTCCTTGTGGTAGAGGAACTGTTGTCGTGTCCTGTGGTTCTTTTATAACACATATTTGTCCATCACTATCTCCACAGAATCTTATTTTACCTTTATATTGTTCTTCAATAATATCCCAGATATTAAAAAATGTTGTATCATCTTCAATCTTACTTCCCATACTCAATATTATACCATGCCCCATAATGTTTCTAAATGTGGTGTATTTGTAAATATTGTATATATTAGGTATAATAATGTCTCAATGGCAAATATTAAATCATCAATAAAAGATATTAGAAGAACTAAAAGGAGAACCTTTAGAAATGGGAAATATAAGGTTGAATTTGATAAGATGAAAAAATCATTTATTAAATCCCCTAGTGCAAAATCTTTGAGTGAGCTTTATTCACAGGTTGATAAAATGGTTAAAAGAAAGATTTTTCATAAGAATAAGGCTGCTAGAGAAAAGAGTAAGCTTTCAAGTATCCTTGGTGTAAAATAAATGGATAAAATCCGTAACTTTTCTGTTATTGCACATGTTGATCATGGCAAATCTACCCTTTCTGATAGACTTTTAGAGTTTACTAATACTGTTGAAAAAAGAAACATGAAATCTCAGTTCTTAGATAATTTATCTGTAGAGCGAGAAAGAGGTATTACTGTTAAACTTAGGACAGTTAGAATGCAGTATAAGGGGTATATCTTAAACCTTATTGATACTCCAGGGCATGTTGATTTTTCATCTGAAGTTTTAAGGTCACTGCAGGCATGTGAAGGAGCAATTCTACTTGTTGATGTTACTGGAGGTATAGAGGCTCAAACAATAGGAAATTTTCTAAATGCATTATCACTAAATCTTGATATTATCCCTGTGTTAAATAAGATAGACATTGCTAATATAGATATTGATGCTAGACTATCACAAATACACGATATACTTGGTTTTTCCAAAGATGAAATTTTAAAAACTTCTGGCAAAACTGGTATTGGTGTTTATGAACTTCTAGATAACATTATTGCAAAAATCTCTCCTCCAAAGTCTACCCAATCATCTTTTAGAGGTTTTATTTTTGATTCTTTTTATGATCATCACCTAGGAGAAATTGTCCTTGTAAAGGTTACTGATGGTACTCTTTCACGTGGAGATATAGTTTACTTTCACTCATCTTCTCTTCCTATTAAGGTTATAGACTTAGGTTATCTTACTCCTGAATATACTTTTGTTGATAGTGTCTCTGCCGGAGAGGTTTGTTTTATTGTTACAAAAGTTAAGAGTATCAAAGATATTGCAGTGAAGGATACTTTGGTAAAAGATACTTTGTCTTCCCCAATTTTTAAATATGAAAGGGTAAAAAGCATGATATTCTCTTCATTTTTTCCTTTAGATAGAAATGATACTGAAAAATTTAAAGAAGCTATAGGAAAATTAGGTTTGAATGATTTTGCATTTGAATACTCTCCTGTAAATAGTATTGCATTAGGTTTTGGATATAAATGTGGTTTTTTAGGGATTCTTCACATGGAAGTTGTTTCTCAGAGATTATCTCAGGAGTATGGTGTTGACGTTTTTGTTTCATCTCCTACAGTTGAGTATAAATTAAAGTTGAAAGATGGGGAAGAAGTAGTAATATCTAATCCTTTAGAGTTTGATCATAATATGGGAATAGATAAAATTTCTGAACCATATATAAAATTAGAAATTTTGGCTCCACAGGAATGTATAGGATCTATTATTGATTTGGTGGTCTCAAAAAGAGGTATATTTATAAATTCTGAATTTAAAGAAGGGATATCTCAAGAAATGAAAATGACATTCCTTTCATTTGAAATGCCCCTTTCTTCCCTGATTACAGATTTTTACGATAAACTTCAAATGATTACCTCAGGTAGGGGGTCTATGGATTATTCTTTTATTGGATATAGATTCTCTGATATTGTAAGAGTTGATTTCCTTGTTAATAAAGAAATGGTTGAACCACTTTCAATGCTTTGTGACAGATCCTCAGCTGCAAGAGTAGCTGCTTCAATTTGTTCCCGTTTAAAAGACTTAATACCAAAATCACAATTTGCTATTGCTATACAGGCAGTCATTGAAGGTAAAATTACTGCAAGAGAGGATATTTCACCCTTTAGAAAAGATGTTACCGCAAAACTTTATGGAGGAGATCCTACAAGGAGAATGAAACTTTTAGAAAAGCAAAAAAAAGGAAAAGCTCGTGCTAAAACATTTGGTAAAGTTGAAATACCCCAGGATGTATTTGTAAAAATATATAAGGTATAGTTATTTAAACCTTTAGATTGGATATAAATTGGTTTATAGATATATTTCCTGAATCTCTAATTCTATAGAGCATGTATGGATCTGACATGTTTTGCTTTTGACTGTTGAAATCTTCATCAAGCAATCCTCCCAGATACCCATTTTGTAATAAATCTTTATCTAGTATTTCCTCCCCCTGCAGGTCTTCATTTCTAAAAGGTGCCCCTGAGGGATATGCTATAAACTGCACTATTGTTCCTAATTTTTGCTCTAAAGTTTGTTTTGATACGGATAATTCATAATTGATATATTTGGAATTTGATCCACCTAGAGCAATATGGTTTACCGTGTGAGATTCAATTTCCATCCCTGCATCAGCCAATTGTTTTATTTGGTTCCATGTCATGTATGATTGTGCTGGTCCATTGTATCCCCCAACAAAACCTGTAATTATATTAAATTCTGCTGTGTCTCCAAATTTTTTTAAAATTGGAAATGCATATTTATACTGGCTTTCTCTTCCATCATCAAAACTTAATATAATTGGTTTTTGAGGTAAAAGTGTTCCATAGTAAAGATTATTAAACATATCTTCTAATGTAATTGTTGTGTATCCTGTCTTTTTTAGGTATTCTAATTGTTTTTCAAACTGACTTGTAAGCAATGTTAGCCCCATATCAAGTTCATAACCATATTTATTAGAATATTCAGATTCTGGTGAGTATGTCGGTACCACTTTGTGAAGCATTAATATTGGCATATTCTCTGTTTGGGGCTTTATGTTTTTGACAGTGATAATTGGAGAAGATGATATATCAAATTGTCCTAAATTTATAAACTTTTCATTTATCTCTTTTACTTGGAAATTAAAGTAGTGACTGTTGTAGTAATTAGGTATTACATAATTACTATCATTTGTTTTTAACGATAATTTAATTGGCACATATACAACGTCATTTTTAACATAAGGTTTTTGTATAGACATAATTTTAAAATTTATATGCCCATATTTGTTTTGCATGAATGTTTTGAAATTTGGGTAGCTTATGAACTGTTCCTTGTATTTTTGTGACATGTTATTCCATGCATAATTGTATTTTTTTGTAGAAATACTTTTTATGATAAGTATTGCTTTTTGTTCTGCAATATACTCATTTTTTGTTATTTGGATACTTTTACTTATTAGCACTCCTGCTAAAATAGTAGTCATAACAAGTAGGAATATACTAATCGCCCCTCTATTTCTCATAGTGCCCATGTATTATACTATAATTTGTGCTATTATTATTCCCTCCCATATATTATAATCTGGGTATGCAAGGTGTTTTTGATAATATAAAGTGGTGGTTTCTTGCTCTAAGACCCAAACAATGGATAAAAAATCTGTTAGTTTTTGCCTTTATATTTTTTTATAGAGATATAACAAACTTTTATGATCTGAGGAAGGTTTTTTGGGCCTTTATTTCACTTATTATTTTATCATCTTCTGTGTATCTTATAAATGATGTTGTAGATTATAAAAGGGACAAAATTCATCCTGTTAAAAAAAATAGACCTATTGCTTCTGATAAGATTTCAAGGAAAGAAGCTGTTATTGGGTCTGTTATATTTTTCCTCCTTGGACTTATTCTTGCTGTGTCTATAGGAGAATATCTTCTTTTTATTTATGTTTTTTACTACTTTCTTGTACTATTTTATTCCCTGTATTTGAAGAATGTTCTGATTATAGACTCTCTAACTAATGCTGTTGGTTTTGTCCTTAGAGTTATTGCAGGAGGGGTAGTTATTGGTGCACCTATCAATTCTTGGTTTATTATATTTATCATTTGTGCCTCACTATTTATTTCTTTTGGAAAAAGAAGGGCAGAAATTACAATGTTATCTTTTAAGAGAGCATCGGAACATAGATCTGTTTTGCGTGATTACCCTAAAGAATTTTTGGACTCTCTTATTTCTATGACAGGAGCAGCTACATTTTTTGCATATATTCTTTTTTCGTATACAATAGACATTGGTAATTCTACCCCCATTTTAGTATCTTCTGTGCTTCCTGCTCATGTTAAAAACCCTCATTGGTTTAAGATTACTATTCCTTTGGGATTTTATATTCTTGCAAGATATTTGTATGATATATATGTGAAAAAAGAGGGAGATGCGCCAGAGACTGTATGGTTTGAAGATCGTTATATACTATATTCAACGATTCTATACTTCATAGTCTCTACTTTTGTTATTTATATAATTTAAAGATAGATTTTTGCTAATTTATTCTGTAGAATAGTTTTAAAATGAATACAGAAAAAAAAATAAAGTTGCTTTTTATTGAAGATGATACTGACCTTGTATACATATACTCAAAGGCATTTGAAAAAGATAATTTTGTAGTTATAAATGCATACAATGGAGAAGATGGTCTCACTAAGGCTAAAGATTCTTTACCTGATGTGATTCTTCTTGATATAATGCTTCCAGGAATGAATGGATTGGATGTGTTAAAAGAATTAAAGACCACTTCTTCAACAATGAGTATACCTGTAATACTTTTAACTCAGCTTTCTGACGATACTTCTGTAAAAGAGGGTTTTGCAAGACAAGCTTCTGGATACCTTGTGAAAGCTTTTCAGAATCCATCCCAAATAGTTCAGGAAGTCTATAAAATACTGAAAATTTCGTGAATTATATATGGATGAAATAAAAAGTAGAATCTCTAGGATTAAATCGGGTATTGAATCTTTGAAATCAAGTATAAATTTCCCTGATATAGAAAGAGAGTTAGATGCCCTTCAAGTACAGTCTGTTGCATCAGATTTTTGGGAGGATTCCTCAAAAGCTACCATTGTGCTTAAGAGGATTACATCTCTTCAGGAAGAAGTGTCACAAATATCTTCTCTTGAAGATGACTTGCGTAATTTAGAAGAAATTCTATCTCTTCAGTCTGAGGGTGATTTTTCTGTTTTTGCAGATGATATAGCAAGTGATATTAGCAGAGTAGAAAAAAAGTTTGATGAGATTGAGTTCAAAACATACCTATCTGGAAAGTTTGATAGGAATAATGCAATACTGTCTATTCATGCAGGACAAGGTGGTACAGAGGCAATGGATTGGACAGATATGTTGTTTAGAATGTATACTAGGTATTTTGATTCAAAAGGATGGGGGTATGAGGTTACAGATATGATACATGGAGGAGAAGCTGGCATCAGTAGTGTGAGTATGGAAGTCTATGCTAATTATGCATTTGGATACTTGAAGAGAGAGTCTGGTACTCATAGGTTAGTTAGGGTATCTCCTTTTAATGCTCAAGGATTGAGACAAACCTCATTTGCACTAGTTGAGGTGATGCCTATTATTGAAGATAATTCTGAGATAGAAATTAAAGATGATGATATTGAATTTTCGGCAACACGAGGAGGAGGTCCAGGTGGACAGAATGTAAATAAGGTGAATACTAAGGTTACAATTAAACATATTCCTACAGGTATTGTTGTTACAACAGCTTCTGAAAGATCACAAGTTCAAAACAGAGAGTTTGCAATGAAGAAACTTAGAGCACTGCTTTATAAGAGGGAAGAAGAAAGGTTAGATAAGGAAATGTCTGAGCTTAAGGGTGAGCATAAGATTGCCATGTGGGGAAATCAAATACGTAATTATGTTCTGCATCCATATAAGCTTGTTAAAGACTTAAGGACTGATGTAGAGACAACCAATGCCGATGGTGTCCTGAATGGTGACTTGGATCAATTTATATACCCTGAATTAAAGTTAAAGTAATCCTATATGGTACAATATACCTACTATGGAGATTTTAAAAGATGATACTCTTCCAGTTCCAGATAAGCAAGGTAATGGGTGCTTTGTAATTGGTAGTATAAAAGATGGCCACAGAAGATTAATGTATTATAGTCAAGGTAAGCCTGTAGATGTTTGTTCTACTACTACTACAGCTCCAGTTAAAGAGGATAGTCTTTTTTCTGAAATTGACGAGCTTTGTAAAATGGTAAATGGTCCACATATTTGATATATGTCCTTCATTCTTCATAAATACGATATTATAATCTGAAATACAATATAGATAATTGAAGTTGTATTCATTATTATGGGTAATGCATAGATTTAATTTACATAAATCTGTAATTCTTGTAATATATTACTCATGTTTGATAAACTTTTCTCTCCTATATTTCCAACTAAGTCAAATGGGTTTTCCTCTCCCCTCCTTGGTGTAAGAGCGCTACTTACATATGCAATCTTCCTATTTTTTATAAATGTAATTTTATCTCCGTTTGTTTATGGGGCAACAATAACATCATCTAGTATATTTACTCAAATTAATAAAGATAGATCAGATAAATCATTACCTAGTTTTACTCTAGTTTCGTCATTAACAAAGTCAGCAGAAAATATTGCCAATGATATGTTTACATACCAATACTTTGGAGAGATTAACCCTGTAAAAAACACCTCATATCTATCTTTTATAAGTACAAAAAATTTAAGTAATGTTAATGAGATTATTGCTAAAAACTTTGTTTCATATAATGACATAAATAATTACCTGGAAAATTCTTATCAGAGTGAAATATTTTCTAAAAAAGATAATGTAGTTGGAATTGCAGTAGTGAGTGGGGTACTTGATGGTAATAGCACAAATTTAATAGTTATCATAACAGGATATATACCAAAGGTATCTTCTTCTCCTTTGCCATTTTTTAATAAAATTACAAATGACTTTATAAATTATAAAATTATTACATATACAGACCTTATATTTGTAATATTTATATCATTACTACTTTTATCTGATGTTGTCATCTCATATATTTGGAATATAAGTAAAGAAAGAATGATATCTTCAGTACATCTGATACTTTCAGCAATAACACTCACTGCAATACTTACAATTATTATAGGAGTAATAATATGAGATACTTACTAAAGTATGACGTAGAAATACTATCAACTGTAGTTTTTGTTGTACTACAAACACTACTGTTTGTACTACTTGCATCCACCACCATAACTATCATAGTCTATATACTTATATCATCAATAATTATTATTACGGCAATTATTGATGGCAATAGACAGTTTAAAAAACATATACAGCAGATTGAGCTAGAAAGTATTACTACAGAAGATCAGAACATATATACATATCACCAAGTTATTTTGCCAATAGCTTTATATATAGGGACAGTAAGTTTCTTGATGCTGCAGAATTTAAATATAGTAGCCTCAGAAATTACAATAATTATAACGTCAATACTTTTATATACTCTACTGAAAAGGATTGATACATATATGGACACTTTCAATATTGAAGAATCTACTCACTATTTATTTAATGGGATTAAAATATATATATTTTTTATTCTTACTTATTCATTCTTAGAAATATCATCTTCTATGAATGTGTCTATGATATATTCTATATTGTTTATATTTATTCTCTCTTTATCACTTCTTCTTTTATTGATACAGAGAAATAAGCAATTTGTTAGTGGTACAGTAATCTTTGCAATCATTTCTGCTATTGTTATTACTGCATCGGGAGTTGGAGTACGCTTTACTATAAGGAATACCTTGGTTGAGTCGTTTATTACAACGGGTATTTTTTACCTATCATCTGCAGTTATGCATCACAAAATGGAGGGGAAATTAAGCAGAAATCTCTTAATTGAGTACTCATTGATACTTATTATTATGCTTCTTATTATAAAAGGAATTGTAGGAATCTATCAATAACTCTAAAATGCAATTGCAACAAAAATATTTCCAGATTCATAATTAAACCCACCCATATTCTGACCAAAAGTCAGATTTGGTCCAAACCATGGATCTTGCATATTTCCAGAGGACCCTAATGGTCCCGTTAAAACTACAAAGTGCGTCCCAAAAGGATTATCTGGGACATAAAAACCTACTACCACAGGATTAGACATAGATGCATATGCATCTATTAAATTGATAGATGCACTATTTCCCCATGTAGCATCCTGAATTCCTGGAAAATTATTAAAAATTGTGCCATTATAATCCCAATACTCGGAAGAATTTACAGAGTAGGGATTATATCCTGTATTTCCAATAATATTTTCAGCAATTATTGCGGCAATCAAAGAACAACCAGCATTCTCATATGTATAACCTGTACCAGCAAGATCTGCTGATCCCCAACTAGGACATTCTTGAGAATAATAAGGTCCTTCCTGGCATGGAACATTCTGTGGCAGGATACCTGGAGTACCTGACTGCAACTCAAGAGCACTGATCTGTGATAATACGTTCTGAAGTTGGTTACTATAAGAAGAATTGAGACTGTTTAAACTATTATTATCGTTTA
>JAJZLI010000059.1:25317-44595 GCA_021803645.1 bacterium
ATATTGATTCTGTAAACTTACGACATTTTGCTTACTTAAATTTAGTTGAGTCTCATTCTGATTTAGACTCAACATTATACTATGCAACTGATCCTCAAGACTATTTTCCTCCTTAATAGATGAACCAAAATATGCAACAGAAGTGAGAGAGCTATTAATATTAGCATTACCCATAAATAAGGTAACTGGAGGAACATAAGATTGCTCATAATCTGATAGAGCATTTTTATCAATCTCCTCTTTCACTATATTAATCTTATTATTTTCAATCTGTATCTGTGTCACAATAGATGATATTTGAGAATTTAATTGATCGATCTGTGATTGTTCATTATTAATTAGAAGTTGCTTCTGATAAATTAGACTTTTATACATCTGAATACTAGAAGATAATGAAGATATAGCCCCATTGTTCTGACTTATCTTTGTATTATCTTGAGATATAAGATTCTGAAGAGATTGAGCTTGTTGTTGAAGTTGTGTTAAGCTACTGTCGGCGATAACAAAAGATTTGGGAAATATTACATAACATACAGATATAAAAATACCAAAAATAAAGATAGATAAAGCAGGTTTTATGATATAAATTATAGACCTATACATACATTATATATAATATCATATTGACAGACTAACATAATAATAATGAGAAAAATTGTAATTACATTATACTAATTCCAGAAACTAAGGCAATAAACTTACTCTTATCACCTTCATCCTTTATTTTATCTTTTACATCTTCTAATGTTTTTAATGCGTTTTCCCAGCTTTGCTTTGATCCTCCACCCATAATAATTATATTTATAACTTTATCCAAATCATTGTGAAGATATGGAAAATCATTTTGAATCTGCAACAGATATCTTCCATTTGGAATATGTGCAAGTTCTACTTTATTCATAATTCTTGGGGAAGCTACAAAATCAATATAATTATCTTTAGTGACTACTGATACGCTATTTACTTTAGTACTATATGTTTCTTGAAAAGCACACAATCCTTTTGTAGTCTTTTGTGAAGAAGAATATTTAAATTCATACCCATACAATTTTCCACCTCCCTCTTCAATATAATCCACTTCTTTCTTTTCCTCTCTCCAAAAATATGTATTTACATCATTACATAAATAAGATTGACGCTTTTTTCTTTCAATCATTAAAAAATTTTCCCACAAACCTCCAACATCATTCCTCATATTTAATCCATTAAAATTGTTTATTAGCGCATTTCTAATACCTAAATCATAAAAATAATATTTACTATTACGTTTAATCTCTTTTCTTAAGTTATTATGATATGCTCCAATTCTAAAAAGTATAAATGACTCTTCCAAAAGGCCAATATACTTCTCAACAGTTTTATAATCAATGTTTAAATTTGATGCAAGTTCACGAAAAGAAACTTCCCCCCCAACTTGAAAAGCTAAAAGTCGAAGTAAATCATATACTTTTTGATTACTTTTAACCTTATCAAAAGCAAGTATGTCTTTTAAAAGGTATGAAGAGACCAAACTTTGCAGATATGAGATTTTATCATCTTTACTCTGATACATTAGGACAACAGGATATCCTCCATAAATCAAATAGTCTTCATTCTTACTATCAAGGTCAAAACTTCCAATTTCAGATTGTAGTTCAAATTGAGATACTGGATACAATAAAAGTTCAGAGCTTCTCCCAACGAGAGGGTACCCCATTTTCTGGTTAAGTTCAAGTGAAGAAGACCCCGTAATAATAATTTTAATATTAGGAATCTGATCAACCGCTAATTTTAAAGTTTTTTCTACATTAGGGATGTTCTGAGCCTCATCTATAAATATAAGTTCATTGTCTTCAACATATCTTTGAATGTCAACTAGAGAATATGACGAAAATACCTTTTGTATCCGAATGTCATCTCCAGTTCCCTTTTTATATTTAAAATGCGTAGTGGATAAAAAATTATCCACAAGAGTTGTTTTACCTACTTGTCTGGGACCATAAATAATTAATACCTTACCAGGATGAAGATATTTATTTAAGTTATCATAAAAACGTTTTATCATTAATATGAATCATATATTAAATTATCAAAAAAATCAATATTTGAGGATTAACAGTCCTCAAATATTATGTATTATGAGGAATTACTTCTTCATATACCTTGTCATTGCAATGGTTGAGGATATTGCCCCAATTATGATACCAATAATAACTTCTACAATAACAGCTTCGGTAACAAACCAAACTGTTATTGTAGGAAGAGGAACTCCCTGGAAAAATTGTTCTAATGGAAAAATTATTGCATCCTTATAGTATGTATTTGTAATAAAGAATATGAAAAGAAGAACTATTGCAGATAAAAAGGCACCAGATGCTCCATAAAATGCTCCTTCAAGGATAAACGGGCCTTTTACATATTCAGAGGATGCTCCTACAAGTCTCATAATTTCAATTTCTTCTGCTTGAGAGTTAATAGTAATTGCAATTGTTATTACTACAATGATAAATGATACTATTCCAAGGAATATTATGAGACCTATTCCAATACCATTAATAACACTAACTGCTTGTTTTAAGAAACTAACGACACTCTTGAAATAAAGTATATTATCAATCTGTCCATTACTTTGGCTCTTAAGTTTGTAAACTAGGGTTGCAATATCTTGTAAGTCAGATAAATTTTTTGTACTTATATCATAAGAAGGAGGAAGTGCATTGGCGTCTACTGCAGAAACCAATGAAGGGTTTTGCTTTTTTAAAAATTGCTCAAATCTCTTATATGCCTGGTCTTTAGATACATATTGAATAGAAGCAACTTTTCCTGTATCAAGTATGTCTGTTTTTACTTGATTCATATAAGAAGCAGATGTACTTGGGTTAAAAAACACTATAATTTGAGACTTGGATTCATAGTAATGGAGTATTACATTGACTGTATAGGTAGTAAGTCCAAAAATAGAAATTACAAAAAAGGTTAAAGTCATAATTGCAATGGAAGCAAATGACAACCATCCATTACGAAAAATATGTTGATATGTATATTTAATTAATCTAGTAATTCTTATCATAATATTTATTCAGAATATCCTCCTTGTGAATCTCTTACCAGTTTACCAGAATCAAGAACAATAACTCTCTTTTGCATTGAATCCACAACATCAGAAGCATGTGTTGCCATAAGTACAGTTGTACCCCAACTATTAATTTTGTTTAAAAGTTGGATAATGTCCCAACTTACATTTGGATCCAAATTTCCAGTTGGTTCGTCTGCAACCAATATGTGAGGATTATTCACCATGGCTCTTGCAATCGCGACCCTTTGTCTTTCCCCTCCAGAGAGTTGATGAGGAAAATGATGAGATTTTGATGCCAGCCCCACTAGATCTAGAATATAATCTACACTCTTTTTTATTTCCCTATTGGAATAATTTGCAACTTCCATTGCAAAAGCTACATTCTCAAATGCTGTCCTTTTAGGTAATAGTTTAAAATCTTGAAATACAACTCCAATTTCTCTTCTAAGATGGGGAAGTGCCTTTGATTTTAATTTTCCAATGTCGTATCCTGCAAAGTGAATAGCCCCATCTGTAGGATCCTCTTCCTTTATGATGAGTTTTACAATGGTACTTTTGCCTGATCCAGAATGGCCAACAAGGAAAACAAATTCTCCTTCATTTATCTTAAAACTAATATCCTGAATTGCAAACTTACCATTATATTCTTTGGTAACATCACTGAATGTAAGCATATGTTATTAAAGGATATACCAAAGAGATTAAATATTCAAATTTTTGTATATGTTACTTACATACAATACATATTATGCTTAGTATATAATTTCAGTATGAAGTTCATTGGGAATAATATAATTTTATGGCTGTGTTGCCCAAGATTATTTCTTAATTATCGATTAAGATTTGAAAGGTGATCTTTTGATAAGGTATAATGGTGATTATTGGCCTTGTCGTCTAGTGGACTAGGACACCAGGTTCTCATCCTGAAAATCGTGGGTTCGAATCCCACCAAGGTCAAGTAAATCGATGACCCCCACTTGAAACATCCCGAATGTATTGATATACGTGGATACAAGTGCAGTTCGAAATGCTAAAGGAAAACCTTAATTATAAACTTTTTTGTTTCCAGAATGTCCACCTCTGGTCAAAGCTATGATAGTAGTTTTGTTGTCGAAAAAATCCCCAATAATCCGTAGATCTTCTGTTATTCTTGAACTATATCTTATGCCATAATTTCTTGTACCGACTTTATGAGTTTTTAGGTTATTTGAAAAAGGATTTTCTGTAAGTGTTATGATTTTTTAATCAATTATTTTTTTTAAACTAATATTCCCTTTTACGTACTTTCTATAAGATCTTTCAAATTCTTTAGTTATAGTAAATTCATAGGTTGACATATAGTCTTATGTACTTATTTTGTTAAGATGATTTTTGATCTGGCTTGTCGATTTTAATCTTGTTACTCTCCCTGCATCAATATCATCTAATGCTCTTCCAATACTTTCTTCAGTATTTTCATCAACCGTAGGAATGTCTTTATATAATGGTTTGATATCTTCAATTACTAGGTGTCTTATGTACTCTGGTGTAGAAATACCCAACTGTTCAAGTCTTATCTTTATCAATTTAAATAAAGGTTGTGGAAATCCTACTTGTCTTATAATTTTATTTTGTGTTTGATTATTTGTACTCATAACTATATAAATGTGTTGTAGCACATGTATGGAAATCATTCAACACATGTCTATAACTGTTTGTATATTTCTATGATTTTTACAGTCCAAACCAAAAGTGGTTCGATTTGAGGCACCTTAAGGTCAAGTAACGCGACACCTCACTTGAAATAGCCCAAAATATTTATATGTAAATAAGAATGAAATAGATTTATTACGCAAGATAAAACCTTTATAGAAGTAAAATATGTAAGATATATAGAAGGAAACAAAAAGAATTGTTTGATAATTATAAGGTAAAAGAAAAGATAGTTATAAGAAATATTTTTGAATTAGAAAAATTTTTGGAAGAAGGAGAATATTATCATAAAGAAGTTAATTTTAATATAAACCTATTAATCTTATGACCTGACCCAGACCAAAAGCGTTTCGATCTGAGGTATGTTAATTTTAAGTAATTTTAAAATCTTACTATTAATGTTTGTTAGTTTTAAGCTTTTGAAGTGATGTAGATATAGCCTCTTTTGTGTTATCTGGTAGTTCTTCCCACTCAGATAATTTTGTTTTCCCCATTGCAAGACTTTGAGATAGTAATAGAGCATACTTTCTGTCAATCTTTATTTTCTCAAGTTCTGATTTTATATCATTTCTTACATGTACTAGTTTATTAAGGTATCTGAATTCATATATTATTTTCGAGGCATAGTATGCTGTTGGTATTAAGAGTACTAAGTATATAAGGCTTGTAAGAATACTTCCTTTAGAAATAGAGTCCATGGTAAGAGATGTTAAATATATACCAAGAAGGATTAATATACTCATTGATATGAATTTAAGCTTTAGATTTTTCATTTTTATAATAATTTCTCCATATTAATTTATAAACAGGAATATAATATGGAATCCTGTTTAATATAGGAATATATGGAAGTAGTATTAATAGAAGAAAGGTTAAAAATACTGTTCCAAAAACTAACAGGTCAGCTGCTGGTGATGCTGCAAATGGAGGAAATAGGTATAAATAATTATAGTATGTTAGCCACCATGGGCCTGGGTATGCTGCATTATATTTTATAATGCCCATTTGGCTACCTAGCATATTTTCTTTTGTTGCTAAATTTGTTAATGCTGTTCCTTGAAGGAATAAGAGTCTATTTTGAAAATTATATGTATATGTACTGTTATTACCTGGAACATTTGCATCAAGTGCTCTTGCCATAAAGCCACTTTTTCCAAGTGCAAGAAGAGATGATATCATATATGATACTGGACCATAATTTCCGTTTGGAACAACCACGTCTCCGTTGACAATCTTTGCTTTCTGTAGAGCATTGTTATAATTTGTTTCCCACATCTTTTGTGTTTGTAATGATGATTTTTGGAACCATTGTATGTAATATATTATTGATGGATTTATACTTTCTGTCATTTTTAGTGGATTAATAACAAATTCTTGTTTTGTATTAACTGGAGTTGCCTGTCCCATCCACTGTTCAGGATTTATAAATCCTAAACTTTGTTGTGATGCTCCTCTATTATATGGTGGTCCATATGTTGCAATTTCTCCTGTTTGCATTAAATCCCCCATGGCAGTTTGTTCAAATTCTTTCGGGTTTGCTTTTGCAAATTGAGCAATTGACATTGGAGGTTCATAGGGTGATTTAAATATTAATGATAATATGGCAATAAAGATAATAACAGCAATAAGTGTATAGATTAGGTCTTTGAATAAATCGGATTCTTTTGTCTTGTAATGTATTTGTATACTATCCATTCTTATTGTCTTCAATTGGAGGAACAAGCCCTTTCTGTCTTACTAAAAATATGTGTATTCCAACAAGGAGGACCAATATTGAAGGAAATACAACAAAATGTAATCCTTCAAGTTGACCATTATTTAATAAATTTAAAAAACTTGTTATACCCACTGCATTAAATGCATCTTTTGCTTGTACTTGGTTCCACTGGGCAAAAGAACCTCCTTGTAACAATATTCCCATAAAAGTTTCAATGATAGCAAACATTGCTATAAATATACCGATAATCCATGTTATAGCTCTTCCACCTCTCCATCCTGCCATGAAAAAAATTGTTAAAAAGTGTAGTGTAAGAAAAAAGAAGAATACTTGAACTCCCCAGAAATGCATCGATCTAAAGAAAAATCCTAGTGATGATGTTTGGTACCAGAGTACTCCTTTTGATACCATGATAAATCCAGATAAGATTACTACAATAAGGCTTGCCAATGTTATTATCCCAAACATGTAAACAAAAGAGGATACATATACTGGTAGTTTGTCGGGTAATATTTCATCTATATCGACTTCCTTCTTTATTTTATCTCTGATTGCTTTTGTTATGTTCATCTTTACTTTTTGTTCCAAACGATGGATATGGGAGAAACATTGATACTAAAAATACAATTGGTATTAGTATCATTATCCCTATGTCTATATATGCAGAATATGTTCCCATAAACCGATTGTATTTTTATAAACTTATAAAGTCAACATGATATGAAAATTTTGCAATGTATCTATGGAACTTTAATATATAAATTTTCATATTTGCATCATGTAAATATTTCTTGTAAACTTCAAAATTAGTTATGGACGATGGTAAAAGTAAACGAACATTAAATAGTAGAGTATTAATCCAGATAACTTCTTCTGTTCTAATTGTCATAGTTGTTTTTTTCCTTATCATGTCTTTTAAAAATGGTTTTTCAAACAAAGGTGTTCCTAATACTATATCAAAGTCGAAATATGGGAAATTTACTTTCATAATTGATAAACAGGGTGGTAGTGTACAAACTTTTACTGGATCTTTAACTGGAAATAAGGAAAATGCATTGGAAGCTATGCAAGAGATTGAGAAACAAAATAAGAATTTTAATTTTACAGATAAAATGTATTCTTTTGGTGCAGATATCTTATCTATTGATGGTTTTGCACCCAACCCTAATAAACAGTATTGGGAGTTTTGGGTTAATGGAAAGTCAAGTAATGTTGGCGTAAGTGATTATTATATCAAGAATGGAGATGTTTTAAAGTTCTCTTTAGCTAATGGTTAAAGTTTCGTAATGGATATATTCTTTTTAATTTTGTATGTTATTGTTGGAATATTATCGAGGACGATTTTTCATATTGCACCTAATGTAGAGTTTGTAACTGGTTTATCAATTGCTGCGGGGTACTTTTTTAAGAATAAAAAATTATCTTTTATTGTTCCCCTTTGTATTATGGCTATTACTGATTTTATTATTGGTAATAACATTATTTTTTTATTTACATGGTCTGCTTTTCTGACTGCACCATTGTTTAAATATATTGTCTCTGTCGTGAGAGAAACCTTTAACGGTCGTAGTGAATATTTTAAGTTGTTTATTTCATCAGAAGTTGCTGGTATTCTCTTTACGTTTTTTTTCTTCTTATGGACCAATTTTGGGGTTGTTGTGACATCGGATATGTACCCTAAGAATATTGTAGGTATAATTCAAAGCTATATCATGGGGTTACCTTTTCTTGCAAATCAGCTTCTTGGAAATATTATTATAGTTCCCTTTATATTTGTATCAACAGCATTTATTATGTTTTTGTATAGTAACAGAAAGTATATCCTAAAATGTATAAAATCTAATCTATTTATGACTTTTTCAAGATTATTTGACAAGCTTATGAATATTGTTATAAAACATATTTGAAAATTAATTTTAAGCGCCCAAATTCAATATGATTACTAAAATAAAGAAGAGAGATGGTTCTGTTGTTCATTTTGACTTATTCAAAATTCAGAATGCTATTGTAAAAGCAGTAGATGTCACAGAAGAATTTGATAAAAAGATATCTAAAATTCTTGCAGAAAAGGTACTCAATATACTTGTTTATAAGTTTAAAAATAAGATTCCTTCAGTTGAAGATATACAGGATACTGTAGAGACAATTCTGATTGCAGAGAATTATCCAAAAACTGCTAAGGCATATATTTTATATCGGGAAGAGCATGCAAAAATAAGAGAAAGACAGAAGGAGATATTACATGGTTTTACTACAAAATTGCCATTTACAGATAATGCCTTAATTGTTATTGCTGAAAGATATTTAAAAAGGGATGGGAAAACAGGGGAGATTATTGAATCTCCTGATGGAATGTTTGAAAGAACTGCTCGTACGTTGGCAAATGCAGAGAAGGCTTATGGAGCTTCTAAGGAAAAATTGGAAAAATATTATAGAGAATTTCTTTCTGTTCTTGAAAATTTTGAATTTACTCCAGCAGGAAGAACGTTAGCTAATGTTGGTTCTGATACTCCTCTTGTTGCAAATTGTATTGTTTTGCATATAGATGACAGTATGTCTGGAATTTTTCAAACTCTTAAGGATGCTTCCTTACTTCAACAGGCAGGTTCTGGACTTGGATTTCCTTTCCATTTACTTCGTCCTGCGGGTATGCGTGCTGTAAGATCCAAAGGTATAGCTTCTGGTCCTGTCTCATTTTTAAGAGTATATAATGAAGCTTTTGGTATTATAAAACAACAAGGCCGTCATGGAGCTAATATGGCAGTTATGTCTGTTGAACATCCTGATATATTGGATTTTATTCATTGTAAGGAGATTGAAGGAGAAATACGAAATTTTAATATTTCTGTTGGTATTACTGATAGATTTATGAAGGAAATAGAAAATGATTCGAATGATCCTTGGATTTGTGAGTTTAATGGCCAGAAGATGCCACTTCATAAGATTACTAGAGATAAGTATGGAACAGTGATTGACGTTATTCCTATAACAATGACAGCAAAAGAAATTTTCCAAGAAATTGTTTCATGTGCGTGGGGAAATGGTGAACCAGGAATTATTTTTTTAGATACTGTAAATAAGTTTAACTCTGTTCCTGGTCTTGGCAGGATTGAGGCATGTAACCCTTGTGGAGAACAATTTTTGCATGATGGTGATGTATGTAATCTAGGGTCTATTAATCTTGAAAAATTTGAGAAAAATCACAAATTAGATGAAAAAAAACTAGAGAAGGTTGTAAGGATTGCAGTTAGAATGCTTGATAATGTAGTTGATCTTTCTGATTTTCCCGTTGAGAGAGTTAATAATACATTTAGAGGAAATCGTAGATTAGGTCTTGGTGTTATGGGTTTTGCAGATTTATTATATCTTTTAGGTATTCCATATAATAGTGAAGAAGGTTTTAAGATGGGAGAGCATGTCATGAAGATTATTAATGAGACAGCTCATGATGAATCACAAAAACTTGCAAAAGAAAAAGGTGTATTTCCAAATTTTAAACTTTCTATATATGCAGATAAAAAAATTAAAATGAGAAATGCTGCGTTAACAACTGTTGCTCCAACAGGAACCATTTCTATGGTATTTGATGTTGCAAGTGGAATGGAACCTTATTTTGCGCTTGTTTATTATAAGCAGGTTATGGGAGGTAAGAATCTGTATTATGTAAATAAACACCTTGAAAGAGTATTAAAAGAGAGAGGAATATACTCTGAAGAGCTTATAACAAAGATATCAGAGACTGGTTCTGTTCAGAATATGAAAGAGATTCCTAAGGATATTCGTGATACATTTGTTGTAGCTATGGATATCTCTGCAGAAGATCATATTAGAATGCAGGCTGCATTTCAAAAATATACAGATAATGCAATATCAAAAACATGTAATTTCCCTCATGATGCTACTCAGACAGAAGTAATGAAGGGGTATTTGCTTGCTTGGAAACTTGGGTGTAAAGGTGTTACTGTGTATAGAAATGGGTCAAGGGAGGAGCAGGTATTAAACCTTGTTTCCAAAGATGTAAAGAAGGAACCTAGTGATTCTGGTTATTCTGATATTTGCCCCGAGTGTGGCGGAAAGTTAGAAATAAAAGAAGGTTGTGCTACTTGTGCTAGTTGTGCATATTCATATTGTTCCATATGAAAAGGGTAGGACTGATAGTAGTAAATACCGGAGGAGGTAAAGGTAAAACTACGTCGGCTTTAGGAATGATGTTGCGTTCTTGTGGATATGATATGAAGGGGGTGATGATTCAGTTCATAAAAGGATCCTGGTTTTATGGAGAAAAGAAATCTTTTATAAGACTTGCACCTAACTTTAAGCTTATTACTGCAGGTCGTGGTTTTGTAGGTATACTTGACGATAAGCTTCCTCGGGATGAACATAAAGTTGCAGCAAAGAAAGCATTAGATATTTCACTAAAAGAGGTAAGGAATAGAGAAAACGATGTTGTTGTTTTAGATGAGATTAATTATGCAGTAAACCTTGGGCTTATATCTGAAGATGATGTAATTTTTATTATAGAACAAAAATATCCTTCTGTTCATTTGATTTTGACTGGAAACTTTGCAACGGAGAAAATTATTGAGCTTGCAGATACAGTTACAGAGATGAAGGAAATTAAACATGCATACCAGAAAGGGAAGAAAGCTCAAATAGGAATTGATTATTAATAATTTTTATGGATGCATTTAAACAGACAATTGTGACATATAATCAAAGGTCAAGAGATTTGGCTGAGCATTTTTTTACAATAAGGAGTAAAGAGGAATATATAGTAAAGGCTTTTTCTTATATAGTTAAGGATAATGTTAATGTTGTTGAATGTGGTTGTGGAGCAGGGAAAGATGCAATGTCCATCATAAAATATACTAAGAATTATCTTGGTATAGACATTTCAAAGCATATGATTTCTCTTGCAAGAAAGAATTGTGATGGTGTAAAATTTGAAGTTGGCAATTTTCTAAATTATAAATATCCTCGCAATATTGATATAATTTTTGCTTTTGCATCACTATTACATTCTTCTAAAGTAAAAGTTGCTAAATTCTTTAAAAAAATTCATCATGTGCTGAATACTGGTGGAGTTGTTTGCCTTACTTTAAAATATGGAAATTATCATTCTGAACTTAAGAAGGACAAATTTGGTTCTAGACTTTTCTACTTTTATACACCCGATGATATTAAACTTTGTGCTGGTATAGGCTATGAATCTGTATATGAAGATTCAAGTATGACCGGGGATACTAAATGGTTTGTTATTATACTAAAAAAAATATAGAGGTATAATTTTTTAAGAATGACTTCTATCCAAATAAGCCTTTCTTTGAAGTTCTATAGCTAGTGTTATAATTCCCATAGTTCCTACCCCTCTTATTCCTAGTAATTCTTTTACTGAAGTATTTAATAGTTGTTCAACTGTCATTATTCCTTCCTCCCCTATGTTAGTCCTGGTTATTGCGCTTAGTAAATTTTCTGGTATATCTAATTCACACAAGAATATTGGCTGGTTTTCTTCTATAAACATAGGAAGAACTCTATGTGGTGAATGTGGGTTTATTTTTTCTAGGCATTCCATGACCCTTTTTAATTGTGGGCTGATATCATTATCCATCCTAAGGAAACTATACTCTTGATATTGTTCCCTCAATGCGATTATCTCTTCTGGGGTTAACGCTCTTAGTTCTTCTATTGTCATTCTAGTATCCAAATTTTCCAGGGCTTCTGTTATTGTTGTTCTAGATACTCCTGTCTGCTCTGCTATCTGGAGCACTTTTTTTCGCAACTCCTCGATTGTATGGCCTGCACGTACGTGTGTTGTTAATTGTTCTAAAACTCTCCTGCCCTTTGGAGCTAAGTATTTATGTCGAATTGCATTACCAACTTCTTCAACTGGGTTTTCTGTCCCTGATTGTTCTTTTTTATTTAATACATTAATAACATCTGGTAAGGTTTGTATATCTCCAGATTGTATTTTAGGGGCAATGTTTTGTCTCAATTCTTCTAAGATAGGTGGGTCTTGTTTAGTTTTGACTTCTCCTACCCTTGTAAAATGTAGTTCTGACGGATTCTCAGTAGGACCATTAATTTCTGTGTTTTCTCCTGTTGTTCTTAGATCTTCCATTATGTCTATAATAATATCACATGCAAATCCACAATGCAAATACTATGAGTTTTGTTGTCTTGTTATATTGTTTGTTATATACTCATGCATTATATGAATTCCAAGCTAAAGATATTAAAAAAACGATTATATGAACTTAGATATGTATCTTCTGCCAGTTCATTGCTTCATTGGGATAGCAATGTATATATTCCTAAAAATGGAGTTTCATCAAGGGCAATAACTAATTCTTTAATAGATGAGATATGTCATAAGAAGTTACTGAAATTAGATGATGGTCATATATTGACTGAACTTGTACAGGATTTACCAAAACTCTCATTGGAGGATGCTGCCATTGTGAGAGAAGCATTTAGGAATTTTGACAGGAGTAGAAAATTTCCTAGCTCTTTTATAAAGAGGTTATCTCAGTTATCAACTAAGGCTCACCATGTATGGAAAGAGGCTAGAGATAAAAAGGATTTTTCAATATATTCAGATATTCTTGAAGAAATGGTTTCCATGCAGAAAGAAGCTGTTGATCTTCTGGGGTATGAGGATCACCCATATAATGCATTAATTGATGATTATGAACCAGGGATGACTGTAAGTAAACTTGATAATATGTTTAATGGTCTAAAGGAGTTTTTGGTTCCTTTTATACGCAAAGTAACAAGTAAAGATATTTCATGGGAGTATGTTATTGATGGAAAGTTTCCAATATCAAAACAAATTAAGTTAAATGAGGATGTTCTTAGTGTTTTGGGGTATGACTTTTCCTCAGGTAGACTAGATGTTAGTACACATCCGTTTACTATTGATATTGCCCCTTATGATGTTAGGATAACCACAAGATACTCCAAGAAAGACTTACTATATGCCTTATATTCAAGTATTCACGAAGGGGGACATGGTATATATGGACAAGGTATTCCTGTAGAATATTTTGGTGTTGGTATTGGTCATGGAGCTTCGTTAGGTATCCACGAATCTCAGTCTAGAATGTACGAAAATCTATTGGGTAGGAGTATGTCTTTCATTAATCTTTTACACAAATATATATTGAAATACTTTCCTGATTTTAATAAATCTCCAGAGGATTTATATAAAATTGTGAATCATGTATCTCTTGGGTATATTAGGACTGAATCAGATGAGGTAACTTATAACTTGCATATTATTCTTAGGTATGAAATTGAAAAAGATTTAATTTGTGGAAATATTAATGTAAAAAACTTGCCTGAAGTTTGGAATGCAAAAATGAAGGAATATTTAGGTGTTCAAGTTCCTTCTGATGATTTGGGAGTTCTTCAGGATGTTCATTGGTCTTCTGGCAACTTTGGATATTTTCCTACATATTCTATTGGGAATATTTACTCTGCTCAAATTTATAATACAATGTTAAAAGATATTCCAGAACTAAAAGGTAATATATCTTCGGATACTCTCAAGAGCATGAAGAGTTGGCTTTATGAGAATATTCATAAATATGGGAGAATATATCCTGCAGAAGATTTAATTACAAGGGTTACTGGAGAAGGAATGAATCCTATGTATTTTAATAAATATATAGAGGATAAATATACCTCTCTCTATGAATTAAATTAGTATGTCTTAATTTCTATATAATTTATTCTCATTAATATACTTTTGTATATGCATTGATGTTGCGTATGATATATCCCTTCCTTCGGATATTAGTTTTCTAACATCTGAGGAGCATATGTTTTTTAACTTGGGATTTAATACTGTAATTACATTATTTCCCAGTTTTATTTTGTCGTTATTTCTGTTAAAGATGATTAGTTTTAAATTATTTTTTAAATAGTTTCCTCTCTTCCACATTGACATACTGTTATATGAGTCGCTACCAAATGCAAAATAAAAATCTAAATTTTTGTATAATTTTTTTAATTTTTGTGATGTTGTGTAGGTTGATGTTGGGGTTGGTAGGTTAAGTTCAAAGTTAGATATTACTAGTTTTGATGTATTAGAGAATACATATTTTTTTATGATTTCTAGCATTTTTATCCTGTGGTAATTTGTAATCGATATTTTTTTGTCTTGACGGTTTCCAGAGGGCATAACCCAAACTTCTTTAATGTATGGAATTTTCAAGCTCATTCCTATTATTTCTTGGTGTGATAGTGTTGGAGGGTTAAATGCTCCTCCAAATACAAGTACTTTCTTTTTAATACTCTGCATAATAGTTATTGTGATATTGACACTTACTATTTTATCATGATATTATTTCTATGTAAATAATTAATTTATGTAAACAAGATGAATACAAAACATTTTTATCTAGATAATTCATATATTCGAGTTGCAACTGCTTGTCCCAAGGTACATGTAGCAAGTGTGCCTGATAACATTAAAGAGATTTCAAATATATATTTGGATGCTACAGAAAATAATATAAATATAATTCTGTTCCCAGAAATGTCTATTACTGGGTATACAATAGGAGATCTTGTACATCAGTCATCTTTACATTCTCAAGTTATGGATGGATTGATTTTTTTATCAAGTCTTACTTCTTCAAAAAATACTGTAATGATAGTTGGATGTCCCTTTATTTTTGAAAACACTTTATATAATTGTGCAGCAGTTTTATCTAATGGTTATATACGAGGTGTTGTCCCGAAATCTAACCTTCCTACATATAATGAATTTTATGAAGATCGTTGGTATGAACCATGGAATTATGATAATACTACCTACCTTTTTAATAGAAAAAATATTCCTTTTGGTAATAATATATTATTTGATGTTAATGGTACTAAATTTGGTATAGAGATTTGTGAAGACCTTTGGGTTTCTGATTCCCCAAGTTCCAATTTAGTAAAAATGGGAGCTCAATTAATATTTAATCCTTCTGCTTCACCTGAGCAAGTAGGAAAGTCTGATTATCGTCGAACTCTTATATCCATTCAGTCAGGTAAGTTAATTTGTGGTTATATTTATGCAGGATGTGATGTTAGTGAATCTACTGCCGAAATTGTAATGAGTGGTCATCAAATTATAGCTGCAAATGGAGTAGTTGTAAAAGAAAGATACATTTTTGATGATTCTAAAATGATGTTTTCCGATATTGATATAGATCATTTAAATTTTGATAGAATGAAGCACCATACATTTTTTAAATCTGGTGCTTTGATTGTGGAAACTAAGGTTAAGAATTTTAAAAGAAATAGTATTCTTACCTCTTTAGATAAAAATCCTTTTTTACCGGAAGAAATACCATTGAAGAGGAGAGAAAGGTTGGATTCTATAATTTGGATTCAATCTCATGCTTTGGCAATGAGGTTGAACTCTGTTAGAAATAGAAAAGTTGTGTTAGGTTTAAGTGGTGGATTAGATTCTACACTTGCGTTATTTATTGCTCGTGAGAGTGCAAAAGTATTACATATGGATCCTAGTGAATTAATTGAAGTTCTCATAATGCCGTCTGCTGTAAGTAGTAGTAATACTCAATCAAATGCAAAAAGACTTGCAGATGAGTTAAATATTCCATCTCAAATAATTCCTATAAATGAATTGGTAAAAATTTATATTAGAGAGCTTAAATTTGATCAAGATAAGCAAGATATTACCTATGAAAATATCCAGGCTAGGATAAGAACAACTCTGCTTTTTAATTATGCAAATAAGGTTGATGCTATAGTTTTGGGAACGGGAGATTTGAGTGAAATTGCATTAGGATGGTGCACATATAATGGGGATCAGCAAAGTCATTATAATGTAAATTCCTCTGTCCCAAAGACGGTAATAAAGGAATTGGTTTTGCATATTTCTAAAATGTCTCATTACAAGAAAGTTAGATTAACTTTAATGGAGATTCTTAATACTCCAATTTCTCCAGAACTTACTTCTAATGGGGATAACAGTGTTTCTCAAAGTACAGAGAGTATTATTGGACCTTATGCTTTACATGATTTCTTTCTATATTATCTTGTTAGATGGGGAGATTCCCCTGAAAAAATTATATTTTTAGCTTCATTAGCGTTTAATGGTATTTATACAAAGAAAGAGATTAGTCACTGGTTTCGTGAATTTATAAGGAGATTTACTTATAGTCAGTTTAAAAGGGAGAATCTCCCTAATGGACCTAAGGTTAGTAGTGTAAGTTTGAGTCCTCGTGGAGATTGGAGAATGCCTTCTGATTTATATAATTCTCTATTATGGGTTAACTAAAATATAGTAAGTTAAGCTAATATTTTGTATACTTTATTTATATGAGTGTATATACTCCTCCTATTTTGACAGTCGATAATGTAGTTTTCTCTTTAATAGCAGGAGATCTTTCTGTACTTTTAATTGAGAGAGCAAATGATCCATTTAAGGGGGTTAGGGCTTTACCTGGGGGATATAATGCTGCTGGAGAAACCACTATGGATGCTGTTGCTAGGGTATTAAAGAGTAAGGCAGGAATCAACCTTTCAGAACTTAACTATATAGAGCAGTTATATACATTTGATACTGTTGCAAGGGATCCTAGAGGGCATGCAGTTAGTGTTAGTTATATGGGGCTTTGTAGGGATATAGTTATTCCTTTGGATAAAGGATTACAAAATCCCCAGTTTTTTCCTGTTAAGAATTTACCTAAATTGGCTTATGATCATGTAGATATTATAAGTTATGCTCATACAAGATTGTGTTTTAAAATAACATATACCAATGTTGTGTGGGCTCTTTTGCCAAATATGTTTACTTTGACTCAATTGCAATCTGCTTATGAATCAATTTTGATGAAATCTTTAGACAAGAGAAATTTTAGAAAGAAATTTTTATCATTAGGTTTAGTAGTAGCAAGTAAAGAATTTTTTAAAGATGGGGCTCATAGGCCAGCAAGGTTGTATAAATTTAAAAAGCAGTCACTTGAAGTCTTATCTCGTAGTTTTGATTAATTCCCTTATAAATCCTTTTTATTAAAGACAATTATACTTAGTGTTGACATTACACAAATATGTGTGTATACTAATACTTAGTGTTTTTTATACACTAATATTATTTTATATATATTAAAGGAGGAAATTTTATGGAAAAAGTAGAAATTCAAAGAAATGGGGAATTACTATTAGGTGAATTTGATGATGTAATTGTTGTCGGGGTTGATATACAAAACGATTTTTGTGAAGGTGGATCTTTAGCAATTCCTGATGGTGCAAGTATTGTACCTAAATTTAATGGAATTGCAAAATGGGTAAAATTAAATAATGGAACAGTTATACTTACAAGGGATTGGCATCCAGAAAAAACTACTCATTTTGATCAGTGGCCAGTTCATTGTGTTTCGGGTAGTCGTGGTGCAGAATTTACTCCAGGTATTGATCCTGGTATGGCAGATTTGATTTTAAGTAAAGGAATGGGGTCTACTGAAGATGCATATTCTGGATTTCAGGGAAGATCTGCAGATAACCAAACATTGTCTGATGTTATAAAACAGAGAGGAAGTAAAAGAGTTGCATTACTTATTTGTGGTCTTGCTACTGATTATTGTGTAAAATCAACTGCTCTTGATGCAATATCAAATACTGATGGAAATGTCGAGGTTATTGCAGTTGTAGATGCAATGAAAGCAGTTTCTGAAGATACTGGGAATATTGCGTTGAGCCAAATGCAACAGAAAGGAATACATTTAGTTACAAGTGCAGATATTTTAAGTGAGAAAGTTCTTTCTGTTCACCGTAAGGTAGTGTCTCCTGATGCTTTAGTGTCTCCCGAAGCCGAAGATAAGCTTGAGGATATCTCTTATGATTTAGATTACTATAAATTAACAATGAGTAATTTTGCTTTTGAATTTGAGCCTGATACCGAGGTAACATTAACTTTTCATAATCGTGGCAATCAGCGTTTGATGGATTATGTTGGAATAGGAAATTTACAGTCTCTCTTTGATAGTATACAAAGAAGAGGATTTAGTCATGAAGAATTATCTTATATTAGGGGGCTGAGAAATTCTCGAGGTAATAATATATTTAGTGACGCATATTTAGAATACCTTGCAAATACCCCTCTTCCAAAGGTCAATGTTAGGTATGATCCTGAAATTGATGATGTTGTAATTGATACTGCGGGTATTTGGGCTATTACTTCCTTTTGGGAGACTATTATTATGTCAAGGGTTAATGAAATGTATTTTCAAGGTTATATGAGGGTAATTTAACAGTCACTTGATGCTTCCCGAATGACATCGGTTAGGGCTGCACAGCTCAACTCGTGCCCACTCTACATGGGACTGAATCTGTTCCCACTGCAGCGCTGAAGAAGATTTTCTCTATATTGGCATAAATTTCTGGTTAATAAGTTAGAGTCAGAGTTTCCAGATAATTTTGTGGGTAGTAGTAATGTTGGTTTATCTAAAAACATTAGTAGAGCCCCTGTAGGGACATTTGCTCATGAATTATTTATGGTTTATGCAGCTCTGGCTGATATAAGAGGTAAAAGTTTATTGGCTTCACATGAAAGAGTTTTATCAGATTGGTACAATCTGTATGGTGAAGATTATTCTGTTGCCCTATCAGATACTTTTGGCTCTAGATTCTTTTTCTCTGCATTTTCACAGCAAGAGGCAAGGTTATGGAGGGGAGTTAGACATGACTCTGGAGATCCATATGTTTTTGGGGATAATCTCATAGATATGTATCATAAATTGGGAGTTGATCCTATGGAGAAAGTTTTGGTTCTTAGTGATGGTCTTGACTTGGATAC
>JAJZLI010000039.1 GCA_021803645.1 bacterium
ACAATTGGTATTACTATTATTGCCCCGATTAGCCCCCCAAGAGTTGACCCAATGAATATCCCTATTATAGTTAATAAGGGATTCATACCTATTACTTTTTGCATAATCTTTGGAGCTATAAAGTTTGCTTCAAGCTGTTGTATTAAAATCACAGCTATTAGTGAAAATATAAAGAGACTAGGGGTTAGTATTAAGGTTGTAAGTACAGCAGTAGCTCCAGATACAATTGGTCCTACAAATGGAACTACTTCACAAAATGCAGCAAATAATGCTAATGGTAATGCATATGGTATTCCCAGGACAGTAAGGTATAGCCAGAATAAAAATCCAATAACTAGACTTATTAATATTTGTCCTCTAAGCCACAGACCTAATTGCGATTCAATCCTTTGTATTATCTGTTCAACTCTTTTTCTTAAATTATTTGGTACTAGGTTTAGTGAAGTTTGATAGAAGTGCTCTTTATACAGTATCATGTATACTGCCATTACAATAATAAAAATGAAGTATACCAACCCTTCTATAATTCCTATTGCTGTTTTTGAGAGATTTAGAATTCCAGAAAGAACATTACTGTAATTATTAAATAAGTAATTATATATATTGAAGTTTGATAGTTTTGTTGTTGTGTTTCCTAATACCCCTTTTAAGAATGGAAACACATGTGCAACTTTCCCTGGTATTATAGATAGGTATCCTGTTATTGCTCCTATTTGAGAAATAATAGGAGCAATGACTAAAACGATGAAAGCTACAAAGAACGCAATTATAAATAATATACTAATAAGGACAGATAACCCCTTTGGAATGTGCTTCTTTGTCATCCATGAAATTATTGGAGATATTGCAGACATTATAATGAATGCAAGAAATATAAGAATTAATACTATAGAAATTTTAATTAAAAAATATATTCCAACAACAATAGCAAGTACAATTAATATTGTCTTGGTTGATATTTCAATAGTTTGGTTTTTCATGAAGAACTTATTTTTTGAATTCCAATTTTAGGAAATTTGTACTTACCCTCATTCTATCCTAAAAATTTTAAAAACTCAAATGATTGCATTTGGTTCACATACATTCTGTAATCTGGGTGCAATTTTAGTATAAAATTTATTGGTTGTAAATAATTTATTATTGATGACTAAACTCACATAGAGTCATGATATTCTGAAATATTACTAAGACTTAATGAGTACCCTATAGAGTGATATGATATACCGAATAGATGTACATACTACTCTGGATGGGAACCTGATCTCCTATGGAAGAATTAAAGACCTCTTTTGCTCGTTTTGTAGGATTACAGACATGAAGTGAGGTTTTAATAGGAGATCCCCTTTCAGAATATCTCATCAGTAGTCAAAATGACAGGAAGGAAGATACCTGAAGGATGGCAGGCATTTACAGGTACAAAATATGAATATGTAAAACAATCTAACTGGGTAAAGAAAAATATATCTTGCAGTGTTGAAGAATTTGTTAAGAATTTTGGTTTAGGAAGTACAAAAACTCAGAGAAATTTTTATGCTATTAAAAATATGGAAAGAATTAGTAGTTAAGGACATATTACAATATATATATTATTAATACTTTTATGTTTTATCATAATTTTTTTATCCACCTAATTGTCCTTTATGTATTCTAAATAGTTCAATGATTTTTATGATTATCCTTTTATTATATTGCATAGTTATGATTTTCTTTATATTATATGATAAAATCATCTATATTTGTATTGTGTGGCCTCGTCGTCTAGTGGTCTAGGACACCAGGTTTTCATCCTGGTAATCGCGGGTTCGAATCCCACCGAGGTCAATAAAAAGGGGATACTAATTTATCAAGGTATATATTTTTTATTAATTTAATATAATGATTCTTAGTTTATCTTCAATACATTTCTTACTTCGTTTTTGTCTTGCACTAATCCCGACTATTCTGTCATTAATTTTGTATCTTGCTCCAAAGAAAGGTAGTAAACTGGAGTCAGAGAAATATAGAAGCTTTGTTTTACAAAAACTTTTTAACAATTCCCTTTTCTTGACAGTTGGGGGGTGGGCAACTTTTTTATCTGATGATTACATTTGGATTATTGTTGCTTTGAGTATAGGTGGATTAAGTTTTATTAGAGATCTGAATGTCTATATTTTTAAGATAAAGAAGGTTATTGATGATAACGCTAGGGTTGAAGAACTTATACTTACAAACTATGATTACATATATAGCGTTTTCAAAAGATCTGGTTCTTTAGTTGATTTTTCACAAAATATTGGTAACAGATTTAAGTTATCTAATGAGATAATGTTTAATCTATATAATAGTTTCAGAAGTTATGAGGATAAAAGATATGAGGAAGGTAATACTTATTCCTCAGAGGATAAAGGTGAATTGTCTGAAGCATATTCTATTTTAGGAATATCTAAGAGTGATAGTATTGATGATATAAGGAAGGCTTTTAGGGAAAAAGCAAAATTAATGCACCCCGATTTTACAAAAATGCAAGATGACACTGGCTTTAAAAAACTAAATGCTGCATATCAACTTATACTTGAGAGTAAAGGTTATAAATGAAACATAATACCTTGTCTGTGTGTATATTATATTAAATATTAGATTTTGATGAATGCTGAAATATCTGATGAGGAAATTATTGCTCATTTCAAACAAAATAAAGATCAGGAGAGCTTTAATAAAATAGTATTGAGGTATAAGGGGAGGTTGTTTAATTTTATATTAAGATATTTATCTAATACTCAGGACGCAGAGGATGTTTTACAGGATATATTTATTAAAGTTTATTTTAAGATAGGGTTATATGATGAGAGGAAATCTTCTTTTGTAACATGGGTTTTTACTGTTACAAGAAATACTGTGTTTAGTAAGTTAAAACAAAAGAAAATGGTTAGACTGGATTATGATAATATGTCAGTAGAGTCTAACCAAGGTAGTAATTTTGAGGACGATGAAATAGTACAAAAGGCAATAAATGTATTGGATAAAAGATATAAGGATATTGTTCTTTTATACTACATGGAAGGATTTAAATATAAAGAAATTGCTGATATATTAAAAATACCTATAAATACAGTAAAAACAAGATTAAATAGGGCAAAAGTAATATTAAAGAATGAACTTAAAAACAGTTTTTAACAAATTAATAAGATTTCGTACATCTTCAAATTTTGAAGATAGTGTTTTTTTTGCTATACAGCATAAAAAGAAAACATATGAAGTTGTTTATCCATTTTTATATGGGTTTATTGCACCTATATTCATTGGGATTGTTGGTATTATTGTGTTTCAAGTAGGGAACCATATTGATATATCAATTGTTATTGGTATTTTAGGCATAGTCATATTTTTATTAATTTTAAATAGGATTTCGAATTTATGGAAACAGGTAAAATCATTTTAATATCACTTGCAGCAGGTGTTATTGCTGCACTTTTGCTAATGGTTTCATTTGTATTAGGTGCTATTTCAGGTTCACATTTAAGATTATTTAGGTATATTAACCCCTCAGTTAGTACAAATGGAAGGTTAGGATTCCCATTCGGATCTACACTTTCGCATGGGATGACTGTAAGATTTATTGGAAGTATTTATAGTATAACAAGTAAAGATATCATTGTTCGTGTTTTTAATAACTATACCTTTAGTATTCCTAAAAGTAGTGTAATCAATGTACTTAATACTAGTGGAAGTAAGGTTAGTATTTCCTCTCTTAATGTTGGTGATTTTGTTCAAGTAATGGGGCTTTATAACGGAAAATATCAGTTGAGTATTATAGGATATAAAGGAAAGTCTGGTACAGTTTCATAATCGGTTGACATAACTGATATCATATTGATATAATTTTCCTCTAGATAGTTTGGATTCCTAAATAAAAAATATTTATGATTAGAGAACATATAAATCCATCTAGGTTGTATTTATTAATGGGGGCAATTATGCTTTCTATTTTTATGGCAGCTCTTGATCAGACGATTGTTGCTACGGCATTGCCTGATATTTTAAAGAGTTTAGGTGGATTTAATTTATTAACTTGGGTTTATGCTTCATACATATTAACATCAACAATTGTTATTCTTATTGCTGGACGGCTTTCTGATATCTATGGTAGGAAGATTTTATACCTTATTGGTATCGCTATTTTTGTTTTAGGTTCAATCTTATCTGGTCTTTCTGGTAGTATATTGCAACTTATTATTTTTAGAGCAATACAGGGTATAGGAGCTGGTGCAATGACTTCTATTGCCTTTGCTTCTGTAGGTGACTTATTTACCCCAAGAGAAAGGGGTAAATGGCAGGGACTTTTTTCTTCCATGTTTGCTATAGCTTCGGTTGTTGGTCCTTTGATTGGTGGATACCTTACAGAACATGTATCCTGGCATTGGATATTTTATATTAATGTTCCAATAGGCATAGTTGCGTTTTTGCTTATAGCAAATGAATATCCTCATATTGTGATACACAAAGATGAGTCCGTTGACTATTTGGGTATTACTTTATTTACAATACTAACTACAGCCTTAGTTTCTGCATTTATTTTTGGAGGAACTACATTTGCATGGAATTCTTTTCAGGAAATTGGACTTTTTGCATTATTTGTAATATTTCTTACTGTCTTTATAATTTCTCAAATAAAAAGAGTTCATCCTCTTTTACCAACCTATCTTTTTTCTGATAAAAACTTTGTAATAGTTATAGTTTTAGCGTTTATTTCTTCATTTGCTATGTATGGAGCAATTGTATTTTTACCTATATATTTTCAGTATATAAGAGGATTATCTCCTACAATTTCAGGGTTATATCTAACCCCAATGACTATTGGAATTGTTATTGCCTCCATTACCAGTGGAATTATTATGAGTAAGACTGGTAAGTATAAATTTATGCTATATATTGGTATTGTAGTTGCATCAGTAGGAATATATATGTTATCTCATATAACAGTGTCTTCTGGTATGTTGGGAACTGTTGTAAGTATGCTTATTACCGGTCTTGGTTTAGGTATTTTCTTTCCTGTTTTAAATATTGTGGCACAAAATGCCTTTCCTGTTGCCCAAATTGGCGTTGTTACTGGGACTCTACAACTTTTTAGAACTATTGCATCAGCTATCGGTCTTAGTATTATGGGTTCTTTTATGAACAATTTTTTTATTAGTGCCCTTGTAAAAAATAAGCCTTCTGGATTACCAGCCTTTCTTTCATCTGCATATAATGGTTTAAAAAATTCATTTTCTTCTGCTACTGGTAATTTTTCAAATGTTAATCTATCAGGAGTTCCTGCTGCCTTTCATAATTTTGTAGTTGAAATTACCAATGCTGTGTATACTTCTTTAACTAGTGCAATTTCTCATATAATGCTTTTCTCATCTATTATTATAATTGTGTCTATTATTTTTATATTCTTTCTCAAAGAGGTACCATTGAGGACTACTAATGATTAACAATACTGTTTCCCAACTTGTAGATCTACTATTTATATTTAAAAAAAATTTTTTAAAACAACATCCTGATTTTGGAATTCCTATTTTATCACTTCTTATTTTTAGGATTATTAGTGAAGAGAAAGAGATAAGAATATCTGACATTGCATTGAAATTGAATGTTAGTGTTTCTACAGTGACTGAATATGTTGAAAAACTTGAATCAGATTGTATTGTACAAAAAATTACAAAAGACAATGATAGGAGAGAAAAATTTATAAATTTGACTGTTAAAGGAAAAGAAATGCAGGATAAATATATGAAAAAATTTAAAGATAGTATTCTCAATAAACTTTCAGTTTTAACAGAAGATGAACTAAAGGTATTAAGCCATAATTTACAGTCAATTATCTCTATATTGAATAAACTGTAATTTATATATATGTATTCCGTATTCCTATTGTTTAAGTTTGAAAATAGTTTTTTTTAAGATTAATTTCTATTGCAATTATTGATTTATGGATACTAACTAGGTTATTTACTAATTATAAACCATATTGAAATTGTATCCAGAGACTCATGTTTTACACATAATTATGTTTGAGAAACCATATAATTTGTGGTATAACGCACCCTATGGAAAATAACAGACCTTCTAAAGAATATCAGCCAATTAGTGGGGCAGTTAATTTACCGTTGGTATTGGAAGCTGCAGGTATTGATCTCAAATATGCTACTAAGGAATATTGTGTAGGGAGTGTACTACCAGCTGCATTTACTGTTTTTTCTGATGGTGAAAGGGTATTTAACCCGACTAATTCCGGGGATGTTTTGGAATATGATACTATTCTTCAGAAACTATCAGCCCTTGTTTCACGGTATCCTTTAGAGCTTGGGGTTACAGATGAGGTTAGCATAGAACTTCATAAGTTTGCGCGTTATTGTGGAATGTTATTAGAGCAATGGAGTAGAACTCTATTGAAAGATTATAAACAAGATAAACAAACTATGGTAGACATTGGTAAGACTTCTGATAATTCTCGATTAACTTTGGGTTTCCGTGAGGGGTATTATGTATCTTTACCACCAAACGCCTGGATTTTAGATGTTGGTCCTGGCCTTGCAGGGCGCAATTTCATTAATATGCTAAACCGTGGTTTTCCTAATTTTAGATATTGGGGTATATCTAGGGGTCCTTTTGTTAGCGAATTTTTAAGGAGTTATTGTTTAGCAACTAGAGGAAATATCGAGAATTTTGGGATGATTGAAAATGGAGCATCTTGAGGAATAGAACGGTTAATATCTCATGCTCCTAATGCCAGGGTTACTGCTATAATTTTTAATGGGTTATACGAAGTTAATGCATCTGAACTTGAGGCGGCTTTACGTAGAGCTTATTTGGTTACGGCTGAAGGAGGATATCTTCTTTTGGGTGCCCCTACAAATCCTGTTATAAAAGGTGGCTCAACATTTGCAAGGCAAACGGAAATTATTCAGCCATATTTTGATATGGTTGGTCCCATATATAGCAGGTATACAGGAAATCGTGGTATGGGAAGAGCTGTTAGCTCAAATTTTGGAATTTTTTCAAAGGAATGAAAAGGTCTAATTACTTAGATGTTTATCACTCAAAATTTGTCATAAAAATCATAAAAAGAGTAAATTAGTAGTCTTGTATAATGTTTTTATATGACAATTTGTTATGTTTTGATTTATTAGCATAGATTCTGTAGTTGATATATTAAATAAAATATATAAGGATTATTCTTTATAGATCCTTTTTCCTGCTAATTTTTCAGGTAAAAAAGAGAGTGTTTTTTTAGGGCCTACATAATCTTTTGACCATGTATATCCTTTTGCATATCCTATGCTTTTGTTAAACTCAGTTGTTGCATTGCGTAAGTGTAATGGTATGCTTTCATTAGGGTATTCTTCGAATAGTTTTTTTGCATTGTCTAGGGCATTTGCAACCTTTCTTGATTTAGGTGCTTTGGATAGGTATATAACAACATGAGTTAGTGTAAGATATCCTTCTGGCATGCCGATTCTATCAACAGCTTCAAAGGCTTCATTAGCCTGTATTAAGGCTCCTCTATCAGCCAGTCCTATATCTTCAGATGCAAAAATGATCATTCTCCTTGCTATGAATTTAGGATCCTCACCATTTTCTAACATTCTTATAAGGTAATATAGTGCTGCATCAGTATCAGACCCTCTCATACTTTTTATAAATGCACTTATGATATTATGGTGCTCTTCTGTATTTTTATCATAAAGCCCAGTAGATTTAGATTGAAATGCTTCTTTAATCATTTCTTTTGTTATCTTTCCATTTTTACCCAATATAGTTTCTGATGCAATTTCAATTCCGTTTAGCATTATTCGAGCATCTCCTTGAGACAAGGATATTAAGAAATCCTCTGTTTCTCTATCCATTTTTAATTTTTTGTTTCCTAATCCATTATTATTGTCTGTAAGAGCTCTGTGCAGTATCTTTCTGAGGTCTTCTGTTCCTAAAGTCTTTAGTATACATATTTTTACCCTGGATCTAAGGGCGTTTGTAATTTCAAATGAGGGATTTTCTGTTGTTGCTCCTATCAATGTAATAAGTCCATTTTCTATGTGTGGAAGTAGAATGTCTTGTTGTGCTTTATTCCATCTGTGTATTTCATCGATAAATAGAATTGTTGGTATTTTATTTTTTTTATTTTCTTGTGCTATTTTAACTATATTTAAAAAATCTTTTTTACCTCCAGATATTGCTTCTAGTTTGTGATAATCTGCATTAACAGATTGAGCAATAATATTTGCAAGTGTTGTTTTGCCACTACCAGGAGGACCCCAAAATATCATTGAGTATATATTTTTTGTGGTTATTATCCTTTCTATAATCTTACCTTTTCCTGTTAAATGCTCTTGTCCCACAAAATCATCAAGGGTTTGTGGTCTCATATTGTATGCTATACTCATCGGAGTCAATTATACAACAATGCGTGAATTATTAATCTTGTATAATGTGTTTATATGAAAATTCTTTTGTTATGTTTGTCTTCTTATAGGGATTAAATATTCTATCTGGATCAAAGATATTTTTTATCTCCTGAAAAATTTCATATATTTTGTCTCCATACATTTCCTTTGTATATGGGGATCTAATTAGTCCTTCATTGTGTTCTGCAGAAATTGATCCTTTATATTTAAGTACCAGGTCAAATACTGTATCTGCAATTCTAAAAATTTTATCTCTTTCTGATTTTTGTTTTAAATCCATCAAAGGTATGATGTGAAAATTCCCATCACCTATATGTCCTGCGATAGTGTATATAAGCTTTTCTTTATCAAGTATCTCATATAATTGAGGTAGGAACTCTGTAAGGTCTTTGGGGTGTACTATTATATCGTCTATAAAACTTGCAGCCTTTAGATTCTTTATTTTGCTTCTTAACAAATTAAAACTTTCTCTCCTAATAGCAAAATATTTATCAATCTCTCCCTGGTTTTGTGCCTTTTTGAAATACATATTTTTATATTTTTTTAAATCTTCTGACAGATGAGATATTTTTTGATTTATAAGTGTATCTGAGTCTTCGTCAAATTCAACTAATAATATAAGTCTTGGCATGCCTCTTAGTGCAACGAGAAGAAATTCAGGAAAAAATTGTATAGGCATTGATATTGCATTCTTCCCCAATAGTTTTGCAAATGATACAAAGAACTTGAGTGCAAGTTTTAGTGTATAATTATCAAAAGATTCAAAACTAATTGGGTTGTATGAAAGAACAGTATTTACTATTTCTGGAATGTTATTAAAATCTTTTAAAAAGAGTATTAAAAGACCATTTTTTTCCTGTCTTTGTATTATATCAACTTTTGCCTCTGTTAGCAGTCCCAGGGTTCCTTGTGCCCCTATAAATACTTGTGACATATCAAAGTAAGATCGG
>JAJZLI010000030.1 GCA_021803645.1 bacterium
AACAATTACTAATTTATCTTTTACATCCAAAACCTCACTCTGAAAGTTAGTAGAATCTACTGCTACATGAGACATAATAGTTATAATAAATAATATAATTAAAAAAAGTATACCATAATCAAAACATAAACAAAATGAAATTTATAAGCTAAATGAATAAGAGGCTATGTATATTAATAAAAAAGCGGCAATTTCAAAATCACCGCTTTTAAAACCTTAACTAAAATTTATGTTCAGTTATAATCCCAAGCAACTGGATAACCCGCTGTGTTTGTTGATGCACCTTTTTGCATTCCAGTTACAAAAACGACTACCTTAGAACCTGCAGAATTAATAGCAACATAATAGTTGCCTGAAGGAATTGAAGATAAGTAGCTTTGTAATTCTGTTGCAAGAGCTGAACCAGCTGTTAATTGAGTGCATGCACCAGAAACCGTTACTGTAGCATTAGGAATAGTTCCTGTCCCTGTAACACAGTTAGGTATTCCAATTTCAGATCCTGTTATAGAATATCCATATGGAGAATTTGTTATCGTAGGAGAAGAAGTTAATTGAGCTATACCTCCAGGATATTGTCCTCCATTGTCTACTGTATAAGTTTGGATTGCATTAAAAATATCTTGAACGTTTGTAGTCCTTGATGTATTATTTGCATCAGCAATTCTACCTGCAGGATTCAGGGCAACCAGAACGACTAATGCCAAAATTGCAAGGATAACAATAACAATGATAATTTCTATAAGAGTAAAACCTTTATTTTTTAACTTTAACATTTATAAGTCCACCCCCTTTATTTTATATCTGAATAAATACAATATATAATCCTTAAAAATTTTTGTCAATTTATACTAATACCTATAAGTTTCGAAAGCTAAATAATAACCATTAACATCTTGAGATTGACTCCTTTGCATTCCCGTAACAAACACAACTAAGGTATTATCTGAACTATTAACACCGGCATAAAAAGTTCCAGATGTGGGTGTTTTTAAATATTTAGAAATTTCATTATAAATTAAAGATCCAGAAGATACAGAAATACAAGAGGTTGTAGAATATGAACCTGCTTGTGTACAATTTGGAATTCCTTTAGCTTTTGTAACTATGTTATATCCTGATCCCACACCAGAGGAGGCAACATTAGGTGTAATAAGCGGAGATGGAAGGATAGGAATACCAGAAGGAAGTTCACCTTGGTGTTTGAAAGAATACATTTCAAATGCAGTTACTACAGATTTTAATCCAGAAATTTCACTTGCATCGGAAGAGTTATAATAAGAACCCTTCCCATTAAGACTTATAAATATCAGAAAAACAACAATAGCTAAGATAACAACAATAATTATTAACTCAATTAAAGTAAAACCTTTATTATTATCTGACATATAACTATAATAGCAAATTATCACTTTTTATAAAATATAGAATAAATTAAACTTAAATAACAAGGAATACTATAAAGAATATTGAAATGTTATCCACAATTTGTTATCCTAAAAATTAGGTTTAAATATATACAAATTATTTCAAATTTCTGCCTCATAATATATATTATATTTTTTCACAATGCAGAATAATATTAATGCTATTTGGAAAATAGCATCATCACAAATACAACTTAAAATATCAGATAAAAATTTTAAAGTTTGGTTTTCAAAAATAAAGTTAATTAGTATTGATGGAAACGTAGCTACTATATCTTGCCCCAATGCATTTACATCAGATTTTATTCAATCAAACTACCTTATAACTACACAACAGGCGATTAGTAATGCTTTTGGGGAAAATGTTGAGTTAGCTTTTACAATAAATAAAGATAATTCAGTTGCAAATAATATAGATTTTCCTATATTTGAAGAATCTACAAAAGAAGTAGAAATTAAGAAAAATAATGATAGTAATTTAAATCCAAAATACACAATGGATAACTTTGTAGTTGGTCAATCAAATAGAATAGCTCATGCTGCAGCACTTGCAATAATACAAAATCCAGGACAAGTATATAACCCATTTTTTATATATGGGGGCGTAGGACTTGGAAAAACCCATCTTATGCAAGCAATAGGGAATTCACTTGCTAAAACTAATAATGCAAATGTACTTTATATAAGTAGTGAAGCTTTTTTAAATGAGCTTGTAGATGCAATTCAAAGAGGAAAAACAGATAACTCTAGAAAAAAATATAGGGAAAGAGATGTACTTATTATAGATGACATCCAGTTTATTTCAGGAAAACAAAGAACTCAAGAGGAATTTTTCCATATATTTAATACTCTACAACAGGCAAATAAACAGATAATACTTGCATCAGATAGACCTCCAAAAGATATACAAAATCTAGAGGAGAGGTTAGTTTCAAGATTTGAAGGAGGTATGGTAGCAGATATAGAAATGCCCGATGAAGAAACAAGACTAGCCATTTTAAAGAAAAAATGTGAAGAAAAAAATTTTCTAATAGATGAAGATATAATAAAGCTAATAGCGGATGGTAATGCTTCAAATATAAGGGAACTTGAAGGATTATTAACAAAGTTAATAGCAAATCAAAATATAGCAGGAAAAACATTAAATAAAGAAGAGGCTGCCAAAATAATAGGAGTATCATTCAAGAAAAAGACAAGAAGACTTAAACCTCAAGATGTTATAAATATTATATGTGAAAGATTTGGTGTATCTCAAAAAGAGATAAAGGGACAAAAAAGGACAAGTTCAATAGTTCTTCCAAGACAGGTAGCAATGTACATATTAAGAACGGAATTAAATTTATCACTAATAGAAGTAGCAAATATAATAAGAAGAAAAGATCATACTACAGTTATACATGCTGTGGATAAAATAGAAAATATGATATCTACAAATACAGAATTAAAGCATCAAATCAATGAAATTAAAGATAACCTAAGATAAATATTTATGTGAATTTATGTGAATAACTTGTAGATAATTTGCTGATAAAAATATTTAAATTGTGAAAAACCAAAAAATAATATTCACATAATATCAACACAAAATTTATATTATACACAAATAAAAATGTTGTATATAAGACATAAAATAAATAAAATAATGGAAAAATATATTAGGTATAATAAAAATAAAACAATAAACATATTTTTCACACATAAAACTATTTATAACTAAGGGTTAAAATGTGTTTATTACACCTTTATGAACAATATATATATAATAGAAAATAATTAATTTTATATAACAATAATAATATTATTATGGAGATTAGAGTTGTAAGACAAAATTTTATAGATTCTCTTAATTTTATAAATAAGATATCTATATCAAAGACAGGAGTTTCAATTCTATCAAATGTTCTTATAGAAGCAACATCTGGTAAGGTTAAACTTACAAGTACTAATTTGGAGGAAACCATAATTGCTTTATGTGGAGCTGAAGTATTAAAAGATGGATTAACTACAGTTAATTTAAGGACGTTAACAGATTTTATAGTTAATTTAAAATCAGATATTGTAAGTATTGAATTAAAAGAAAATTTACTTAATATATTTGATGATAAGAGTAATATTTCATTAAATACTATCCCATATGAAGAATTCCCATCTATTCCTGTAAAGAATGATGAATCTTTTCTTGATATACCTTCCATAGATTTTGCAGATGCAATAGATAGGACTACCTTTTCAACTTCACAGGATTCATCTAAAGCTATTCTTACAGGTGTATTATTTGAAGTTGATAAAGACATTCATCTGGTGGGAATAGATGGTTTCAGATTATCTAGTATTAACATTGATTTTAAAAGTTTTAGGTCTAAGGAAAAAGAATTATTAGTTATTCCTTCTTCTTCTTTAAATAATATATCTAAGATTATAAGAGAAATGAATTTATCTAATGATTCTTGTGTTACCTTATCTAAGGTAGGTAGGGATAATCAAATTGTATTTGAAATTGATAATGTAAGTTTTATAACTAGAGTTATTGATGGAAAATATCCTGATTATTCAAAAATAATTCCTGCTGATTTTGAGAGTAATTTTGTTATAAATACTGCAGATTTTATCGACTCTGTTAAGTTAACTAGTATATTTAAGTTTAAAGATGTTTCTAAAATATATTTTGATATATTAACCAAAGATAAGAAAATAAAATTTAATTCATCTCTTGCAGAAATAGGATCTGCTGTATCTACTGTTGATTTAGATGTTATAGATGGTAAGGACAATAGGATTAGTTATAATGCAAAATATGTTATGGATTTTCTGGTGCACTGTAATAGTGATAAGGTTGAGGTAAATTGTATAAATGCAAGTATGAAAAAGGCTACAAAATTCACAGAGGTTGGTAATTCAAAGTATTTCCACCTAATTATGCCTATAATGGATAGGTAATTTTTTATATATTACTTATTTTTACTTTGATATCTTTAATTTTTTTTATTAAATATTTATTAATATTTTTTATTATTTGAGGTTTTCTGAGTATTATTTCTGAAGCAAGGTTGCCTTCATTAACTTTTATTGTAATAATATCCCTTTTTAGATTAGAAAGTTTAAAGCCAGGAATTTCTAAGTAATGTAATTCTTTAATTAGCTGACTTTTTACTATTTGTGCGGTATCTATTGTTTCCTGAATATTATTTGTAGATATTTTTTTTAGCATTAGTTATTTCATCTAGAAGGAGTTTTCCATTTTTTTTATATTTTTTTAAAGATTCAAATACTTCAATAACTTCATTTGTTGATATAGCAGGTTTTCCTGCAAAAAATGTTATTTCCTCCCTTCTTAGGTCTACATTTAACCTGGATTTATTTATAATGTTAAGAGGTTTTACTACATACATTATGTTTTTTGACATACAATTGTCACACATTATGTATGTAACTATCACATTACCATTTTCCTGATCAATGATTTCTGCTTTATCCTTGTTATAAAATGCTCCACATTTATCACAAAATGAAGGAATGAGATCAATAATCTCCATTATTTGTGAATTTTTTGTTTTTCTTTTTTCTTTAATTTTCATTAGTATTTATATTATACTACATGATCTCAAGATTTAGATTTTTTTGTTATAAATATTACTGTTAAAAATATTAAAAATATAAATATAGCTAGTATTAGTGCTTTATGAAATCCTGTAATTAGCAATGCAAGTATTCCAAGTACAGATGTAATGCTATATTCTACAAGGGCAATTGTTTTTTGAGAATATCCTAGTGAGATTAATCTATGATGAAGATGTCTTTTGTCATTGATTTTCATAAGGGATACTATTCCCTTAGGCTTTTCCTCCTTTATTCTTGTTATTATTACCCATATTGCATCTATTATTGGTATTGCAAGAACTAGTATTGTTGATGCTAGTTTTGCTCCTGAGTATATTGCTAGTACAGCAATTATGAACCCGTATACACTTTTTCCTGTAGATCCAGAGAATATTTTTGATGGATAAAAATTGTAAAATAAAAGTCCAAGCATTAATCCTGCAAATGCAAATCCCATTATTGCTGTATAGTGAGTTTCAAATCTTATTGAAAGGAGTGCTATTATAACTGCTGCTATAGATATATTCCCTTCAGCTAACCCATCACTACCAGCCATCCACTTAACTGCATTTATAACAAATAGAATCCATATAAAAGTAATAATTATAGGTATAATAGATATTCTGTTTCCCATTATGGGAATATTTAATATGTTTAAATTTAATATTCCTCCTAAAGGGTTAGATAATATATTGATATTTATTCCCGAGAATATAACTATGAGTGTTGCAATTGCTTGCATTATTATTTGAAATATAGCTGATATATCAAAGATATCATCTACTATTCCTGTTATAAGTAATATGGATATACCAATAATAAATGAAATAAGCTCTTTTGATATTGGAATATAGATAAGTATTATAAATATAAATGGGAAAATAACTGCTGCACCACCAAGTTTTAACTTTGGTGTTTCATGGATTCTTCTTTGTGCTGTTGGATCTTTTCTTTGTGTTCCAGGTAGATCAATTATATTTAATTTCTTTGCAATAATACCAATGATTGGTGTTGCAAGTAGGGATATAAGAAATGATCCTATAAAAAGAGGTAGGTATGCAAGGTATTTTGTGTAATTACCAGATAAAAAATGTTCTATCATACAGATAGCTGTATCAATTTATATAAAAGTATCATTAAAAATATATTGGTAATAAGGTTTATTACTATTATAAAAAAAGCTATATGTTTAATTTTATAATATGTTTTGTAATAGATAGTAATTGATATGATAAAAAATGTTATTGCTATTATTATCAGTGAAAATAAGTAATTTTTATTTTGTATTACGAAAGTTCCTTGTTTTGGATATATCGGTATATTTTGGGGAATTACTGTATAAAATTTTTCAATCAAATATCCCATTATCCCTATAATTGAGGTTGATACTATTATATAAAACCATACAGTAAAATGGCTCCATATTGACAAATAACGAATATTTTTTCCTAGAAAATCTGTTTTGTTCTTGAGTATATAGTATAAATTTCCTTTAGGGTTCCCTACTCCAAGAGGAATTTGATCTTCTTTCATAGATGTTGATTTTATCAAAGATTTTAACCTTATAACAAGTAATGGTATTTTAAAGGAATATTATTGTTGATAATTATTTAAAAATGCATTTAACTTTTCCGCTTCCTCTCTTGAGAACAATTTACTCTTTGGTGTAGGTGCCCTAGTTCCTATTGTAAATATTTTTACATTAAGGTGTTCTGCTCCAAGTGATAAATAATGAAGATCACTAGCTAAATCCAATTTTTCCTCTTCTGTCATTAATTCCTCTAACCCTAAATTTTTTATTATTTGAATATCTTTCATTTTATATTATTTTATACTAAATTTTTTTATTAGTACAACAGTGTTATATTCTTAACTTTTCATTAAAAAATAATTAAATTTATTAATCCAGATAGTCAAAATTTATTTTTTTGAATTTGCCATGCATAGCAAATTTTTTTCAAATATCCTTTCATGGAGCCCTTGGGACTCATCCGTGCCGTTTGCTATGGGAGGCAAATTTGACTTTGAAACAAATTACTTGATTTTTAATTGTATAAAATTATAAGATAATAACTGTTATGAAATTTTACGATGTATCTTTACTCTTGGATAGTTCTACTCCGATATATCCCAATAATCCTTTATTTTATTTAAATAGGGTTAATTCTATTCCAAAAGATACTTCCAATGTTTCTTCTCTGCAGATGGGATCTCATTTTGGAACACACATAGATGCTCCTAGGCATTTTGATAATAATGCAATATCTATAGATCAAATTCCTCCAGATAGACTTGTAGGAAAATGTAATGTTCTTGATTTGACATTGGAGGAGGAAGCAGTAACAGAAGATTCCTTGAGAAATAAAAATATAACAGAAGATATGTTAGTTCTTAAAACCAAGAATTCTATTTATGGTTATTCTAACTTTAATGAAAATTTCATCTATATATCTGATGATGCTGCAAAGTATATAAAAAGTTTAGGGGTAAGGTTTGTTGCAACCGATGGTTATTCTGTGAAAAAATTTAGGACTCCTGATTTTGTACATAAATACTTTTTTGAAAATGATATAGTTATTGCTGAGGGACTAAATTTAATTGATGTGTCGGAAGGAGAATATTTGTTAATAGCTCTCCCTCTTAAAATTAAGGATGCAGATGCTTCTCCAGCAAGGATAATTTTAGTAAAGGATTTTTTATATGAAAAATGATAAAAGTATAGGAATTGTTGGGCTTGGTAAAATGGGGCTTAATATAGCACTACATTTAAAAGATGAGGGTGTTAATGTTGTAGGATTTAATAGATCACTTGAAGGAAGGGATAAAGCAAAGGCTCAGGGGTTGGTTGTTGCTTCTTCTGTATCTGAACTTGTTGAAAAAGTAAGGAGTAGTCGAGCAATTATTTGGGTTATGGTTCCTGCTGGACCTCCTGTTGATGAAGTTTTGTTTGGTTCTGATGAAAATATTTCAAAATATTTGAAAGAAGGAGATGTTATTATTGATGGAGGAAATTCTTATTATAAGGATACTATTGTAAGATATAAGAAGTTAGAAGAAAGAGGTATACATTATATAGATTGTGGAACCTCTGGGGGCATGTCTGGAGCCAGAAATGGGGCATGTCTTATGATTGGGGGTAAAAAATCAATTTTTGAGGAAATTGAATGGGTATTTTCTTTAATAGCTCAAAAGGAGGGATACTTTTATGTGGGTCCATCTGGGGCAGGAAATTATGTAAAAATGATACATAATGCTATAGAATATGGAATGATGCAAGCTATAGCAGAAGGTGTGGATCTTATAAAAAATGGGGCTTACCCTGATGTTGATATGGAAGGGTTACTGCATGTTTGGAACCATGGGAGTATTATAGAGTCATACCTTACTTCTATTTTGGAAAAACAATTGAAAGAATATCCTAATTTGGATGAAGTAGAAGGTGTTGTAGAAGATAATGGTGAAGGTGCATGGACAATTGGTGAAGCAATAGAGAGGAGAGTTCCTGCTCTGGCAGTTTCTCATGCCTTGTTTGAAAGATATGCTTCTTACAGAAGTAACACAATAGCAAATAAGGTTCTTGCTTTAATGAGAAATGGATTTGGTGGACATAAGCTTGTTTTAAAAAAATAATTATTTTATTTATACTTAAATTATGAAAATATTTTTAGATAGTGCAAACATTGATGAAATAAGAGAATTAGAAAAATTAGGTGTAATTGATGGTATTACAACTAATCCTACTCTAGCATCTGTAACTGGAAAAAAATTTAAAGATTTAGTTGGTGAGATATTCTCTACTCTTTCAGAGGATAAGATTATTAATTTAGAGGTTATTGCAACTGATTATGATAATATGTTGACTCAAGCAAGGGCACTTAGTGCTCTAGATAAAAGAGTTGTTGTTAAAATTCCATGTACAGAAGATGGGTTGAGGGCTTGTAAAACTTTGAGTAGTGAGGGAATTAGAATAAATATAACTCTAGTTTTCTCTGCTATGCAAGCTCTTCTTTGTGCAAATGCAAATGCATATTATGTGTCTCCCTTTGTTGGCAGATTAGACGATATTTCTTCTAGTGGTATCAGGACAATAGATGATATTAGAACTATATATGATAATTATGGATATAAAACTCAAATATTATTTGCAAGTGTTAGATCTTTAGAGCATATATTACAAGCATCTTTA
>JAJZLI010000040.1 GCA_021803645.1 bacterium
ATTATCTTCATTAAACAGTTTTAAACATAAAAAGATTAAATCATTAAATTCCAACTTGCTCTCCTGTATTTTTAATTCAAAATATTTTTTATATAAATAAGCACATTCCCTCTCCTCTTCACTTTTGAACTCTTTATTCAAGATTTCTTCAGGAGAGATGAAGTTATCTTCAAATTTAGAAAATAAATTTAATAATTTTTCAACATCTTTATATGGATTAGATACTGGACGAATAACATTTAATTCAAAATCAAATATATGGTCCTCTAAAAAGACAATTGATTGCATCTTATCCATCAGAATAAAATCTTCATTAAGATTTAAATTAGCGTGGTATTTGCGAATTATATTTTCTGCAAAAGAATGGAATGTAAATATCTGTACATTATGAAAAAAACCCAATGAGTCAGACAGCCTATCTTTAATTTCTTCTGCTGCTTTTCGTGAAAAGGTTATAGCTAATATTTCGTTTTCTTTTACTCCCTTTTTTATAAGATATTTAATTTTTTCAATTACTAAAAATGTTTTCCCTGTACCAGGTCCTGCAGAAACAATCAGTGGACCCTCTATATTATTACAAGCTTTTAGTTGAGATTCATTTAGGGTATACATAAAAGACACTTCAGTATAACACAAGTAAAAAGGGGAATGCCAAATGACATTCCCCCACTACTAATGTAATAAATTTATATAATTTTATTACATCATTCCATCCATACCACCCATACCTCCTGGGTAGCCTCCAGACATATCAGAAGATTTACTATCTTTTTCAGGGACATCAACTACCACAGCATCAATTGTAAGATACATTGAGGCAATAGATACTGCATGATAAACTGCAAGTCTCGTAACTTTTACAGGATCAATTATTCCACCTTTAATCATATTAACATGATTCCCTGTATAAGCATCATAACCTTTTTCTTCTGAAAGATCTTTAGAGACAACTTCCCAATCAGCTCCAGCATTACTTACTATCTGTTTTATAGGGTATGATAATGCCTTCTTTAAGATCTGTACACCAAGATCTTTTTCCCTATTCTTAAAATCAATTCCATCCTTTCCATCATCTAAGCTTTTTGCGGCATTAAATAATGCAAGTCCACCTCCTGCAACAATACCTTCTTCAACTGCAGCTCTAGTTGCAGCTAAGGCATCTTCAATTCTGTCCTTTTTCTCTTTAAGTTCTACTTCTGTTGCAGCACCAACTTTAAGAACAGCAACTCCACCTGAAAGTTTTGCAACTCTCTCTTGTAACTTCTCTTTATCATAGTCAGAGGTTGCATCTGCAATTTGCTTTTTGATATTGGATACCCTATCCTCTATCTCTGATTTTTTCCCTGCACCATCAATTATAGTTGTATCATCTTTAGTAATAACTACCTTTCTACACTTACCTAGATCTTCAATTTCTGTACTTTCTATTTTTCTTCCAACCTCTTCTGATATAACAGTACCTCCTGTAAGAATAGCAATATCCTCAAGCATAGCTTTCTTTCTATCACCAAACCCAGGAGCTTTAATTGCAGCAACATTAATCACACCCTTAAGTTTATTAACAATCAGAGTAGCCAAAGCTTCACCCTCAACTTCTTCTGCAATAATTAAGAGATCTCTCTTACCTTGCTGTACTAACTTTTCAACTATAGGTAATAAATCTTTAATCGCATTTATTTTTGCATCAACAATTAAAATATATGGATTTTCAAGTATAGCCTCCTGCCTTTCAACATCTGTTACAAAATAAGGGGAGACATAACCACGATCGAAGTTCATACCTTCAACATATTCAATCTCATTTGTCATTGTCTTTGATTCTTCAACAGTTACGACTCCATCCTTTCCAACCTTATCCATTGTTTCTGCTATTAATTTTCCAATCTCAGGATCATTATTTGCACTTATCGTTGCTACCTGTTCTATCTCTTCTTTAGATGAAATAGACTTAGCAGAAGATTGCAATTTTTTAATAACATTATTAGCCGCTTTTTCCAAACCTTCTTTTAAAAGCATAGGATTTACACCAACAACTACATGCTTAGAACCTTCATTAATAATAGCCTGAGCAAGAATTGTAGCTGTAGTAGTACCATCACCTGCAAGGTCAGCTGTTTTAACAGCAGCTTCTTTTATAAGCTGTGCCCCAACATTTTCCAAAGGATCAGATACTTCAATCTCTTTAGCAACAGTAACTCCATCTTTAGTAACCTGAGGTGATCCATAGCTTTTACCAATAGCAACTAATCTACCTTTTGGTCCTAATGTAATCTTTACAGCATCAGCTAAAGTATCAATACCTTTTTTAATTTTTACTCTTGCTTCTTCGTTAAGTACTATTTTTTTTGCCATAATAATAAAAATTAACTAAAATAAAATAATTATTCCATAATACCCAAAACATCACTTTGTGACATTATAAGGTAATCGACATCATCTATTTTTACTTCTGTAGGAGAATACTTTTTAAATAAAACCTTATCTCCAACCTTAACCTCAAAAGGAACTCTATTTCCGTTCCTAAGAGTTTTCCCTGTTCCAAGAGCAACAACCTCTCCCTTCTGAGGAGTTTCTTTTGAAACTGTGTCAGGAATCACAATACCTGACTTAGTTGTTTTATCTTCTACAATAGGTTTTACAACGATTTGATCACCTAGAGGTTTAATATTAGGTTTCTTTTCTGCCATAGTATTTTTTAATAAAAAATTATCAAATTAATTTAGCAATTGCTAGTTTTGAATATTATCAAATATATTTATCCTTTGTCAATAACAAAATGTAATAAAGTTAGACTTCAGAACTTCCAGGAGGAACTGCATCTTCTACAGGAGAAAGAGATTTTATTTTGTTTCCATAAACAAAATCTCTCAATAAGTATGCTGATTTTGATATAAGGTCAAGATCTGTATCTTTTAATATAAAAGATACAAAAAGGTATATAGAAACTCCAACATATGCAGTAATTAAAAATAAGAAAATAACATCTATAGTTTTAGCAGTATTTAATATATCATCTAAAAACTTGTATGTACCATACATAACGATAGACATTACAGCACCTGAAATTAATTTTTTAATTATAGGGTGATAAAATTCACTGAAAGAGAAACCTTTCAGTCTTCTATGTAATATAATTATAAGCACAATGACATTTAGGGTAACAGCTATCCCACTTGCAAGGCCTAAACCACCAACAGCCTTCCAAGTCATAACAGCAGGAAAATGTAAATAATAATGCAAGTTTAAAAGATTCTTTATTGTGGATGATACAACAGGGAAATTTCCAAATACTTTTACTAAATATAATGCCAATAATATATTTACAAAAAAAATTAAAGCCTCAGTCAACACAGGTGTCTTAGTATCTTTCATAGAATAAAAAGCACGTATAAGTATAGCAAGTAGAGACTGACCAACAATAGATAAAGATAAGAATAGTAATATCCATGCAGTAAGTACCGTATCATTCCATCCAAATTGGCTATTAGAACCAGGCCCCAATATTAACCTAACTATTGGAAGCCTTAATATTACAAACAAAATAAAGATAGGTATTACAAGAAATAACGTTTGATTTATAGTTTTAGAAAGAGTTTTCTTAAATGCATCTACTGTGCCACCGGCATACTCTTCAGAAATTGTAGGAAATACTGCCTGAGCAAAACTCCACCCAACCACAGCAACAGGAAAGATATACAAACTCGTAGCCCAATTAAATGCAGTAAGAGATCCAGGTACAAGAGCAAAAGCTATAAAAGATTCTACAAAATAAGCCAATTGAGATAAAGCTACTCCTAAAAATCTTGGAATAGACAATGTATATATTTCCTTTACATATTTATCATGGAAATCTATAGAAGCTTTTTTAAAACTGAATCCCAAATATTTTGCAACAGGAAACTGTACAAGAAGGTGAAATATACTACCTAAAACAATACCCCAACAAAGGCCTATCACTCCAAAAAGAGGAACAAAGAGTAATATGCCTACTATAAATCCTAAATTAAAAACAACATTTGCAACCTGGGTTACTAAAAATCTTTTATAAACCTGTAGGAGTGCAGAAATTACAAAACTAACCCCTAAAATAAAAATAGATAAAAACAATATTTTTATCATAAAAGACATCAATAATATCTCAGAAGAAGAAAATGTTTTTATCGAAGAACTATACAGAAATGAGAGATGTACAAAAATTTGAGCAATATCATATGAAAAAATAATTCCTAGGATACCAACAATAAAAAATACCAGGGAAGAAATATTCAGGAATGAATTAAAAACCTTCCAAGCACGATCTGTCTTCTTTCTTGTAATAAGACCAGTAATTATAGGAATTAGAGCAGTATTAAAAGACCCTATTATTAATATATTAAAAAAGATTTGAGGCACAGAATCAGCTGCATAAAAAATATCTATTTCTCTTGAGAGACCAAAAATATTTGCAAGTAAAGTTAACTTAAAAAGACCCAATAGCTTAGCAAAAATAGTAGCGATCATTAGTACGATCGCCGCAGAGATAATAGTTCTCTGTCTTCCTGCCAAAAAAGCACTGCCATTTTTTCCAAAAGTAAAAAGCTTATTTAACATATACATAAATCACCAGAACGGGATTTTGAAAAGTATACCATTAATATTTTTGAATATAAAATATTAAATCACTATACTTTTAACACAATAATGGAAATTTTGTGAGTTTTCAAACTAATGAATTTGACAGTATCCTGACTATCCGTTTTATTATAAGAATCACCAGCATCAATAATAGTATTGGAAGAGTTATTAAAATCTTGTGCAACAATATTCTTTTCAAGCTTTACAAATAACAGAGTAAAACTTAGAAAAAGTAAAGCGGTAATGGCCAATATTTTAAAAAATAAACTCCTTTTTTTATACATACTACTTATTACCAGCATTCCTCAATAGTTTCCTTTTCTTAATCTGTATTCTTTGTACTTTAGCTCTCGCTTTTTCTTTTGTTCTTAAGGATTTTCTTTTCATATTTACAATATTAGATTATACATGATCTTTGGTATTTTTCAATACATTTTATACTTTGTACACAATGCATATGAGACAATGGATTAAAATAAAACACAAAGAATTGAATAACAAAATGAAATATGCTAATCTAGTAAAAGTGTATGGAATATAACACAAAATACAATAGAGTACTTGTATTTCTATTCATAATTTCATGTGTGTTTTTAGGATTTATAATTTTTCTAACATACATATATAAGGCCAATATATATACAGTAGTATATGGTAGTTATTCACCCGCAGTAACAGGGTGGATTAAATCGACATCTCTTCCTCAAAATATATCAGATTCAACATCAATTACATACAATGGATATATTTATGAAATTGGTGGAATGGGAGGAAATGTAAACTCCGCAGAAATTCAACTACCATATGAAATTGCAGGCAGTGGAGGTGTAAGCGGAAATCAATTATCAACAGTATATTATGCACCAATTAACAGTAACGGAACCATCGGTTCTTGGAATACAACGACAGTTTTACCTGTCTTATATGGATCAGTAACTGAATATGATGGATACATTTATGAAATTGGAGCAAATAATGCTACCAGTGACACTGAATATGTATATTATGCAAAGATTAATAATAATGGAACCATTACATCTTGGAATACAACATCATCTTTACCTCAGTTCCTAGGGGATACTGCAATTGCATATGCAGGGTATCTCTACGAGATTGGTGGGAAGACAACAAATATAAGTAGCTGTACATCATCGTCACCATATTCCAAACCAACGAGCTGTCCTATCCCAACTGTATATTACTCAAAAATAAATACAAATGGGACTATTGGCGCTTGGAACACAACCTCTTCCCTACCACAAGGAATTCAAGGAGTTGATTCTGTAGCATATAATGGATATATATATGCAGTTGGAGGAGAGGGCTTAACTACTCCATTATCAACTGTTTATTATGCTAAAGTTGAAAGTAATGGCACATTAGGATCATGGAATACAACTACATCACTTCCTCAAAGTGTTAGCGGGCAATCAACAATAATATACAATGGATATATTTATGAAATTGGTGGAGGAAGCAAAAACTCTTCATTGGTATATTATGCACAGATTAATAGTAATGGAACAATTGGTGCTTGGACAGCTACATTACCACTTCCACAAAATATAATTGATTCAACATCTGCTCTATATAATGGATATGTATACACACTAGGAGGATATAACAATTCAAAAATGCTATATTTATCTACAGTTTATTATTCTAAGTTATAAACCCTACTTAATTAACCTTATAGTAAAGAAATACTCGTTTCCTATTTTTACATACATAAAATATTTCGATATTGGGGCTAACTGAACATTAAGTTTTAATGAAAGAATATTAGATGATTTTCCTCCCTGATCAAAAATAAAAAAGTTACGACAATTTTCCAGAATCGCATCTTGATAAGACAAATCCACTTGAGAAATGTATTGGTTTGATAGTACTAAATTTACACCATACTTCCTACTCTCTGACAAGAGGAAAAGAAAACTATCATTTACAAAATTTTGAAACTCATCAATATATATGCTAAACCTAAAATTTTCCTTACTTGAAAGGATAAATTGTTGTAGATATGATAGAATAAATGCACCAATAAACTTAGAATTATCATTTCCAATAATACTTTTATTAACATCTATAAAAATAGATTTCCCATTTTTAAATAATTTCGAAAAATCTAATTGGGGACTTGCCGATGAAAGAAAATCTTTTAAAAATGAATCCCCTTTTATCCTTCCAATTTTATTTAATATAGGAGATATCCTATCTAATTGAGACATACTTCCCCATTTATCAAAGATATTTTCAAAATAAATAATGGTATCCTTATCAGAAATATTAGAAAGTATTGTTTTTCTAAATTTGAAGTTTGTAAGGAAACTCTCAATATCATATATAGACAAAGGAATGTCTGATAGGATTAAAGCACGAAGACTTCTTCTGAATATATCTTCAGTCTGTGGACCCCAGAAATCAGAGTATAAATTTTTAAATAAACTTACAATAGAATCCGTTAATAAGCTAGTATCAAAATTTTCTTTATTAAGTAGAGGATTAAAATGAAAATCTAGCTTACTAAAATCAATATGAATTACTTTCTCCCCTATATTGCCATTACCTTCCAAAATCTCTGACGAGAGTCCATGGGGATCAATTAGAATAACCCGCTTATTATTTTCAATAGATTGAGATATAAGAGATTTCATTAAAGAACTCTTCCCCACTCCTGTTTTACCAGAAATATAACTATGATTATCAACTAAATCATTTCCTATATATATAGTTTTAGAAAAATTCTTACCTAATTTAAAAATATCTTTTTTAAAAAATTTAGAAGGAGCAATAATTTCATCAGATTCAGAAATTACATCATTATTATTATTTCCTTTATAAAACGAAATAGAATCTGACAAAACAGATTTATATTCCATTGGGGAATTTCCTTCTTTCAGTATTTTATAAAGATTAATAACATCACTCTTTTTATTTCCAGAAATTTTAATTACAGAAAATAAAAATTCTTCATAGGCAAAAGGGTTAAAAACAATAACAGAAATTTTTACAAATCTCATTTTGTCAATAAGGTTATTACACTTAATCCATGAAGACAATTTGGGACTTACAAATAGATATTTAAAATATTTGTATTTTCGACTTTTAGATACTTTCTTTATATAAACCCCAGGAAGATTTCCAATAAGGTCATTTTTTATAGAGTTAAAATAGAATGAGTCTCCATAAAGTTGATGATATATTTTTTTATCTTTAATTAAAGAAAACGTTATTGGAGAGTATTTCCATAAATCAGAAAATAATAGTTTGTAATCTCTACTACTTTTATGAGATCCAATATATAAATAAAAAGGATTTATAACAAAAAGAGACCTGTATACATAAAACAAAAAAATAATTAAAGAGACAAAGGATATTGTATAACACAGAACATATAAATGAACATCAGAGTATCCTATAAAAAATAGTATGGGAATGGAGGGAAACCCATAAAGTAGAAAAATAGAACGTACATATTTTCCCAAAAGAATAAAAATACGTGAAACAATTCCTCCTGAAATATTAGAAATTTTAGATAGAATTAACAGAACAATAAGAGCATATATAAAAGAAGTTTGAATATTAAAAAATAATATAAAATATATGAGTGTCACTAGAAAAGTATCATATAGGAAAACATATAATCTACTTTTTGGCATAAATAATTGTATCAAACATACTATAAAATAATCTAGCAAATACAATAATTAACTAGTATAATCGTCTAATTAAATAAAGGTATATAAAAATTTATTTCAAAATTATGAAAAGTGAATTAGACATTTCAATAATAATACCTTGTCTAAATGAAGAACCAACAATTGAAAAATGTGTTAAGAAAGCGTTAAGGGCAATAAAGAAAGCCAATATTCAAGGAGAAGTACTTGTATCGGATAACATGTCCACAGATAACTCAGCACAAATTGCTAAAAAAGCTGGTGCAAGAGTAGTATACGAAAGAAAAAAGGGATATGGAAATAATCTGAAAAATGCATTCAAAGAGGCAAAAGGAAAATATATTATTATGGGAGATGCTGATAATACTTATGACTTTGATGAAACAGTTAATATATATAAAAAATTAAAACAAGGTTATGACTTTGTAATGGGAGATAGATATAAAAAGGGAAGAATTTTAGATGGAGCAACTCCATTTTCACATAAAATAGGAGTCCCGATTTTGACATGGATATTAAATAAATTTTATGGGATAAACATATCTGACTCTCAATGTGGAATGAGAGGAATTACAAAAGAAGCATATCTAAAACTAAATATGCAATCATCGGGAATGGAATTTGCGTCAGAAATGCTAGTAAAGGCAGCCAAAATGAAATTAAAAATTGCAGAAGTACCCCTTACACTATCTCCAAGGGAAGGGACACCAGCAAAATTA
>JAJZLI010000063.1 GCA_021803645.1 bacterium
GAAAGTTGGAGATATAACCTTGTTTGAAGATGCAAACTTTTATATTAAACCAAAATCCAAAGTAGGATTAATTGGAAGAAATGGTGCAGGAAAAACAACATTATTTGAATATATATATAGTGCATATAAACACAAAGAGAGTATTTCCAAGACAAAGGAAAATATAAATTTTCTACCAGATACAAAGATTAACTATTTACCTCAAGAATTCAAATTATTAAAAAAGGTTACAGTAAAAAAATACATAGAAAATACTTCTTTATTTAATATTTATTCTAAATACCAAAAAACTAAGGATGCAAGTTTATTAGATAAGATGAATTTATATAACCTTTGGGATATTGAAGAGACAATAAGCCACTTATTAGAACAATTAAAATTTAAAAAGGAAAATCTAAACAAAAATATATACGAAATAAGTGCTGGGGAAATTACAAAAATTAAGATTTTGTCTGTAATTCTCTCTGGGGCAAATATATTACTTCTTGATGAACCAACAAACAACCTAGATAGTTATACTCTGTCTTTTTTAAAAAATTGGATCAAAGACTTTCCTTATTCTGTATTTATGATATCTCATAATAGAGATTTCCTAGATAATACTGTTGATGAAATATTAGAAATTAATCAAAATACAAAAACAATAAATTCATATATTGGCAATTATTCTTTCTTTTATAATAAAAGACAAGAAGAGATAAAAAAACAAAAGGAAGAATATGCAAGAGAATCTAAAAAAAGAAAAAAATTAAAAAAGGCAGAAATTTTTTTGAAAAAAAGAGCTAAAGAAATTCAAAGCTTTAGTAATAATGCTCATTTTCAAACAATAGGAGCTAGGGTGGCAATGAAGTCAGTTGTACTAAAAGAAAGAATAGAAAATCGCCTTAACAGAATATCTTTTCCCACATTGGAAAAGAAAATAAATATCAAATATATAAACAATGTTTCCAATACTAAGAACACACTTATTTTTAACGTAGAGAATCTATCATATAAGCCTATATTAAAAAACATTTCTTTTAGTGTATTTAGTAAGGAAAGAATTGCTATCATTGGAAATAATGGAGTTGGAAAAACTACTCTTTTAAAATTATTAATTGGTGAAATAAAACAAGGGTATAGTGGAAATATAGTAAGAAGAAATATAAAGATAGGGTATGTACCTCAAACTACAAAAATACAGAATAGTCAAATTAGCATAATAGAATATATGCAAAACAGTATACCCTCTTTATCATATAAGCATATTTCTACATCACTGGGAAGTATTCTGTTTAGAAATCCCGAAAATATAAAGGTCAAATATTTAAGCACTGGAGAAATAAAAAAGTTGCAACTTTTATTAATAATAGAAAGTAATCCAGAATTTTTAATACTAGATGAACCAACAAACCACATGGACATATCTTCAATAGAAATATTAGAAAATATTCTTAATAAGTTTGAATATGGATTTATAGTTGTCTCTCATGATAAAAATTTTCTAGATAATATAAAAATTTCAAAAATTATAGAATTAAAAAATACTAAATGGACTGATATCAAGTAAGAGGGTAGCTACTATAAAATCAATATTTATCTTTTGCCTATTGATACTTGTTAATGTGTTGCATTAATTGTGTAATACAAATCAAATAAAGTACACTACCCTCTTTTGTGAAAGAACTGTAAGTATATTTTATATATACATTACAGTTAATATATATAAAGCATAAATAAAATTTATGCATTGCCAATCATGGCAAATTTTAATAAGAAGAGAGTTTAATAATCCCAAGAGTTATTAATATTACTGCTGAAAACCAACATAAAACCATTATAAATGAACTTATGTTATGTCCATAGTCTATAAAACTAAGGCCATTAAAGAATGCTCCAATTGTAAACAAAATAACAAATAAAAACATAAAGGATAAAGATTTTCTAATTTGAGCTATTAAACATCTTACAAATAATGCAATAGAACCAGTTATTAATAAAATACCCATGTATACATGAAATATTAAAACAATACCTCCATGTAATGATAATATCCACCAAAGGGAGTGAATTGACCTAATAAAGTAGTTACTACCAACATCACCTGGGTGTACTGTAGGTACAGTAACAAAAAGATTTAAAGTCATACCAAGAATAAATTGCAAACAAAATGCAAGAAGTAGCCCTATTGCAGAAATTTTTAATTTTTTCACCTCCATAATAGTTATATATATTTTATATACACATGGATAAAAATCAAGAAAAGAGGGAATTTATGAGGGCACTGGGATTCGAACCCAGAACCAGCAGCTTAAAAGGCTGATGCTCTACCGTTGAGCTATACCCCCAAACAATAAGCGAAATGTTAACATAAATTAGGTCTTTTTTACAATTTTTGTAAAAAGTCTCTCAAGTTCCTTGTCACTTTTAAACCTAATTTGGATCCATCCAGAACCTGTTTCATGCCTCCTGATGACCCTAATATTATTACTTTTAAAGACTTTTTGTAAATCATGCTCTATCTCTAACACCCTTTGAGGGGTTTTCATTCTTCTACTAGGTTTATTAGGAAACTTTAAAAGGATACGTCTTACTAAAAGGTCTGTTGCTGTAGAAGATAGTTTTTTTTGTATAACTGTATGTAAAACCTCAATTTGCAATTTATCATTAGGAAGTCTTCCTATGAAATCTGCATGCTCCTTAGTTATCTCTCCATCAGATATTGCTATTTGTATTTCTGTAGGAAATTTCAGCAAAGAGACATGATCTCTAACAGATCTACCAGAAATACCTAATCTTTCACCTACCTGATCAGAATTTAACCCAAATTTTTGTTGTAGGTTAAACATTGCAGTTGCCTCTTCAATAGGGTTAAGATCTTTGCGTTGTAAATTTTCGATAATTGCAAAAAACAAAAGGTCTTTATCTGAAACTTCTCTCACAATAACAGGAACTTTTTCAAGTCCTGCAAGTTTACTAGCATGCAATCTTCTCTCTCCTGCAACAAGCTGATACTTACCTCCTGGAATTTCAGAAACAATAAGAGGAGAAAGAACGCCAACTTCCTTAATTGAATTAACTAAACTTTCAATTTCACCATCAACATTAACCCTTGGCTGATATGGATTTGCTACAATACTATCAACATGAACCTCTTTATATCCAGTAAAGTTTATTTTATCCTCTTTTAATAGGGCTTCAAGCCCCTTTCCTAATTTTATTTCTTTAGCCATATTTTGATACAAACTCTTCCACTAGTTCCTTATATGCATTAGCACCTGTCGAGTTATCATCATACTCCTTTATTGATTTTCCAAATGAAGGTGCTTCAGACAATTTAACATTTCTTGGTATTATACTTTTAAAAGTTTGATTTGGGAAGAAGTTTTTTACATCAGTTGCTACGGATTCAGATAATTTTGTCCTAGAATCATACATAGTAAGAACTATACCATCAAAATCTAACTTTGGGTTTAGGGAATCTTTTACAAGTTTAATTGTATCGAGAAGTTGTGATATACCTTCAAGTGCATAATATTCACATTGCACAGGAACAATAACTTTATCAGATGCAACTAGTGCATTAATAGTTAAAAGCCCCAAAGAAGGAGGAGAATCAATAATAATATAATCATACTGATCTTTGATTTCAGAAAGTACACCTTTTAATTTTGATTCTCTTGATATTTGATTTACAAGTTCAATTTCAGCACCGGCAAGTGATATATTAGCAGGAATAATATACAAATTTTCAACATTTGTTAAAAGAAAAACTTCTGTTACTTTTTGTTTACCAATAAGAACATCATAAATAGAGGGAAGCTTATCACCATTTTCTTTTTTTAAACGAATACCTAATCCAGAGGTTAAATTACCTTGAGGATCTAGATCTAAAAGCAATACTTTCTTACCTAAAGAGGCTAAATATACTCCAATATTTAAAACAGAAGTAGTCTTTCCAACTCCTCCTTTTTGATTTGCTATTGTTATAATCATTTACTATAAATTATGTTACAAGACTTGAAAGGATATTTCAATTCAATTTACTGTTAATCACGCTACCAGAAACTGTATATGATACAGTAGGATAAAAACCAAACTTATTCAAAGGCCAGAAAACAAACCACACTATACCCTTTATTTGTGATGCATTCACAAGACCCCATTCTCGTGAATCTGAACTATTTTCCCTATTATCTCCCATTACAAAATATTCATTTTTGGGAATTTGTATTGGAACATTATTAGCCAGATATGCCATACCATATGTTCTTACATTTTTCCCTAGATATGCACTCTCATTTAAAAATCTACCATCAATATATACATATCCATTCTCAAGTTCTAAGGTATCTCCAGGAACACCAATAATTCGTTTAATGTATTCTTCTGTTGGAGAGAATTGAAAAACAATCACATCTCCCCTTTTAGGTTTTGAATAAGTAAGAGCAAGCTTGTTAATTAAAAGATACTCTCCATTTACAAAATTTGGCATCATAGAATCACCATCTACAACCTTAGGAGCTGCAATAAATATATATATTACAACAGCAATTGCAACAGTAATTACTACTGTTTCGAGAAAATCAACAAGAAAGAATTGTAATACATTGTTTAATGGCGATGATTTTTTCATATATTAAAGATTTTACAATAATATACTAATTAAATAAAAGATTCAAATATATAACATATGTGTATACAAGATATCGGTTTAACCTTATGATGATACAAGGTCTATAAACTCGGGATTTATAAAAGATAGGGGAATGCCATTTGTGTTTCCACCATTAAACATTGAAAGCAAACCATGTAAATCACTCTCAGGGGCAATAAGATAAACATTTTGTCCCTCACTAACAACAGCACCATAGATAAATTGGATGATAATAGCATTTATATCATGTATCCTCTTATACACCATTTCTCCTTGTGTCATCCATGACTTTAAAGCATCAGGGGAACTTGCGACTTTTGTTAAAAACTTTTTTATATCCTGTTCTGTTAAAGTGCCCGGGAATAACTGTTGTATTCTTAATTGTACATAATCTGAGACCCCTTCGGTAGTTCCTCCTCCCGTAATGCAATTATAACGAATCGGGGACTGAGCCTTCATCTGGCCTAAACTACTTAACATATGTAAAATGTTTAATTGAACAATTGCTATCCCTGATAAACCTTCATATTCTACTAATGATTTAAATTTCCTTCTTGACATACCGATAATGTTTGGCAATTCCAATACATCAGAGCCCCCTAATGATTGTTTTTTAGATAAAAGAGTTTCTCGAGGTATTCCACCCTCAGTAAATATAATATTCCATTTATTTTCTTGTCCCTTAATTTTTCCCAGCAACCTACCCATTATGTCACCTTCCTGTTCTTGTGTAGGGATTTTTACTTTTCACTACATTTACAACTAAAATTTGTCCATTAACTAGTTGTATAGTATAAACAGTGCCCCAAGAACATTCATCCCTTTCAATAGATTGAATACTTTGATCTCGAATCAGTGGATCTTCCACATGATTGTCATTTAAGATATGTTTATATACTAATTCTAGTCGAGAAAGCAACTCTTGAGCATTATTTTCATCACACCTCGAAAGTCCTAAGATTTCTTGTTCCACCATAACCTTATACAACCTATCAGGATCAAATATCAAATCTACCCCATTAACACGGAAGAACGATATTCCATCTTTAGAAACAATATAACTGTCCATAAATTTTTCCTCATCCGGTGGAAATGTAATTGAAATCTTACCTTCATTAATATTACCGTCATTACTACATGATACAAAGATCTCATCGTTCGAAAACCTAGCTTTTTCTTCTAAAGAAGGGTCAACACCTAAAATTTGGGTAGAAATCCCTAAAATTTTTTTTAGAGTTTCTGGATTTATGCTTTCTGGGCCAAATCCTCGCCTATCTGATTCATCTATCATGATGGGAGCATTTTATCATATGGACATGATTTCCGTAAAGTTATCCACATAAATTTAATTTACAAAACATTAGGTATATCATATAATCATAAGGAAAATTGCTGGGGTGGCGGAATCGGTATACGCGACGGACTTAAAATCCGTTGGAGCAATCCATGTGGGTTCAAGTCCCACCCTCAGTATATACACTTAAAATTCGGGATGTAGTTCAGTTGGCTTAGAATGCTTGCTTTGGGAGCAAGAGGTCGCTGGTTCAAGTCCAGTCATCCCGATTTAAATTTACAACCCTCTCTTTTAATAGTGTATTAAATGGTTCTTTGAGCTTTACTGACACTATTTCATCTACCCCTACAAATATGTTCAAAAAGATATTTCTACAGATTATATCCTTTTGTACTGCATTTCCCCTTTTTACTATTAATGAAGCGTTTTTAGATGTGTTCAAAAACTCATCTAAACTTATCCGTATTACTTCATTTTTAGATATTTTTTCTTGTAATTTTTTTATTTCATTTTTTTGATTCTCTTCTTCTTCTTGAAGCTTCAATATCTTATCACTATTTACAGTCCAAACAACAGATGTCTTATCTATATCTATAAGCTTTTCAGCTATATCTCTTATCTTTTTAGTAACATTTGATAAAGAAGATTGTCTACTATGTAATTCTATTTTGAATTTATCTAATCTATTTTCATGCATTTTTTCTATATCAGCATAAAACTTATTATATTCTTTCTCTGTAAAATTTAAGCCTTTTTCTAAAAAATCATAGATATAATCAAATATGACCTTTGCTCTAATACTTTTTTTATCCCTAGTACATCCTTTATTACTACATCGATAGTATAGATATCTATTGCCACCCCTCCTTCTTGAAGGACCAACATACATAGTAGAATTACAATAAGAACATTTTACAATTCCTTTTAAGAAAAATTTGGCGGGCGGGCGGAAACACAGAGCGGAGCTAATCAAGTATTTTCTGTTCAAAAAAGGTTCGCGCTTCATTCAGTAATTGCGACCATTTGATACTTTTGAGTTTCTTGTCCCTTTTATGAACAAACCAAATCGTGTTTCAGATTGTATGACCAAACTTAGCTGTCCTTAAACGTAAAGTTTAAGTATATTTTACTGAATATAAAACATTTACCATTTGCAAACTACCACCTAACCTATATCAAAATATTAATTCAATAGAAAAGGTTGCTAAAAGAGTAGGATTTAGTAGTATACATGAGGCTATTGATGCAAAATACAAAAGACACAAAACTAAGTGAAATTTTTTATATATCCGTATTAGTTCATAAATATATATTACATTAATCTTTGTAAATTAGTATTCATTCTCGTTATGAGGAGATATATTCAATTTATTTTTTACCTCTAACAACTCAACAATCATGTTTTAAACCAAATGGGCCTTCACCATCATTACTATCTATCATATGTTCATAAAATAATACTAGTTGAGTAAATAACTCTTGAGCATCAATTTCATTAATCCTTGAAAGCCCCAAACTTTTTTGTTCATCTACAATCTGTACAACCCTATCATGGCCGCATTTTAAGTCTTCAATGGAAACATAGTGTGAAAGTATATTATCTTCAAAAATCATATAAAGTTTAAAAAAATCCATCTCATCTGGAGGGAAACAAATTAGAATCATTCCTTGTAGGCTACCTTCTGCATTTTCATAACTAGATATATGGAGATCAGAATTTAAAATAGACCTTTGTTTTATAGGAAAAGAAGGGTCAATACCTAAAATTTGTGTAGAAATCAATATAAGTTTTCTTAGTGTTTCTGGGTTTATACGTTCTGAACCCCTCTCTATCTTATCCGATTCATCTAACATGATAGGCAGAGTTCTATCATATGGGTATGGTTTTTGTCAAATTATCCACATAAGTTTAATTTACAAAATATTAAGGAAATTTGCTGGGGTAATGGAATCGGTATACGAAACAGAATTAAAATCTATTAGAAAATTCCACTGGATTTAAGTTTCACCCCTTCACCCCCCTCAATATATAAAACTTAAAATCAAGGGTATAGTTCATTTGACTTAGAATGCTTGTTTTGGGAGTAAGAGATCGCTGGTTCAAGTCCAGTAATTCCAACATCGAAGTTTTTGTAATTTAACGAAATCTTTAGAAGGTTATTGTAGTACATACTGAAATACTTTTGTATACTTAATAGTAAAGGTTAAACATATTTTTATTAATATAAAATCTTTCTCTATAATATTTAGATAAACTACCATAGGAGGAATATGTTCATATATTTATAAATACATACAATTTTTATAATGAATTATTGAAAACAGAAGACCTACTTTTATTTTTATTATACAAATTAATCATCCTCCTATAACTTTCTATCATTGGAGTTACTTCTGTTATCAGGTCTGGTATTGTAAGTTTATTGAATGTAGATTCAATTTTTTTAGTAAACCAATCTATAAAAGTCTCAATATCCTCTGCAAAATAAGATTTTGCAAAAAAATGTATTGATATTAAATGTGAGTATGCATCAGCATTTCTCACAAGAAAAGATTCTTCATTTGTTGGCATACTATTGCTATCTGTTGACTCTATTGCAATACAGACAGAATTAATAAAATTTATTGATAAACCAAATTTAGGGAGTAAATACCTGACATACTCACTACTCCTATTTTCATGTCCCGTAGAGTCTGATTCTGTCCTTTTATATACAAGTCCTGCATCATGTAATAACCCTGCATATAGAGATATGGAAAGATCAGATTTAGGATAAAATCTTTTATGAAAATCTTTGATGTTTTCAAGAGCGATATCTATATGATTAGGGAAAAACCATTCTCTATGAAGATAGTAATACTTAAATTTTGGTAAACCCATATAACTTGGATGCAGGTTATAATATGTTTCATATACTTTTTGAAATATATCTAATTATTTTATATTCATAACATATTAAACATAACTAAAACTAAATATTTTCGCAAGATTTATAACACACGCTCATTTTTTATTAATAAGTTATAATATTTGCTGATGATATGCTTGATAAAATTCTATGCAAAGAA
>JAJZLI010000010.1 GCA_021803645.1 bacterium
ATTTAAAGCTCCTAAATATTTATATAAAAATTAGTAAAAACAAATATTTAGAATGTTTTATATTTTTATCATCTAATATGAAAACATTTAATTTTTTTAGATTGATAGCTTGATAGGTTTTTCTCAATAATATCTACTCAAGCGCTTGATATTTATGAGTCTAACTATTGTTTAAGCAATATTTAGATTTAATGCAGGTTGACTGAATAAAGTTGTTCTTATTTGTGCAACTGCATTTGAAACAAAGTTTTTAACTTTATTTGCATTTATTTTTTTGAAATTTTAAAAAGATTTCAAAACTTTACTTGCTATATATGCAATGAGACCTCTGTCAATACCGATCATCCCCTAAATTGTATAAAAAGAGCAAACAAATGCTGTTTTGATATTATATCAAATTTGTGATATTGTTTCAATATTAAAGATGGTATATGACTATGCAACATAAACATCATAAATCTGATATTAATTTGTTGAATACTTTAAGACCCCCAGAGTCTACCTTTGATATTTTTTATAATTGGGTATTCTCTTATGGTAAGTACATTATATTTGCCATAGAATTTGTTGTTATATTATTATTTATTATAAAGTTTATTACGGACCAAACATATGCTGTTGCATATGGTGAATATAAGTCATTAACTCAAAAATTAAATTCACCAGTGATGACTAACAAGGTACAGTTATTAGAAAAATATCAAACAAATATGCAGTCTATTGCTACTTTACAGAGTATTAGTTATCATCCTCAAGTTATTTTGTCAGAAATTAACAAATTAATTCCTAATAATGTTTATGTTAATGAGGTTGATTTTTCAAATTCTTCTATTAGTATTTCTGGAACGGCTCAGACTTATCAGGCACTACAAGATTTAAACAATAATTTTGTCAGTGATTCAAAATATTTTTCCTCAGTGGAAATACCTCAGCTGAGCAATTCTAGTTTGGTAGGAAATAATGATATTAATTATTCACTGACTGCAGATGTAAAAACCAATTTATTATAAATAAATAATGTATTATGAAATTTGACTTTAATAAAGAAAAAGAATTATTTTTAAGAAGTTTTGGAGACAGAAGATATAAGTTTGCATATTATTTGGGTTTCAGTATAATTGTGATTGGTTTTTTTCTTGTTGTGGTTGTTTTTCCTTTAGTCAAAGATTTAATTGTTGAAAACAAATCTATTAAAACATTAGATTCCCTTAATTTGCAAGTTCAAAATAGAATTGGTGTTATTGATTCTACTTATAGTGAATACAATAAAGATGTTACTTCAAATTTAAATGATGTTGCTTTAGCCCTTCCCGGTAGTCAAAATACTGGGTTTGTGTTTGGAAATATTTATCAGATTTTGGTAAATAATGGGGTTTATTTGGATTCTGTTTCTTTTTCAAATTCAATACCTTCTCAATTACAGACCACGCTTTCAGGTTCTTTATCTTCTAGTTTTTCTGTTAATCTTTCTTTGCACGGTAGTTTTGCTGGGGTATTACAGTCTATTGCAACTCTTGATTCGTATCCTCAAAGAATTTTTATTTATAATGTTCAAACTTCAGTAATGTCTTCATCCAGTAATGTAAATACTGTTCCTTTGGATTCTTCTGATGTTAATGTTAATATTAATGCAATAGTGTTTTATTAATATTATGAAAAAATATTTAAGTTTAATAATTTTAACATTTGTGGTTTTTTTGTTGTGGATTGTCTTTTCATTGTATTTATCAACGGTAAAGATACCTAGTATCCCTGGAGTGGGTGGTGGTGCATTAGGTAATTTTAATTCTGATTTATATTTAAATAACCTATCTACAGTTGAAAATAATGCTAAGTATGTATGTGTGACCCCTAATTTTACATCTAAGCCATGTGATAACCAGACACAGTATTGACATCTGTATATTATATGTGGTATATACTCAAATAAGGGTATAAGGGTATAAGTATTTCTTGATGAAGAGTTATTGGAAATAGAAATATCTCATGGGTTTTTAACCTCTAAGGGAGGTTATTTTTGTTTGCATTTTATTTAATTAATTATAGAGATGAAAGACCGTATTGATTTAAGTATATCTTCTTTACATAATAAGCTTTTTGAGTATCCTAATTTAATAGAATCGCAGTTAAAATCTTATGAAAGGTTTCTTAATGAAAATATAAGAGAACTTTTTGATGAGATTAATCCTGTTTTAGATAATACTGGAAATTTATGGATATTAGAATTTCTTGATTATCGTTTTGGTGAAGTTAGTAGGTCAGTAAAAGATGCAATCAGAAAGGGTTTGAGTTATGATAGACCCCTATATTTCAATGTTTCTCTAACGAACAAGATTTCTGGAGAAGTTAAAAATCAAGAAATTTTTGTTGCTGATCTTCCTGTTATGACTAATAGTGGAAGTTTCATTATTAATGGTCATGAAAGAGTGGTTATTCATCAAATAGTCAGGTCTGAGGGTGTCTTATTTATTGAAGGGGATAAAAAGTCTTTTAATGAATCTGTTTATTATGCGAAACTGGTAACTTCTCGTGGTCCTTGGTTGACTTTTGAAGTGAGTAAGCACAATACAATTTCAGTTAAGCTCGCTCCTAAAAAACCTAAAATTTTAATTACAACATTGCTTCGTGCCTTAGGGTATTCTTCAAATTCTGAAATATTGAATCTATTTTCAGACGTAGATGTTAATAATGAAATTCGATATATTGACTCAACCTTATCAAAGGATTCTAGTCATAATCAAAATGAAGCAGTTTTAGATATTTATAAAAAATTAAGGCCAGATATTTCTATTACTTATGAAAATGCATTGTCTTACTTAAATAGTATGCTTTTTAGTTCTAGAAAGTTATATTTGGGTATGACAGGGAGATATAAATTAAATAAAAAACTTGGTTTGGATATTGACCTTTCTAATTGTGTTCTAACAAAAGAAGATATCGTGGCAATTATACGAAGGTTAATTGCTGTAAATAATGGTCAATTTATGCCTGATGATGTGGATTCATTAAGTAATAGGAGAGTAAAGAGTGTAGGTGAATTGCTTGGCGATTATATTAGGGTGGGTGTTAGACGAGTTGAAAAGATTATAAAAGATAGAATGAGTATAATTTCTGCTGATGAAGTATTAACACCTTCTATGCTTGTTAGTGCTAAGCCATTTGTAGCTGTTATAAATGAATTTTTTGGTAGCAGTTCTGTTTCTACATTGATGGATCAGGATAACATATTAAGTGAGATTAGTAATAAGAGAAGAGTTACTGCAGGTGGACCAGGTGGATTAACAAAAGAGAGTGCAACCTTCTCAGTTAGAGATATGCATTATTCTCAATACTCTAGATTGTGTCCAGTAGAAACACCGGAAGGTCCTCATATTGGAATTGTAAACCATTTATCTGTATATTCTCGTATTAATGATTATGGTTTTATTGAGGCTCCTTACAGGAAATTGTTACATTTAGTATCTCACGATAGTAAGTATTTGGAAAATAGAAAGTTAAGAGAAAATCTGAAGGTTGGTGGAAAGAATTACCTAAAAGGTGATCTCATCCATGGAAAGTTGCTTGATGATATAAAGAAAAATAAAGTTGAAGATATTCCTGTCTTTACGTATTTATCTGATGATGTGGAATATTTTGATGCTGAAGAGGAATATAATTTATCAATAGCTAGCTTAAATACAGTAATTGATGAGCATGGGAATATATTAGAGAATTTAGTGCAATTAAGGTCTAAAGGAGATTATTCTCTCGGGGAGGTGGATTTTGTTGATTATATTGAAGTTTCTACTACTCAGATTGGAGGAGTTTCATTAAACTTAATACCATTTGCTTCAAGTAATAAAGCAGATAGAACACTAATGGGATCAAACATGCAAAAACAATCTGTTCCTTTGGTAAAAACTGAAGCTCCAATTATTGGAACTGGTTTGGAGAAACTTATAGCAAGAAACTCAAATAGGTGTTTAATTGCTAAGGGTGATGGAGTCATAAAATATGCAGATGCTCGAAAGATCATTGTTGCATATAAGGATTTTGGAGATGAGACTTATCTTGTTGAAAAATTTTTGCCTACAAACCAGAAAACGGCATTTACCCAGAATGTTATTGTTAAAAAGGGAGACAATATAAAGAAAGGAGATGTCTTAGTTGATGGTCCTAGTGTACAAAATGGAGAATTAGCATTAGGTAGGAATGTTGTCGTAGCTTATATGATGTATGATGGTTTTAATTATGAAGATGGAATAGTTATATCAGAAAGACTTGTAAAAGAAGATATTTTTACATCAATTCATGTCTCATGTTATACAAGGGATATTAAAGAGACTAGGTTGGGAGATGAACTTAGTACAAAAGATATTCCGAATGTTTCATTATCTTCATTAAAGAACCTAGATGAGGATGGTATAGTTAGTGTTGGTTCATATGTAAATTCTAATGACATATTAGTTGGTATTGTTGTTCCTAAAGGAGAAGTTGAGCTTACTCCAGAAGAGAAACTGTTAAGAGCTATATTTGGTGATATGGCAAGAGATGTTAGGGATAATTCCCTTAGGGTTCCAAATGGTGAAAGTGGTATCGTAATTGATGTGGAAGTTTTATCAAGAGAAGATGATTCTAATAAGTTATTGCCTGGAGTTATAAAGCAAGTAAAAGTTTGGGTAGCTAGAACTCATAAAATTGGAGTAGGGGACAAGTTGGCTGGAAGATATGGAGATAAGGGTGTAATTTCTAGGGTGGTTCCTGTTGAGGATATGCCTTATCTCGAAGATGGTACTCCTGTAGATGTTATTATTTCTCCTACTAGTGTAACTAAAAGGCTGAATTTAGGGCAATTGCAGGAAGTACATTATGCAAATCTTGCTCAAAAATTAAATGTAAATTTTGCATTTCCTATATTTTCAAAAATCAATGCAGAAAAAGAGGCTCAATTAATACATGAAGCTGGGTTTGAGGGTGCTTCTGATAAAAAAACATTAAATGATGGAAGGAATGGAGAAGTTTTTGAAAATAAAATAGTTGTTGGACCTAGGTATATCTTGGTACTTGACCATCTTGCTGATACTAAGATTCATGCAAGGTCTACTGGTAACTATACTGTTGTCAATCAACAACCTCTTGGAGGAAGAGCAAATATGGGAGGTCAAAGATTAGGAGAAATGGAAGTATGGGCGCTAGAAGCTTATGGTGCTGCAAGTGTGTTACAAGAAATGTTGTCAATAAAGTCAGATGATATTGTGGGGAGATCTGAAGCTTATAAATCTATCATACACGGTAAACCTATACAGATAGTGGGTATTCCTGAGAGTTTTAAGGTTTTGCTTTCGGAGTTGAAGTCTTTATGTTTGAATGTAGAGCCTATTGAAGTTATTGTGCAACCTGAATCTACTGTAGAAGAAGATAAAGTTGCAGATGTTTTACCTGAAGATGTGTCTTTATATGCTGAAGAAGAGGCTATATCTGGTGAAGATGAAGATTCTTTACCTGTAGATTCTCCAGATGAAGTAGTAGAAGTTAAAGAATAATTTTAGATAATTTCAATTTATATGATTATAAAAGATTTTAAAGCATTAAAAATTTCATTAGCATCTCCTGATCAGATATTAAGTTGGTCTCATGGTGAAGTTAAAAAGGCAGAGACTATTAATTATCGAACTCAAAGATCAGAAGTTGATGGTTTAATGTGTGAAAAGATCTTTGGTCCAACTAAAAATTACGAATGTTATTGTGGTAAATATAAGAAAATTAGATATAAGGGGATAATTTGTGATAAATGTGGAGTTGAGGTAACTACTAGGAGTGTACGTAGAGAAAGGATGGGGCATATAAAATTAGCGTCACCTGTGACTCATATTTGGTTTGTTCATGAAGTCCCTAATAAATTAGCTTTGTTACTTGATATTCCCCAGAAAAAGATTGCAAATGTGATTTACTTTTCAAGGTATATGGTTACTGATATTGATGAGGAGGCAAAGAAAAAGGCAATTGAATTGGTTAAAGAAAAGATTGCTAAGTCAAACGATGTATACAAAAAAGCATTAGATGAAAAAATTTCTGTTTTAACAAAAGAGAATAAGGATAAGGTTAATGCCTTTGTTAAGGAAGATTCTCAATCTGGAAAATCTGAATCTTCTCAATTAAATATTGAAAAGATTAACTTTGAATATCGCCAAAAAATGGCAAAACTGAAGGAAGAAGAATTATTGAAATATGCTGATATAGAAAGATATAACAATGAATTGTTTGATTTAGTTAAAAGGGTTGTTCCTGGTGAGGTTATATCAGAAGAAGAATGCAACAATTTATTTGAAAATGGCTTTGATTTTTTCAAGCTTTCAATAGGTGCTGAAGCTATTAGAACTATGCTTAAAAGGTTAGATTTAGATGATTTATCTACTCAATTATATAAAGATATTAATGCTAAATCTGTTCAAAAAAGGGTAAAGGTTATTCAAAGATTGAAAATTGTGGAAGGATTAAGAAAGAACAATATGAAGCCAGAGTGGATGGTATTGGATGTCATTCCTGTTATACCTCCAGATTTAAGACCTATTATCCAACTTTCAGGTGGTAGGTTTGCTACATCAGATTTGAATGATTTGTATAGAAGAGTGATTAATAGAAATAATAGATTAAAGAAACTGATTGATTTAGGTGCTCCTGATGTTATATTGAGGAATGAAAAAAGAATGCTACAAGAAAGTGTAGATACTTTATTTGATAATAGTCATAGGTCATCTCCTCCTGTTGTGGATTCAAGAGGAGTTCCTTTGAAATCTTTATCAGATAACATCAGAGGAAAGCATGGTAGGTTTAGAGAAAATTTATTAGGTAAGAGAGTAGATTATTCAGGTAGAGCAGTTATTGTTTCTGGTCCGAATCTTAATCTACACCAGTGTGGTCTTCCTAAAAAAATGGCATTGGAATTGTTTAGACCCTTTGTTATAAAGGAAATACTTGCAAGAGGATTAGCTACTAATATTAAAAGTGCAAAGGTTTTATTTGAGAGTTCTCCTGTTGAAGTATGGGATATTTTAGAAGAAGTGATTCAAAACAGGCCAGTTCTATTAAATAGAGCTCCAACTTTACACAAGCAAGGTATTCAGGCATTTTTCCCTGTATTAATAGATGGCAATGCTATACAACTGCACCCTTTAGTATGTACAGGTTTTAATGCTGATTTTGATGGAGATCAAATGGCTGTTCATGTCCCTTTGTCTGACGAAGCTGTAGAGGAAGCTAAAAACTTAATTATGGTTGAAAATAACCTGTTCTTAAGTGCAGATTCTTCACCTGTTGTAACTTTACAGAAGGACATGATTTATGGTTGTTATTATTTAACTTCATTATCTGGTGTTAAGTATGATAAATGTGTATTTGATTCTTTTCAGGATGCTATATCGGCGTGTGAAAAAGGATATATTCATTTTAGAGACTTAATTAAGGTTAGGTATAATTCTGAAATTATAGAGACAACTGTAGGGAGAATTATGTTTAATGAAGTTCTTCCTAAAGATTTGTGGTTTATCAATGAAGTTGCAAGTCAAGCATTAATTACAAAAATCATAGTTACTTCTGTTGAAAAAGTTGGTAATACTGCTACACTAAGTGTTTTAGATGGTTTAAAGTATTTAGGCTTTAAATATGCAACAGTTTCTGATCTTTCTATTGCAATGTCTGATTGCGAATTTCTTTCAGATAAAGATAAGTTAATATCAGCAGCTGATGATAAAATTATTAACTTAACAGAAAGTTATAACGAAGGTCTTATTACTAAAAAAGAAAAAGTACAACTTTCAAATATAATTTGGAATGAAGTTACTAATAATATAGCAGAAGCTTCTTTGAAGAATTTAAGTGATACTAATCCTTTAAAGGCTATGGTATTAAATAAATTTATGGGTGCAAACATTGATCAATTGAAGCAAATTGTTGGAATGAAAGGTTTAGTTGTTGATCCTAATAGTAATATTGTCGAGCTTCCTATTAAGTCCAATTATGCTGAAGGTCTTAGTGCTTTTGAATATTTGGTAGAGGCTAGGTCTTCAAGAAAGGGTTTAGCTGATGTTGCTTTGAAAACCTCAGATACAGGATACCTTACAAGGAGAATGGTAGATGTTGCTCATGATGTAATAATCAGGGAAGAAGATTGTAAAAACTTTGGGGATGGTTACGAAGTTTCAAAAAATGATAAGAGAAAATTACCTTTTGAAGATCGTATTTATGGTAGAGTTCTTGCTAAAGATCTGAAGGTAAAGGGAGGTACTTTATTTGAAGCAAATACCATTATTGATAGAAAGATAGCAAAGGAAATTTTTGAGAATCCAGAGGTCACTTCAATTTTCGTTAGGACCCCACTGACATGTGGAGCACAATATGGCCTTTGTTCTATGTGTTATGGGTTTAGCATGTCTGAACCAAAAATTGTTTCTATTGGGACTGCTGTAGGTGTTATAGCTGCTCAGTCCTTAGGGCAAAAGGGTATGCAGTTAACATTAAACTCAAAGCATGTCTCTGGTATTGTTGGGGGTGTAGATATGACACAAGGATATCCCAGAATTGAGGAATTGCTTGAAGCAAGGATTCCAAAGGGAGAAGCTAGGGTCTCTGATATTGATGGTGTTGTTTCTATTGAAAATTCGCATAACCAGATTAAAGTTATTGTAAATGGTGATAAAAAAATTAAACAAGATTATATTTTGGTTAAAACTGATGTGAAAGCTTTTGAAGGT
>JAJZLI010000041.1 GCA_021803645.1 bacterium
TTGGTGCTATAGGCTTAACAGTTCTTGTCTTTATATATTCTAAAAATTTACCTTCTCCTGGTGCTCCATTTACTCAAAAATACCAGCAATCTTTAAGCATATATTCTAGCTCGGGAGTTCTATTGGGTACTTTTCATGGTGCTCAGAATAGAGATTCTGTAGATCTTAGTGATGTGTCTCCATATATGCAGTGGGCAGTAATTGCAGCAGAAGACAAAAATTTTTATCATGAGCCTTTGGGTATATCTATTAGAGGTATTATTCGGGCATTTATTCATGATTATATATTGCATGAGAGTGGACTACAGGGAGGTAGTACTATTACCCAAGAGCTAGTAAAATTGTCTGTTCTAACTGACCAAAGAACTATTTCTAGAAAAATAGAAGAGTTAATATTAACGGTAGAAGTATCTCAAAGATATTCAAAGAAACAGGTCTTACAGGCATATTTAAATGAACTTCCTTTTGGAGGTGATGTATATGGGGTAGATGTTGCTGCTCATACATACTTTGGTATTTCTCCAAAGCAACTTGATCTTGCACAATCAGCAATACTTGCTGGTATGATTCAAGCTCCTTCATACTACTCTCCATTGTTTGGAACTGATCCTCAAGCTATGGTTCCTAGGGCTGATTATGTTCTTGACCAAATGCTTGCTGATAGTAGTGAAACTGGGGTTACTGCATCCCAAATTGCTCTTGCTAAAAAAGAAGTTGCTAATATGCAATATAACACAGCTAGTTTATCAAATAATATAAAGGCTCCTTGGTTTGTATACTATGTCAAAAACTTACTAGAACAGAAATATGGTGTAAGTACTGTTGATAACAGTGGGTGGAAAGTATACACAACATTAAATTGGCAAATTGAGCAAGATGCAGAGAATACAGTAACTAACGCTGTTAACTATCTCATAAATAATGGGCTCAATGCACATAATGCTGCATTGGTTTCTGTTGATCCAAACAATGGTGAAATTCTCTCTATGGTTGGTTCTTACAAGTATGGTGTTTCTTTGTATGATGGTCAAATGGATGGATATTATAATGCAGCATTGGCAGAAAGACAGCCAGGTTCATCTATAAAACCCTTTTTATATATGACGGCTTTTCAGGATTTAGGATTTGCTCCTACTACTTTGATGCCTGATTTACCAATTGATATTAATGGTTATGCCCCTACTGATTGGAATAATACATTTGAGGGTCCAGAAGATATTTCTGTGGCTATCAGAGGGTCAAGGAATGTTCCTGCAGTCAAAACTCTATATGCACTTGGAGTTTCTAATTTTATAGATGAACTGCATAAATTTGGTTATACAGGTCTCTCTTCTTATCAAAATGATCTCTCTATCGCTATTGGGGCTGCCGATACTACCCTTCTACAGCATACTGAAGCTTATGGTATTCTTGCTAATGGAGGTGTTAAATATCCAACTACTGCAATTTTAAAAATTGTAAATCCTCAGGGGAAGGTAATCTATCAGTATAACCCTCAAGGTACAAGGATTATTGATCGCAGGTATACATATCTTATGGATACTATACTAGAAGGTTATCCTACTCTTTACTATTCCCCATCTCCAATTTATGATGGGTATGCAAATGGAATTGGTGCTAAGACTGGTACTACTAATGAGAATAAAGACCTTGTATTAATGGGATATACTCCTACTCTTGCAACCGGAATGTGGGCAGGAAATGATAATAATGCTCCAACAACATATAACTCATGGGGAGAAGACCTTGCTCCATTCTGGAATGCATACATGGAAGAAGTTTTACCTATGTTTCCTAAAGAGACATTTACTCGCCCTCCTGGTATTGTTACTGCATATGTATGTACAGATGATGGGCTACTTGCATCTCCTACAACTCCTTGTCAAAAAACCTTAGGATATTTTGCTCAGGGTCAACTTCCTCAACCTGATAATGAAAATATACAGTATAAGGTTTGTGATCAAAATCCTTCAGAATTAGCTACTCCTTCACAGATTGCAGCAGGAGATTATCATGAAGCAACATATATACAATTAAAAGAGTACTCCCCTATTTTCCAACCAGCTCTTGATGCTTGGGAAAAAACTGCAGGTCCCCAGTATAATCCTCCTACTCAATATTGTACTGGTTATGGAGTTTCTATTTCAGTAACAAGTCCTACAAGCAACCAGACATATAGCGCTGGTACTCCTCAGGGTAGTATTAATGTCTCTGGATCAGCATCCTCTTCAAATAATATATCTTCAATTGTAATTTCTTTACTTGATAGTTCTGGCAATGTTGTAAATAATGGGTTGCAACAGGATACTGATACTATAAATAATAATCCTCTATTTAATATTAATTTCTCTGTTCCTACTGTCCCTGGTTCTTATACTGTTCAAATTACAGCTACAGATTCTTCTGGATCTACTCAGACATCAAAAATACCTGTTACAGTTACTCTAAATCCTGGATAATCAGTTCAATGCCTTTTATTCCTATCTAATATATTGTTTATATTATGATGTATAGTTAAATATGTAATATCCAATTTTCGATTTTAATTTAATAATTTGTTTATTTTTGTTATACCTCCCAATAAATATACCACATCTATTATAAATATTCCGAAATTCTCAATGATATAATTATATTAAATATTTAATAATGTTAATAAAATGACAAGTTGTAAGATTGATACTAGATATGAGAATAAAACAGAAATGTATTTTGCCCTACATTTAGATCATAACAAATTAAAATATGAATATGAACCATATAAAGGGATTAAAGGTAGTCCTAATCCTGATTTTTTGGTTTTTGGCAGAGATGGAAAGAAAACACTTGTAGAGTGTAAAGAATTAGGTCTTTCTTCTATAGACAAGGGACTTTCATATAATAACCATGTTTTAACTACAGCTCGAGATAATAAAAATTTTATTAAGAAATTACGTAAGATCATTCATGATGCTTCTTCTCAATTGAAACCTTATAAAAATGTTGATTACAAAGCTATTGTTTTGGGGAAGTTTAATGGGTTTTCTTTTGGATATTATGATATTGTTTCTGCGATTAAAGGTGATCTAATTTTCAATTTACCAGTTAATAAAATAATTGTAGGAGATCCGGTTTGGAGTTCAAAAGGGAATGGTCAGATTTACAAAAATGGTTTAAAAAAGCAACATGCGTATATTGATGCAATATGTCATCTGACTCCATATAGAGATTATAGAATAGAAAAGGAGTTTGATGAAAAATATGATGAAAATAAACCTTTAGAAGAAAACATTGAATTAATTTTCTCTCTTGCTAATAAATTTCCAAATAATGATAATTACTGTCCATATTGCCTGGATGTCTCCCCTTTGTCACCATCTTTCAATTTAGAACATGGTCCTTTGGGGAATTGTAATATTCATCACTTATCTGAATAATACATTTGGGTATTTTTTATTTATACTTTCTTTTATTTTGTTAATTTTTGAGTGTATATCTTCTGTTTTAAATGTTCCTTCAAAGTTTTCAAAAACAAGTCTGATTGTTAGTCCTGTCTGGTTCTCTTCTAATGGTTTCCCCTTGTACACATCTACTATGTTTTTGCTACGTAAATTTTCATCATAAATACTCTCTATAATAGATTTTGAACTAACGCTATTGTCAATAGTTATATTTAAGTCTATTTTTATCTCTGGGTATTTAGAAATAGGTTTTATTTTTGGAAAAAGTTCTAAATATTTAATTATATTATTCACAGGTATTCTAGATATTGTTATGTTCCCATTTATATTGAAATTTTCTCTTATTTCTGGATGTATATTTCCAATATCACCAAAGTAGTCTTCATTAAAATATATTTTTGCGCTTTTATTCTTTAAATATGGCATTTTCAAAAAGTCTTGATAGCTTATCTCTCCTTTTAATGGAAGATATTCTTTTATTACTTCTATTATATTTTTAACACTGAAAAATGTTTCTGATTTTTTATTATATGCTGTTATAACAAGTTCATACTCCTCCCGAGGTAGCTCCTCACCTTTACTTTCCTTATATACATTTGCAATCTCATATAATATGAAAGAATCAGCATTCTTTTGATTTGTTGACACTGTTTTTAATATTGAAGGAATTAATGAGCTTCTTAGTGTGGTATAGTCCTCGGAGTTTGGGTTTATAATTTTAATTTTTGATATATTATCAAGCATTGCTTTTTTTAGTAAATCTTCATTGATAAAAGAATATGTTTTTATCTCATATCCTCCACATGCTGAGATTATAGTTTTTATTGATTGTTTTGTTTTATATAATATGTCTTCTTTCCTTGGTATTATTTCATAAACAGGGTTTTTTAGAGGAATCTTGTCATATCCGTATATTCTTCCTATATCTTCAATTAAATCTACATCTTCTTTTATGTCATCTCTTTCTGTAGGAATTTTTACGGAAATGATATTATCTTTCGATATTTTAACTTCAAAGTTCAGTCTTTCTAATATATCTCGTACCACTTTCTTTTCAATTTTTATTCCAATAACTTTTTCTACTCTATCGAAACTAAATGACAAAGTATCTCTCTTTGTTATATCTTTTATAGTAATTACATCTACAATGTCAGATGCTATTTCTCCTGCATTATCATTTTGTATCATTTTTATTGCTTCAATGAGGGCTCTTTTCGTTTTATTAGGGTCTACTCTTTTTTCATATCGCAAAGAAGCATCTGTTCTTAGGTTTATACCTTTTGAACTTTTACGTATAAGTTTAGGGTTAAATGTTGCTGATTCTATTAATATATTTTTCGTATTTTCATCAACTCTTGAGTCGTATCCCCCCATTACACCAGCTATGGCAATAGGTTTATCTTTAGTCGCTATGAGATAGTTATCCTGTGATAATATTCGTTCCTTTTGGTCTAATGTTTTTATTTTTTCTCCCCCCATTGCTTGTCTTACAAATATTGTTGTACCTTCTCCTCCAATTTTGTCTAAATCAAATGCATGTAGTGGTTGTCCAATATCAAACATTATGTAATTTGTTATATCTACTATGTTGTTTATGCTTTGTACCCCAAGCCTTTCAAGTGCTCTCTTTATTTTTAATGGAGATTCTTTGATTTTGACATTTTTTATGATAATACCTGTATATCTAAAACAAAAATTTTTTGATTCTATTTTGACATCTATGTTTTTTTCACTTTCAATTTTTATTTTTTTTATCTCAGGTTTAATATATTCTGTTTTTTGTAGTGCCGCAATTTCTCTGGCTATTCCTTCATGAGAGAACAAATCTCCTCTGTTTGATATAACCTTATTGTCTATATCGAGTATTAAGTCTTCAAGGTATGTAAGTAAGTACTCCCCTACTTTAATGTCTTTGATGTCTCCAAGATCCATGATGCCTTCATGGTCATTAGAAAGCATGAGCTCTTTTTCTGAGCAAAGCATTCCATATGAAGGGATTCCCCTTAAGTCTCTTTTTTCTATAGTAAGTCCGTTTGGAAGGGTTACACCTATTTTAGCTACAGGAACATGCATCCCTTCATATATATTAGTTGCTCCTGTAACTATTTGTATGTATTCCTTTTCTCCTATATCTATATGAGTAATTTTTAATTTGTCTGCATTATTGTGATTTTGTATCTTCATTATTTTTCCTACTACAATGTCTTTTGTATGCTCTCCATAGTGAGTAATCTCGTCAATGTCAGCAATTTGTCTTGCAAATTTATCTGCAAGATCATATTTTTCTTTAATTGTATTTGGAATTTTTGTATACTTTGATATCCAACTTAATGATATTTTCATAATTTCTTTAATTGAGATAAAAATCTAAGGTCATTTTCATAAAACAACCTAGTATCGTTTATTTCATTTTTTATCATAATCAATCTTTCTGGACCACCTCCAAATGCAAATCCTTGATATTTTTTAGGGTCTATTTTGACATTACGCAGTACTTGAGGATGTACCATTCCTGCTCCTAGTAGTTCTAGCCAACCTTTAAAATCACAGACTTTGCAACCCTTGCCTTGGCATAACATACATGTGGCATCTATTTCAAAGCTTGGTTCTGTATATGGGAAGTATGAATGTCTTAGCCTAAGATCAATTTTGTCGTTTTCAAATATTTTTCTTAAAGCCTGAGTGAGTATACTTTTTAAGTCTGCTATGGAGATATTATTATCAATTATTAATCCTTCATATTGGTAAAACATAAATGAGTGTCTGGCATCCTGGTTTTCATTTCTGTATACTCTTCCCGCCGATATTATTCTTATAGGTGGTTTTGCTTTGATCATAGTACGTATTTGTACAGACGATGTATGTGTTCTTGGAAGTATGTGATTTTCTTCTATGTAGAATGTATCCTGCATTTCTCGTGCAGGATGATCTACATCCATGTTTAAAGCTTGGAAACAAAACCAATCTGTTTCTATTTCCCTATCTGTTACGTGAGAAAATCCATATAGACTAAAAACATCAACAATTTTTTGTATCATTTGCGTTACTGGATGAGTACTTCCAAGTTTTTTGTCTTCTTTATTTAGTGTTATATCTAAGTATTCTGATTCTTCTTTTTCGTATTCTGATATTTTTAACTCTTGTTCTTTTTGTAATAGAACATTATCTATTTTTTCCTTACTCTCATTTATACAAGATCCTATAAATTTCTTTTCATCCCCTTGTAGTTTAGATATTTCTGTGAGAATTTTATATAGTTTACTTTCTTTTCCTTTGTATACTGAAGATATTTTTCTTAATGATTGTATATCGCTACAGCTACTAATATCATCTAAAGCTTCTTTTGTAGCTTTTAGTATTTCTTCTGTAAGATTTTGCATTTTATTTTATACTATCAACAATTTTATCAAACACCTCTTTTTGTTCTGAAGCAAAATATGATAAAACTTTCCTGTTGAGTTGTATATTTTTATCTTTGAGCAATTTTTGAAATTTAGAGTATGAAAGGTTTTTTTCGTGTAATGCAGCATTGATTCGAATGATCCATAATGTCTTCATGTCATTTTTCTTCTTTTTCCTTCCATTATAACTATACTGTCCTGCATGAAGTATGGCCTCCTTAGCAACCTTTATGAGGTTACTTTTTGTCATCCTATAACCTTTAGTCAGCTTATGTACTTTATTGTGTTTTTGGTGTTTTGCAAAACCTTTTTTTACTCTCATAATCCTTTTATTATTTTTGATGCAAATGTTTTACTTAATACCCTACTTTTTCTATCCCTATTTTTTCTACTACTATCTCTTTTAGATAGTAAATGATTAACCCCCTTGGTTTGATGTACTATCTTACCTTTTGCAGTCATTTTAAATCTTTTTTTTAAAATTTTTTTATTTCTTACTTTCATTTTTTTATTGGTCTTATTTGGAAGATTGTTGTCTTTCCTTCCCTTCGTGGAGTCGATTCTACCCCACCTATGTCTGAAATACTTGTAATAATTCTATCAATTAATTCCTGTTCCTGCTGTCTTGTACTCCTCCCAATTGATTTTACAACAATTTTTACTCCATGTTGTCCTTCCAAAAATTGTCTTACCTGATTTATCTTATGATTAAAGTCACCCACCCCAATGAATGGCTTGAATCTCATTTCTTTCATTTCTTTGTGTTTTGACTTTTGATTAGCCTCTCTCTCCTTTTTGCTTTGCTCATACTTGAACTTAGAGAATGACATTATTTTTGCTACAGGTGGGTTTGCATTTGGAGAAATCTCAATTAAGTCTAATTCCTTCTCTTTTGCTAACTGTAGTGCCTCTGGTCTTTTTAGTATACCCAAAAATTTGCCATCCTCAGCTATAACTCTTAGTTCTGGGCTAGTAATATAGTCGTTATACCTATATCTGAAATGAATTTTACCTTGTTGGTTAATAATTATTACCTCCTAAATTAATACTTAGCAATATTATCAAAGATTATTCCCTTTGTAAAGTGCTTTATAATGCCCATTTTAGATATTTTCATCTAATTCTATCTTCTTTTTGTGGTTATATAGGAATGTCTCGTTTTCCTGTATAAATTCTTTAAACTCACCTTCCTTTAATTTTATAGATTTAATTTGTTTCCCAAAAGAATCTTGAAATATTTCTGTTTGTGAATATATTTCTATCGTTAATACATCTTTCTCTGTATATATAATAATTTTGGTGAAATCTTCGTAATTATTTTCAACAAGGAATGTTAATAGTCCCCTATTTTTATCTAAACTTACTATTGTATATATTGGTTGATTATTTATGTCTGGAGTTCTAACTTTAAATGTTGTGTAATCTTCTCCATTAGTTTTTAAAGTTTTTTCTATTTCGAGCTCATTTTCAAGGTAAATATAGTTTGAATTGTATATATTAACTATTGAATATAGCGACACTATTAGTTTGATAGCATATCTATCTTTTCCTTCTATGTTTTCTATAAATTTTAACTCGGAAACGATCTCATCCTTTATAGCCATCATTACAGTATCGAAAGTCTTTTTATTTTCATCTTGAAATGGCCCAGATATATTTGTTTGCATCAGTACCTTTAAGTACTTACCAAATTGTTCTTCATTCATACTTTTGAGAGGAGATGTTATCTACAAATTCATTATATTCTTTTTCAAGGAACATATTGTTTTCAATGTTTTTTAAATATCCTGCATATTTATTTATTCCAGAAAGAACATTAATTTTTAATCTTTTTTCTAATAAT
>JAJZLI010000032.1 GCA_021803645.1 bacterium
TTCAGTTCCTCAAAATATAATGAGTGTTGAATTCAAGATTATTGGGGATATGTCCATGAAGCAATTTGCTTTTATTGCTGTCCCTGCTTGTATTGGTTTTATAATGTTTATTGCCCATGTTAGTAATTATATTACAATTCCTCTGACGGGAATATTCTTACTTTTGGGAGTATTGGTTGCTTTTATACCCATTGATGATAGACCTCTTGATCAATGGATTACCAATTTTTTAATTACCATTAAGAAGCCGACTCAAAGGATATGGATGAGAGAAGCTTCTGGTATACCTGCTGTACTTGATATTCCAAAATCTCCTACAATTTCTTCTTCTAATAAGGAAATTGCAACCTTTTTGTATCAAAATCCTTTTGATACAGCTATAAAAAATAATGTATCAAATGTTGATGGTGCATTAGAGTTAAAAGAAAGCATCCTTAATGCTAATATTGATAAAATTAATAAATTACTTACAACTGAGAAAATTGATACTAATGCAACAATATCTACTTCTCCTGTATCCTCGGTGTTAAGCAATAACCCCGTTTCTTACACGCCTTCAGTTCCACAACAGAATCCTCCAGAGAATAATAATGCAGGAAACTCAGTTGATAAAAATAATAGAGCAGAAGTAGAGATTAATAATGCAGAAGTTTCGAATACTAAATTGACTGAACCTGTTCCTAGTGATGGTTCTAATAGTTCCGAAAATGCTTTATCTGGTATAGGTAACTCTCCTTCTTCTGTTGCACAAAATACCATTCCTGATGATAAAAACAATAGAGCTGAAGTGGGTATTAATAATGCAGAAGCTTCGAATACTAAATTGACTGAACCTGTTCCTAGTAATGGTTCTAATAGTTCCGAAAATGCTTTATCTGGTATAGGTAACTCTTCTTCTTCTGTTGTACAAAATACCAGTTCTTATAGTCCCAATATACCTCCACCTTCTACTTTTACACAACAGAGTGGTCAACAAAATATAACAGATAGTAAAGTTGGGGATATTAACACTGAAATCAATAAAAATAATTTGGATAGTGTTAATAGTAATTCTGTAGTTACTCCAACTAATTCAGATTTTCATAGTAATAATTTGGTTAATGGACAAAATGTTAATGCCTCTCAATCTCCTTTAGATAACAGTACCTCATCAAGGGATATTGAACTTTCAAAAATAATGGAGAGAATTAAACAACTTGAGATGGAAAATTCTAAATTAATGAATGAAGTTAATTCCAGAGTAGCACCAAATTATACTTTACAGAGTAATATTGAACAAGTAAAATCGAGGATGTCTTCCCAGTCAGGTACGTTTGATCAGCAGGAATTAATATCTAAACTTCCAGATTTTGTAAAAACCCCTAATGTAATTTCGGGAGTTATTGTAAATTCTGATGGAACTTTGATTTCTGATGCTGTTGTGATAATAAAGGATTCAAATCAAAAACCTATAAGAGCTGTAAAATCTAATCAATTAGGACAGTTTTACACAAGGACGGCTCTTTTGAATGGGAGGTATAATATAGAAATTAATGCTCAGGGGTACAAATTTAATTCTGTAGGTATAGAGTTAACTGGATCTGTCGTAATGCCTTTTATATTTATTCCTGTTATGCAGGAAAATAGTAACTTATAATATAATATTTTATGGATAGCAAAAAAACACCAATTATTGCAACTACTCAAGCTCATTTAGATATAGAGGAAATAAAAGATGATTTGCTTGTTTTAAAAAATGGAAATGTTTGTCTTGTTATTGAGACATCTGCAGTTAATTTCTATCTTTTGTCTGAGATTGAGCAAGAATCTAAAATTTATGCATTTGCTGGACTTTTAAATTCTCTGGGTTTTTATATTCAAGTTTTAGTACATACTGAGAATATTGATATTTCTAAATACTTGAAGTATTTGGATGATTTTAGGGAGAAACAAAAAGATCCCAAAGTAAAATATCAAATAGATATATATAGAAAATTTGTTAAGGATTTAATTGTAAAGAATAACGTTCTTGACAAACATTTTTATATAGTTGTTCCTTCTTTTTCGTGGTCTACACAAAAACCATCTTTTACAAAGCAAATGTTTGGCAAAGAGGTTAAATTAAATAATATTGATAGAATTATTGAACAGTCTAAATCAAGATTATTTCCTCGTAGGGATCATGTTATAAGACAACTGTCAAGGATGGGGTTAAAGTCAAAACAGCTTACTACAGCTGATTTAATTAAATTATTTTATAATATATATAATCCTATGAATGATAAGCTAAGGGGGGATTTTAATCAGTATACTGCTCCTTTAGTATCTTCTACTATGCAAATGAAACCTATATGAAATTACCATCTTTTTTTAAAAAACCTGCTGCAAGTGTTAACTCAAATGATGTTAATCCTGAAAATACTAATACTACAGGATCACAACAGGGAACACCCAATACACCCAATTCTGCAATTGAGTTATTTGGAATGGGAATAAATTCCATAAAAGATATTATTGCCCCCCCTTCTATAGAAGTTGATTTTTCTAATATTAAGATTGGAGATAAATTTTTCAGGACATATTTTGCTCTTGCATATCCTAGATATGTAACTCCAAATTGGTTATCTCCATTAATTACATTTGAGCATTCTATAGACATTAGTATGTTTTATTATCCTATTGAAGCCAAGGAAGTCTTAGGACAGCTTAGAAAAAAGATTGCTGAGCTTGAGGCTACAACTAATACTATGATGGAGTCTGGTAAGGTGTTAGACCCTACGGTTAAGGTCGCATTGGAAGATGCCAAAGATTTACAGGATAATCTTGCTAAAGGAGCTGAGCGATACTTTCATTTTGCTCTATATGTAACTGTAAGGGCTGATACCCTAGAAGATTTGGATGACATATCAAGGAATCTAGAATCAACTTTGGGGGCAATGTCTCTCATAATTAAGCCGACAACTTTACAGATGGAAGGTGGTTTTCAGTCAACCCTCCCTGAAGGGTACGATAAGCTTTACTATACCCATAATATGGATACTACTTCAATAGCGACAACATTTCCTTTTGTCTCCTCAGAACTTACTTCTGATAGAGGGGTGCTTTATGGTATTAATAAGGCTAATAAAAGTTTGGTTGTCTTTGATAGGTTTGACCTTGAGAATGCAAATTCCGTTGTTTTTGCAAAATCTGGTTCAGGTAAAAGTTATCTTGTAAAGCTAGAAGCTTTGAGGTCTTTGATGCTTGGTACCCAGATTATAATTATAGACCCTGAGAATGAGTATGAAACTTTGTGCAAGGCTCTTAATGGGCTTTACATTTCATTTACTCAGGATGGCAGAGATAAAATAAATCCCTTTGACTTGTCTGGAGTTTATGAAGAAGGTGAGGATGAACTTAGATTTAAAATATTATCTTTGCACGGTCTCTTTAAAGTGATGCTTGGCAATGATGGTGGTCTTTCTAGTATAGAAGATGCTATTTTAGATAAAGCATTGATATTAACTTATAGGGACAAAGGAATTACTTTTGACCCTGATACTCAGGTAAAAGACCCTCCACTTATGGAAGACCTTTATAAAGTTTTACAATCTATGGAAGAACCTGAAGCTCATGAATTAGCTACAAGGCTTGAAAAGTATATTAAAGGTTCTGCCTCTGGTATATTTGATACCCATACAACTGTAAACCTTGATAATGATTTTATTGTTTTTAGTATTAGGGATCTTTCTGATGAACTCCGGCCAATTGCTATGTTTTTAATGCTTGATCTTATATGGACTAGGGTAAAAAAAGATCTTAGAAAGAGAATTTTTATCATTGATGAAGCATGGATTCTAATGCAATATCCAGATAGTGCTCAATTTGTATATGCAGTTGCCAAAAGAGCTAGAAAGTACTACTTAGGTCTTACAACTGTATCTCAAGATGTAGATGACTTTCTTTCAAATGATTATGGTAAAGCTGTTGTCACTAACTCTTCTATACAAATTCTTTTAAGGCAATCTCCTTCGGCAATAGACCGTTTATCGGAAGTATTTTTCTTATCAGAGGGAGAAAAGAGTTTACTACTTTCTGCTGAGATTGGGGAAGGAATATTCTTTGTTGGTGCAAATCATGTTGCTATACAAGTATTGTCTAGTGAATATGAGCATAAACTAATCACTACAAACCCTGAAGAGATTTTAAAAATGAGAGAAAACCCTGAAGAGTCATCTTTAGATCGTATTGTTCCTAATACTGTCGCAAATGAAACTCCTGTTGGTGGATTAAATAGTAATAGCGACATTCAGTTTAATACAGAGGATAATAATGATGTACAGGTGCAACCCAACTCTCAGAATATCGTCTCTTAGAATATCGTTACCATTTTTTACAAACATTGACTATTTCCGAAACAACCCATATAATGGGTATATTGTGAAATGGACAGATGGTTTAAATAAATTAGAATTCTTTGATCTGAAGGTGTTAAGACAATTTAACCCTTTGCCTAGTCAATCATTATATAAATTTGTCAAAAGGAGGGTTAAGGATCGTAACTTGATAAAGCTTAAAAAAGGCGTGTATACAACAAGTTATTTTGTTCAACATAACGATATCTTATCATATAGAGAAAGAGTTGCTAATTTCCTAAAAAAACCATCTTATTTAAGTTTGGAATATATGCTATCTAAATATTCTATTTTATCTGAAAATGTTTATGTTTTTACTTCAGTATCAACAAAAAAAACAAATAGGTATGTAAATGACCTTGGTACTTATTACTATCGTCATATTAAGGAGGAAATGTTTACTGGATATGTATTTGTAAATGGTGTGTACTTTGCTACAAAAGCAAAATCCCTTTTTGATTATTTTTATTTTAAAAAATATGTTTTAGAAATAGATTCTTTTAGATTAAATTTAGAAGAATTTTCTGACCTTGATATGAAGGAATTTCTTAAATATTCTAAGGGAGATATTCGGATGATGGGTATATATAATTTACTTTTACAAAGGAAGAAAAATGTTTATTGAGAAGCTGAGAAATATTATTCAAGAAAAAAAAACAATCTCGAGGGAGTTTATACGAAATGTCTTGAAGGTTGAATTAATATGGTATGTTTTGGAATTTATTTATACATCAGAAAAATATAAAGATTTGATTTTTAAAGGAGGAACTTGTTTGAGTTTATGCTATGACCTTCCTAGGTTATCAGAAGATATTGATTTGGATTCTACTAGAGAGATTGATCCTAATTTATTAAGGGAAGATTTAATTTTATTGTTTAAAAATCAACTTGCATATGACAATTTAAATGTCTCTATTACAAACCATAACAATACTATCACATTAAAATTTCCTATTTTACATGAATTAGGGATAACTAGTGAAAATGAGAGTGATTTACTATATGTAAAGATAGATTTACAAAAGGTAGGATATTCTAACCCTCGTACTGAATTTATTGCCATTAGAAATTATGTTATTAATACATATCCTCTTTCAATTTTATTTTCTGGCAAAATTAATGCTATCTTTATGAGAAATAGACTTCGAGGTCATAAGAACTTGCTCTCTCCAAAGGGTAGGGATTATTTTGACCTTTTATGGTTTTTACAGAAAGGAATTAAGCCTGAACTTGATTTTATAGATAAAAATTTAAGTATCCTCTCTTTCCTAGATTTAAAATATCGTTTGGATATGAATGTAGATAAAGTTTGGGAGCATTATAAAAATGACATAATTACAGATTTATCTCCTTTTATAGAAAAGCGGGAAATACTAGATCAATTTATTTCTTCTTTTCTGAGCCTTTATTATAAGTATTCCATAGGAATATTTGATTATACATCAACAAATATTATTGGAAAGCAAAATTATTTAATAGACGAAATCAAAACTCTAATACAAAAATATAATTGTAAGATAGATAAATTATACTTAGATGAAATGAATAATTATGAAAAAGGTGGAGGCTCATTTTATATTTCGAAAATATATGAGAATATATTCCAAGTTAAATTTTTAGAAGATAAGGCCAATATAAGAAACACTCCTACATCATCGATGAGTTATGTGTTATTTTATACTATTAATTTTCCGGCTAAGGGGATAATTGATCTAAAATTGAAAGTATTACTAGATCCTCGTGTTAGTGTAGACCTAAGTACAATACAAAATAATATTGACTATCTAAGGGGTGAAATAAGTGAATATCAGGTATATATGGGGGAGCATATTCCTGTATCAATTAAGGATACTTATTATATTCATTGTAAAATTCCCTTATAAATTTGCCATGGATGGCAATGCATTACTGTAGATACTTGTTTAATATTGTACCCAATATGGAACAAGTACCAAATTTATCACAATTCGTTGGAAATATTACTTCTGTAATTATAACTATTGTTCAATCTGTCTTAGTTCTTATTGTTATATTTCTTGGAATACAATTTATTATGTATTCCAATAACCCACAGGAAAGATCTAGACTTGGAACTAAAATTATATGGGTATTAGTTGGGCTTTTTATTATATTTGGTGCTCAAAATTTTAGTCATTTTCTACATGCGCTTATTCCTAGTTAGTATTATTACAATCTTTACAATACTATTCTTCATATCTGCCCCTGTTTATGCAAAGGGAAGCAATGGTACTCGTTTTAGTACAAGTTGTAGTAAAAACAATATATTTTATTCAATTCAAAATGTTTTATGTTCTTTTGGCTTTACTATAAATCAATTTGTGGAATTCACTCCTAATATACTAAATAGTAGCTCAGATCCAAATACAAAATTTGGTGGTATTGCATATAGGGAATATAAAGATGGTACAGAGTACATAGCTATATCATTGATACCCATACTTCTTTTTATAGGTATCATGATATACATCGGTGAGGCATCAGTTGGTCGTGGTGGGGTCTCTATGTATGACTTACTGGTTAATACTATTTTTGCAATTTTTTTTATTTTACTCTCCCCATATATTCTATCCTATCTAATAACATTTATTAATGTTCTAGATAAATTTATAATAGAGAATTTAATAGGATCATCTTCAGGAAATTTATTTACTCTTATCTTAGGTCATTTTACTCAATTTTCAATATTCGGTTTATTTGAAAATATTATAAAGGTTATTTTATATATTGCATTAATTTTAGCATTATTTATTTTTTCTTTAGAATTTATTATTAGGTTTATATTACTCTGGATTTTAATATTGTTATTTCCAATATTTATAGTCTTTTCTTTATTTCCTATTTTTCAGGGAATGTTTAGGTCTATAACGTTAAAAATTATAGAACTTTTATTCATTCAACCTGCATTTCTTATAGGAATTTCTATATTTGTTGCTATTGTAAATAGTACTTCTATAACGGGAATACCTCAGTTTATTTTAGGTATATTAACTTTATATGCCCTATCTTTGATACCTTTTATTTTTAGTGGAAGTCTACATACCCCAGTACAAATCTTATCTGATCGTTTGAGATTGAACATATATAATACGACACAAAAGTTTTTAGAACATAATGAAAAAGGTTAAGGTATTAAAGTTTAAAAGTTTGAAGAACAACTATATCATACTATCATATGATTTTTATTGGATTACTTTATCCATAGTTATTAACATTCTTTTGATTCTATTTATACATATAAATCTCAAATTAAAAGTTTTTTTTATTTCATTCATTCTTGCCTCTATGTATTTCTTGTTTAAGCAAAATTTCAAAGGTAGGTTAATTATTATTTGGTTTTTTGATTTAATTAAATTCTTTTTTAGAGATAAGAAATTTTCATTTATGTTTCATTATTTTAGTATCCCTTATGAAGAGCACAAGTAGTTTTTTCCCTATTATTGATATTAGGGAAGGAATAATAATATTAAAAAATTCTTTTTATGCAAGGTTGGTAGAGGTATTTCCTACAGATGTATCGTTTTTGGAAGATACATTAAAAGAAAATTTTATAAAAAAGTATGAAGCGTTCCTATTAGGTCTTAATTTGCAAATAAAATTGTCTGTTTGTAATTTAATAGTTTCCAAAGCTAATGCGCTACAGTATATTGGAAATATAGAAAACGAAAAACTTAAATTGCTATATGAAAATGAAATAAATACTACCCCATTATTTTCAGAAATTTATGAGCAACGATATTTTGTAAGCTATATATTTGAGAGCAAAAGAAAGTCTTTAGTTTTTTCTCATGAATTTTCAGGAATTAAGAAATTAGTTACAAGTTATGATACGCAGTTAGAGTACCTTCTTATTCACATTGGGTTTGACCATAAGTTTATTTATAACAATCATGAGATAGAAGAGGTTTTTTCTTCTATTTACCTAAATGCATGATCAATATTAAAAAAAATATTACTAAAATGCTCCCATTAACTGTTTTAGAGACATATAAGTTTGTAAAAATAAACGATGTATATTATATAACCTTTACTTTTTATGATTTTCCATCAGAGATAATTCCTTTTTGCCTTTTGGATTTTGTATTTTCAGGGGGTAATGTGCTGTGTTCCCAAATTATTAACCCTCTTGATAAATCTTCTGTCTTAAATGCTATTAAACATAGGGTAGCTGCATTAAGTGCTAAGCGTCATTCTGATTTTACAAAAGGAAAATTGAGGGATTCATCTTTAGATATGGAAATTGCAAAATTAGAAGACTTCACATACTCATTAATTTCTGGCAATTCAAAGGGTTTTTTAATGGTAACATACATCACATTATTTGGTAAAAATTTAAATAAGTTGAGGGTATTATCTAAAAATATGCAAATGCTTGCAGAGTCAAAGGGATTTATTTTATACCAATTAGATTTGAATCACGTAGCTGGTTTTCTTTATTCTTTTCCTATTACCACATATTCTAAATTTCCTGGCATGGTATATGAATCTAAATCCTTGTCTGCTTTAAATTTCTTATCTGTTGGGAATCAATGTGACTATGAAGGAATATTATATGGAGAAAATGTCTTATCTAAATCCTTATGCATTTTGGATATTTTTAAGCTTGAAAATTATAATAGTGTAATTTTTGCAAAATCTGGAGCTGGGAAGAGTTTTCTTGCAAAGACGACTATTGTTAGAATGATTTCAAAAGGGATTAAGGTAATTGTTATTGATCCTGAAGGAGAATATGTGAAACTTTGTAAGTCTTTGAATGGGAAGTTGGTAAAATTTGCAAATAAAAATAAGGGTTTGAATAATTACACTATTAATCCACTAGATTTATCACAAGATGAAAGTATTGAAGATAAGATATCTTTTATAGAAGGTTTTTTGAAGAAGTATAGTTCCAGATTTGATAAAAATGTTTTAGATAAAGCATTATTGAAACTTTTCAGAGAAGTAAGTTCTCCGACTTTCCTTGATTTATACAATATTTTGAAAGAGTTTAAGAATATTATGGCTGATGAGATTTTTCCTATTGCTAAAGGTTCCCTATCACATTTATATTCTAAGAGGACTAATGTAAATATAAATAAAGAAGATAATCTAATTGTTTTTGATATTTCTGATTTGGTGGATGATAATATCCCATTAATGATGTATGTAATTTTAAATTATCTTTGGAAGTTAAAGGATCCTTCTGTGAAAAGGCAGATATTTATTGATGAGGCTCATAGGCTATTTGATAATTTCGAACTTTTAAACAATTTAAAATCCCTTACAAAAAGGGCAAGAAAGTACAATATGGGTTTTTGTTATATTACACAGGATATTGGTGATGTTATTGATACTGATAAGGGTAGATCTATTCTTGCTAATACTTCTTTGAAGATTTTATTAAAACAGGATAAGGTTAATTTTGATAAACTATCTCAGGCATTGTCACTTTCATCTGAAGAACTGGGAATTTTGACTAATTTACCAATAGGTTCTTCTTTGATGCTTTATAACGATACACATGTTCGTATCAGGCATTTTGCCTTTGAATTTGAAAGAAATTTTTTTATTTAAGATTCTGAAATTTGTACAGCTTTTACTATATACCTTTGTGTTCCTATTCCTGGAGGTATACATGTCATAAGAGTTAAATATTTTTTACCTGGAGGGGATTGAAGTACTGATATATCAGTTGGAGAAACAACACTTTCTTGTATTATTGAATATTTATAGACTATACCTTTATATTTTATATATACTAATTGTCCATTTTGTAATTTTAATATATTGGTAAATATGCCTAGGAAAGAGCTTGGATAAAGGTCTGCAAACCATTGTGGGGCGCTGTGACCATATATATATACGTTACCTACTTCTCCAGGTAGGGCAGTTCCTTTCATTTGGGCTAGTGAACTGGTTAGTACTGTCTCATAAGCCTTTGTATTGAATCCATCTACATTAGCTTTAACAGGGATGTTGGATAGTGATATTGCAGGAATTGATATTTGGAAAGTTCCATTATATGACTCGTTACTTTGAGAGTGTTGTGCATCGATAATCTTTTCAAAATATGCAGCGGAAGGATCGGCTTTTACTATAACACTTTTATATTTATGAAAAACAACTTTATTTATAACATATTTTATCTCTGGGGATAATGCAATTATTATTGTGATAATACCTACAACTAATAAGAATATTGATCCATAATTAGGATGAAATCGAAATTTTTTGTAATTCACCCGTGGTGTCTTTTTTACTTTAATGGGGTATTTTTTGTTTATACTAATACCTTTTTTAACATACATGTATCGTGCCATGATAATTATTATAGCATTCACATGTGTTATAATCATTCAATCAGATTATGATCCCTAATTTTTTTACAGGTAGGAAATATAAAATCTTATTAATAGTTATTTCTTTTATTCTTTCTGCATTTTTTATATATTTATATATAAAATATTCTTTCCATGTAAGTTTAAATTCTGATGTTGTTCAGGGTGCTCTTGAAGTGAGTTCCATACTTCATGGCAATATTCTATTACATGGGTGGACACTATCTCCGGATAACTTTTTATTGTCGGATTTGCCGTTATATCTTTTTCTTGGAATATTTATAAAAAATCAAGTTTTATTATCTCATGTTGCTCCTATTATTATTTACCTTGGGCTTATTTGTGTTAGTCTTTTGATTTCACTACGTAATGTATCTCATAGAAAAATTGCTCTCCTGTCAACTTTTGCAGTAATTGGCATGCTTCCTCTCTTTACTTTTGTATCTTTCTTAGTAGGGTTTGTTCATATAGGATCTATTCTGGAGGGTTTATGTTCTTTATACCTATTTATTAATTTCATAGATTATAAAAAAACAAAGTATTTGTTATGGTCTGGAGTTCTCTTATTAGCTGCACTATTTTCTGATCCATTTATAATTTGGATACTGCTTATTCCTTTAATTATTTTTCTCATTATTAAAATCAAAGAGAGTATAAAAAATAGGGGATTTTTAAGTATATATACATCTACCCTTATATTTATTTTATCTATATTTGTCTTATCTGAGATACTCAGATATGTCATCCCCAGGATAGCTGGATTTAGTATACAGAAATTAGCTTATCAGTTTGCAACTCTTCCAGAGATTATAGCTCATATTACTACTATTATAAATAATCTTTTGTATGTTTTTGGAGCAAATTTTTTAGGTCAGTTGCTTTTTTCTCATCAGGCATTTGAAGCTATTTTGCACTTTAGTGTTTTATGCCTAATTTTATTCTTTGCATATATGACATTAAAGGGTGGTAGTAAGAAAATGGATAGTATTAATTACATACTTTCCATGGGTATATGTTTAGATATGGTTGCTTTTATTTTTAGTAATATTGCAGCTAATGATACTTCATCATCAAGATATCTTTTTCCTATAATAATTTTTGGGGCAATTATTTTAGGGAGATCTATTGGTAATATTAAGCATATAAAGGGGTATGTCTATATTGTTGCATTAATAGTTTTTCTTATATTCTTTGCTGTTTTCTTCCATGATTCTTCTTTAAATCAACCAAATCTTTTAGGTTCGTCTAATGTTAAGGTAGCTAAATTTCTTGTGGCTCATAATTTAAAATATGGATATGGTTATTATTGGAATTCTTCTATTGTTACCGTTGATTCAAATTCAAAGGTGAAGGTTCGGGCAATAGTTCCAAATGGTGATCATTTTGTACCTTATTTTTGGATATCTTCTGGGGCATGGTATTTTCATCATTATGCAAATTTTATTGTTTATGATGAAGATAGCAGTATTTTTGGACAAATTGCTACACATGCTTTTGGTAAACCCATTAATGTATATCACCTTGGGGAGGATACAATTCTTGTTTGGAATAAGGATATAACACCATATATTTGATTTGTATGTTAAAATATTTAATAGACTATGAAGGATTATTATAGTATTCTTGGTGTTTCTAAAGATGCAAGTGATCAGGAGATAAAACGTGCTTTCCGAAAGCTTGCTGGAGAATATCACCCAGATAAAAACAAATCTGCAAATGCTTCTGAAAAATTTAAAGAGATAAATGAGGCATATTCTGTACTTTCCGATTCTCAAAAAAGAAAGAATTATGATAGATATGGAAATGCTGATTTTCAGGGATTTTCTCCTGGTGGAAGTTCTTCTTCAGGATTCTCTGGAGGTGGGGGAGATTTCTCTTCAGGTTTTGGATCTAACTTTGGGGGATTTGAAGATATTTTTTCAGATTTATTTTCTTCAGGTTTTGGAAATTTCACAGGGCAGGGTCAAAGAGAAACTGAAGAAGAAGATTTAGATATTAGGATTGGGATTGAGGTTGATCTGAGTCAGATTATAAATGATATTGAAACGGAAGTGTCATTTTATGTTATGTCAAAATGTAAAGTTTGCTCAGGTTCTGGATCCCGTAGTGGGAAATCACAAGTATGTTCTGTGTGTAAGGGATCTGGTCATGTAAGAAAAGTAACCCAAAGTTTTTTTGGTAATATAGCTATTGATAGTATTTGTTCTAATTGTAAAGGTAAGGGTCGTATTATTACTGATAAATGTAGTAGCTGTTCTGGATCAGGAAGAGTACGCACATTGAAGAAAATGGCAATAAAGATCCCTCGTGGAGTTGAAGATAATACTACTCTTCGTTTTCGAGGAGAAGGCGCTATAGGGGAAAATAACTCATCTTCAGGAGATTTATTTATTACTGTGCATATTAGGAATAATACTGACTATAAAAGAGATGGTAACGATTTGGAAACTTCAGTATCAATTGATATTCCAACCGCTGTTTTAGGGGGAGTTATTCCTATAAAAACCTTATATGGAAGTGTCAATTTGAAAATTCCAGAGGGTACTTCATATGGAGATAGATTTGTCATAAAATCTATGGGGCTTCCTTCAATGCATGGTAGGTCTATTGGTAATTTATATGTTAAGGTAAAAATAGTTACTCCTAGAAAATTATCTGCTGAGGAAAGACGCCTTTATAATCTATTAAGAAAATAGATCAAATGATCCTTGTTTGGGAGGAGATGAAGCATCTTCTTTTTGTTGTGTAGTCAGATTTTGTGAAATTGCTTCTTTTATTATTTTAAAATCATCTAAGAGTACTTTTTTCATACTGTCCCTATAAAGTCCTACTGCTGGGTGATATAGTGGTATTATTTTTATCTTCTTGTATGAATAAATCTTTCCATGTACTTTAGATATAACGAATTCAGGGTAGAAATAGTGTAGTGAGTATCTTCCTAGGGTACATATGGCTTTTGGCTTAATAAAATCTATTTGCCTTTCAAGATACTCCTTACATGATTCTATTTCTTCCTCTTCTGGATCTCGGTTTCCTGGTGGCCTACATTTTACTATGTTTGTTATATATACATCTGTCCTTTTCATGTTTATGCTCTCAAGCATTTTTTCCAAAAAGTTCCCAGACGCTCCACAGAAAGGTATCCCTTTCTTATCTTCATTTTCTCCAGGAGCCTCTCCTACAAACATTATATCTGAATGTATATTTCCTTCTCCTGGAACTGCATGAGTTCGTGATTTGCACAATTTGCATTTGGTACATGATATTACCTCTTTTGATAAATCATCCATAATGTTTTAATATCTTTCCGGTAAATATGCTTTTAAATTTTCATTTGTGATTACTACTGAGGATGCTTCCTTTAGTAGTATTTGTTTTGCTACCTTTCTTGCAATTGCCATTATTGTTCTTTCAAGTTCTCTTATTCCTGCTTCATAACCAAGAGGTCTTATGATGTTAGCCCATACATCTTCATCAATTTTAAATAAATTCTGTTGTAACCCAGTTTCTTTATATACCTTAGGTAGTAAATATTCCTTTGCAATTACAATTTTTTCTTCATCTGTATAAGAGCTGAATCTTATTATTTCCAATCTATCAAGTAATGCTGAGGAGATTGTTCCTAGGTTGTTTGCAGTGAGTATGAACATAGCTTTCGATAAATCTACAGGAAAATCAAGGTAATGATCCAAGAATGAGGTGTTTTGTTCAGGATCCAATATCTCAAGTAATGCTGCAAAAATACCTGATCTTAAATTTGCTTCATCTGAAATTTTATCTACTTCATCTAGTAGAATAATAGGATTTGATGTGCCTGCTCTGGCTATTGATTTTATTATGTATCCTTCTTCTGCATCTGGGTTCACTTTTGATTGTCCTCGAATTTCTAGTACTGATGCCATTCCTCCCAGAGATATTCGTATAAATTTTCTACCTAGTGCTTCCGATATGGATTTTGACATTGTTGTTTTACCTATTCCTTGAAGACCTACAAAACATATAATTGGAGCAGCTTGATCTCTATTTAGATTCATTATTGCTAGGTATTCTAATACCCTCTCCTTTACATTGTTTATCCCAAAATGATTTTTGTCTAGAACATATTTAGCATGTTCTAAGTCTAGGTTATCTTCAGAATATTTATTCCATGGATATTCTGAGATAACATTTATATATCTAGACAAAGTTTCATATTCTGATGAGTAATTTTCAAATTTAGACATTCTTTCGAGTCTTGTTATCAAAAGATCTAGCTTTTCTTTTAACTCTTCAGGTATATCTACTTCTTTTAACTTATCTTGTAATTTTTTTATGTCTTCTGTCATATGATCTTTCCTAATATAAATCCTAATGCTCCTGAAAGAGCTCCAATAATTAACATTTCAAATGCACTATGTATTTTAGATTTTCCTGCAAATTTTGCTTTTGTTATTCCTATAAATATTAACGTTATTGCTGTAAGTATTATTGAAAATACAATATCTTCTCCTCTTGCAAAAATGAAATATGGTATTATTGGAATTATTGCCCCAAGGATAAATGAGCTTCCTATGAAGAGACTATCTTCAATAGGTGAGGATATTGTTACATTCTCTCCTGTTAGTCTTGAGAGTAAAAATTTTTGAGAATTTTTGTCGTAATATTTCATATCTTTTGAAATTAGATTTGCATCTTTTTGAGATATTCCTCCATTTTCTAATGTTTTTTCTATATCTTTTTGATTTTGTATTTTGCTTTCTTGTCTTACATTTATCTCTTGTTGAGATTTAGATCCAAGGTACATACCTGCTGCCATTGATACAGCACCTCCTAATGTAGCAGAAATTGCGGCAACTACTATTAAATAATTGGTTTCTGATACAGAAGAGAGGGTTGTTGTTAACACCAAAATAGATATAAGTCCATCCTGCATACCAAAAATTATTTGTCTTGTCTGGGATAGAAATTTATTTTTCGCCATATATCTTTATTATATTTTATTGATACCACTTTTCAAGGAGTGTATCAATTTCTAATTTCTTTATTTATATGATATACTTCTTGCATTAATTGATATACTAAATATATGGCTGTTCAATCAGATTTCTTACTTGCTATCAGACAAATTGCCTCCGAGAGAGGGATTGATGCTGAAGAGGTTATTACTGCTGTTTCTGAGGCAATTGTTGCTGCATATAGAAGGGATTTTGATCCAGATAAAGATGCAGAAATTACTGCAAAAATTAATGATGATAATGGATCGTTTTCTATTTTCGTTAATGGAAAGGAGGAAAAGATTCCTAGAGAATTTGGAAGGATTGCATCTCAGACTGCAAAGCAAGTAATTTTACAAAAGGTTACTGAAGCAGAAAGGGATTCTGTTATGTCTCAATTTGAAAAGAAAATTGGAACCCTTGAGATGGGAGTTGTTCAAAGGTTTGATGGTCAGAATATTATTGTTGAAATAGGGAAACTGGCTGCTATACTTCCTCCATCAGAACAGATATATGGAGAGGTGTACAGGCCTGGAATGAAAATTAAAGTTTATTTAAAAGAATTTATAGAGACTCCATTTGGTCAGAAAAGAATTGTTGTATCAAGGTCTTCAGATTTAGTTATTAAGGCTTTGTTTGAAAATGAAATTCCTGAAGTATCAAATAGTACTGTTGTTATAAAGGATATAGCTCGTGAGGCGGGTGCTAGAACTAAGGTTTCTGTAACCTCTGATGTTGCGGGTATTGATCCTATAGGTGCTTGTGTGGGTCAAAGAGGTATGAGGATAGTTGCAATGACTAATGAACTTGGATCAGAAAAAATTGATATTATTCAGTATGATGAAGATATTCAGAAATATATCCGTAATGCTTTATCTCCTGCAAAACCTTTAGATATTACTTTAGATGAGGATGAAAAAACTGCAAAAGTTACAGTTGCTTCTGACCAGTTATCTCTTGCTATAGGTAAGGATGGTCAGAATGTTAGGCTTGCAGCGAAACTTACAGGGTGGAAGATTGACATAGAAGGTGATTCTCCTGAGGAAAGTAATGAAGATAAGGATAAGGTTGAAAGTAAGGAAGAATCTACAGATAACACCTCTTTGGAGCAAAGCAATTCAACAGAAGCATAACTTTTTGCTGTACTCTTTATGCAATTTTCTTTCTACGTTATGATAGATTGTTAAAATTTATTGTCTAAATAACGAATTTTTTGTTTTAGCACTTTTTTTTATGATATACTCTTACTAAATGTCTCAATCTCAAGAAAAAAAACAAAATGTTTCTACACACAGAAGGCCTCCTATAGTGACTTTAATGGGGCATGTTGATCATGGTAAAACTTCTATTTTAGATGCAATAAGAGGAGCTAATGTAGCATCCCAAGAATCTGGTGGTATAACTCAGAACATATCTGCTTTTAGTATGAAGTTTAACAATAGGGATATTACTTTTATTGACACTCCTGGACATGAACTATTTAATGGAATGAGAGAGCGAGGAGTTCTGATTGCTGATATTGTACTTCTTGTTATTGCTGTTGATGATGGTGTAATGCCACAGACACTTGAGGTTATTGATCTGATAAAAAAATCAAATTTAAAAACAATTGTTGTATTTAATAAGATTGATCTTCCTAATGCAAATATAGATAAAATTAAATCTGACCTTGCAAATAGAGGTGTGCTTCTTGAAGGGTATGGAGGAGACATACCTTTTGTATCGATTAGTGCAAAAAATAAAAAGGGAATTGATGATCTTTTGGACATGATCTTCCTTTTATATGACACTATGGATATTAAAGAGAGTGATTATAGAGATTCACTTGTTGTGCTTGAGTCTTATAAGGATAATCATATAGGTAATGTTAGCTTATGTTTGGTTGAAGATGGAGATATGTTTCCTGGATATTATATAAGAAGTAGTAGTGAATTTTTAGGTAGGATTAGGATATTAAAAGATGGTAGTTTTAATCCGGTAAAGGAGGTTTCATCTGGATTTCCTGTATATATTGCTGGTGCAAACTCACTTATACCTATAGGAGAAAGAATTTATTTTTCAAAAGACAAAGATGTCCTTTTATCCTCCATGCCCAAAAGTGAAAATAACCTTCTTGATAGTATGGAAGATAATACTAGTGGTAGTATTGAAGAAATATTTCAAAACCAGAGAAATCCCGATGAGAAAAAAATATCGATTATTCTAAAAGCTGACAGTACTGGATCTATTGATGCTCTAAGAAATGCATTAGGTAAGATTGATAGTGGAGAAGTAAAGGTTTCTATTGTTAAAGCTGAGAGTGGTGATGTCTCTGATGAAGATATCACTTTGGCTAAGAATACTAGATCCATTATATTGGGTTTTAAGATAAAAATTCCATCAAGATTAAAACAAATGGCAGAGTCTCAACGAATTATAGTTTTAAGCTATGATGTAATATACAATCTAGTAGATGATGTTATTGGTGCTATTGATGCATTAATTCCTCCTGCAGAGTATGAAGTAGAAGTTGGTAAAGCAAATGTTATAAATGTTTTTACTCTATCGAACAAATCTTCTGTAGCAGGAAGCCTAGTAGATTCTGGTAAAATTATGATAAACTATAGGTGTAAGGTTGAAAGAGCGGGAGTAGTTATTTACTCTGGTAAAATTTCTTCACTCAGGCATTTGAAGGATTCAGTGAAAGAGGTTATGGCTGGAAATGAGTGTGGTATTGTCCTTAATCCAGCTTTTACTGCCGAGGTAGGAGATATAATTACGTGTTTTAAGGTTGAAAAAAATTAATCTGCCCAATAATATCTAAGTTTTATGAATGATAAAGATTTATTGGAATTACAAAATTTATTAAAAACTAAGTCTAATATTCTTATTGCTTCCCATACAAGACCAACAATAGATAGTGTATCTTCTATTATTCTTTTATATAAACTTCTAACCTTACTATATAAAGATAAAAAAATAACTGTTTATCTTCCTAATCTACCAGAGCGTTTAGAATTTTTAATGAAGGTTGTCCCTGATGATCTCCCTGTAATTAAGGAGTTGGAAGAATCTAAATATACCATTTCTATCCCTAAACAGACAGCTTTAATAGATTCTGTTAATTATATACCCGATGAGGAAAACTTTACTCTTAATATAAAATTATTAAAAGGGGATATTGATAAAGATGCTGTTAAGGTTAGTAAAATCGGATTTACATATGATCTTGTAATCTTAGTTGATACTCCATATTTAAAGTTTACAGGGAATCTTTCAAAGGCGATTGTCCCTGTTAGGTCTTCTATTTCTATTGTTAATATAGATTCTCATCCAGATAATTCTCATTATGGAGATTGTAATATCTTCAAAGATAAATTTAGTACATCTCAGGTATTATTTGAATTATCTAATGATTTAAAATTTAATTTTGATAAAGAATATTTAAATTTGATCCTTATTGCCATATTATATAAAACTGATGGCTTGAAAGCTCCTAATATTCCCTTTGATGTATTTAAGGATATTTCTTCTCTTGTAAGCCTTGGAGCCGATATCTCATATTCTATAAGGTGTATTTCTGGTAGTTTTGATTTGCAGGATCTAAAGGTTAAGGAAAGTGTAATCAGGAATGCTCAGGAAGGGAATATTGATAATGCAAAATATGTAAGATCTTCTGTTGATGGTATACTATCAAATCCGTGTGGATTATTGGAAACATTGTATATTCGTGGTATAAATTTTGCTTTTATACTTTCTATTGTTGATAAAAAGGTAAAGGTATATGCCAAGTTTTTTACTTATGATCCTGGTATTGGTAATTTATCTGCAAATTTTGATGATGTTAAATTTGAGGGTAGTGTATATACTTTTAATACTAATAAATCCCCTGATGAGGTTTCTAAGATACTAAGTTCTCTTATGCATTAAGAGATTCCCTTCATTGATAACTTGAGCCTTCCCTGATCATCTCTACCAAGTACTTTAACTTTTACCATTTGCCCAATTTTGACAATTGTTTCTGGATTTTTTACAAATCCATCCTTCATCTCAGAGACATGTACAAGCCCTGAAATGTTTGGACTTACATCAACAAATGCACCGAATGTAGTAATTTTTACTACTTTCCCATCATACACCTTTCCTGTTTCTGCTTCCTGTGTAATATCCTTTATCATTTTTATTGCTATCTCTCTTTGCTCTTGAGTTTGTGCAGATACAGATACAGTACCATCTTCCTCTACGCTGACATCAGCTCCAGATTTTTCTATTATACCCTTAATTGTTTTTCCCCCTGAACCGATTATATCTCCAATTTTGCTTACTTCTATTTGTATAGTTTCTATAACAGGAGCATATTGAGAAATATCACTTCTTGATTGAGATATTACTTCAAGCATTTTGTCTAATATGAATTCCCTACCTTCCTTGGCTTGTATTAATGCCTTTTTTAATACTTCTACAGGAATTCCTTTGAGTTTATTGTCCATTTGTAGTGCTGTAATACCTTCTTTAGATCCTGCGACTTTAAAATCCATATCTCCAAAGTGGTCTTCTGGCCCTTGTATATCTGTTAATATTACATATTCATTTTTTTCTTCATCTGCAACAAGTCCCATAGCTACGCCTGATATTGGTGATTTAATTGGAACTCCTGCTGCCATAAGGGATAGAGTTGAACCACATACAGAAGCCATTGAAGATGATCCATTTGATGCAAGTGTTTCTGATACAACCCTTATTGCATAAGGAAATTCAGATAAGGAAGGAATTTGTCTTTCTAATGCTCTTTCTGCTAATGCCCCATGCCCAATATCTCTCCTTGATGGATAGTATAGATTTTTGCTTATCTCCCCTACTGACCAACCGGGAAAGTTATAGTGATGCATATATCTCTTTATTTCTTCACCATATATGCTTTCTATAAGTTGACCTTGTTTGCCAGCGGCTAAAGTTACTACAGACAATACTTGTGTTTCTCCTCTTTGGAAAAGTGCTGATCCATGAGTCCTTGGAAGAATATCAATATCTATATATAAAGGTCTAATCTCGTTTAATTTTCTTTTATCTGGTCTTACTTTTTTATTTAATATTCCTTCTCTTGTAGTCTGCTTTTCTAATGTTGTTACAACCTCACTTATTGCTCCAGCTTCATATTTATCTTTTAGATCTTCTATAATATCTTTAAATAGATTGTTATCTTTCTCTTCCCATATAGATTTTTCAATTCTTGAGTAGTATTTATTTTGTATAAGATCAAATAACTCTTTGTCTATGACATGAGGTATATATTCAAATTCCTTAGGTTCTATTTCCTTCAAAAACTCTTTTTGTAATTCTAGGATTTTATGAGCACTCATTTTAGCAAATTCAATTGCCTCTATCATTCTTTCTTCCTTGATACTGTCGGCCCCAGCCTCTATCATTGATATAGAATGTTCTGTTGATGACACAATTAGATTTAGAGAAGAATCATCTATTTCTATGTTTGTCGGATTTAAAATAAAGTCACCACCAATTTCTCCTACTTTTACGCTTGCAACTGGACCCTCAAATGGTAGTCCTGCAGAAAGTAGGGCAAGTGATACAGCATTGACTGCAAGTATTGAGGGGTCATTTAGTTTATCGTATGAAAGTACAGTTACTGCAATTTGTACTTCATTCAAAAAATCATCCTTGAATATTGGTCTAATTGATCTATCTATTATCCTTGCTTTCAATATCTCATTTGGAGAAGGTCTTCCTTCTCTTTTTATAAACCTTGAAGAAGAGATCATCCCTCCTGCATATAATTTTTCAATATACTCGACTGTTAATGGAAAAAAATCTATTCCCTCTTTGGCTTCACCAACAACAACAGTTGCAAGAACTACTGTCTCTCCCATTTGAGCTAATATCGAGGAAGTTGCTTTTTGAGCCAACCTACCAGTTTCAAAGGATATTGTGTGGTTTCCTATTTGAGATTCTTTTTTGACAATATTCATTATTTCTTCAATCCTAACTTCTTTATTAATTCTTGGTATCTTTCTTTATCCTTATTTTCAATAAACTGAAGCAGTCTCCTTCTTTTTCCTATAATTTGAAATAGACCTCTTCTTGAATGATTATCTTTTCTGTTTTTCTTTAGATGTTCAGATAATTGAACAATTCTTTGTGAAAATAAGGCTATTTGTACTTCAGGTGATCCAGTATCTCCCTCATGTGTCGCAAATTTGGATATTAATTTTTCTCTTGAAAGGTTTGAAATATCAACTTCTTCTGATTTTATTTTTTCAGGTGCTACTTTTTTAGCCTTTATTTTTGGTTTAGTTTCTTTTGCCTTAGAAACTATTTTTTTCTTAGTAGTTACCGTCGTTTTCTTTTTTTCTATTTTTTTTGCCATTCTTAACAAAATAACAAAACCCCACAATAACTAGAGTTTTGTCCTAATATAATACTTTGAGTTTAATTGGTAAAAGAAGCTTAACTATAAGAGTATCAAAAATTTTCCTAAATGTCAAAATATATAATGTTAATTATTTGTTCTCCCTATTTTAATAATCCCCATTTTATAGAAGATAAAACATCCTATAGCTATAGAGGACATAACAATAATGCCTGTTTCCAAGAAATTAAAAATGGATTGTATATTTATGTTATTGATATTTGTTAGTATATTCAGTATTAAAGCAATGAAACCTAAGAACAAAAAAGTAGAACATGCAACTAATAATGTTGCAATAATAATAAGTAAAATCTTTTTTACAAAATACTCGATTCTCATGCCATTAGTGTATTCCTATTCAATGAATTTGTCAATATAACATTACATATTGGGTATGACATCATTATCTGTTGTTGTATATTTTTTTCATTTAGTGATATACTTGTAAACTTACGTAAATTTCTATATATGGAAATATATATAGAATATTTATTTTTATAATTGTTATATAAATTTCAAGTATGTCAGATAATCTGCGTGTTATCCCGTTAGGTGGAACTGAAGAGGTTGGTATAAATAGTACAATTTTTGAAAATAAAGGGGACATTATTGTTGTTGATTTTGGACTTGGTTTTTCAGAAGATGATGTTTATGGTATTGACTTCATTATTCCAAATTTCGAATATTTAAAACAAAATAAAGCAAAAATTAGAGGTATTGTTATTACTCATGGTCATCTTGATCATATTGGGGGGCTTCCATATGTATTAGATCAAATAGGTAATCCTCCTGTATATGGTACAAAAATGACAGCCTCTATTATTAGGGATAAATTAAAAGATACAAAAAAATTAAAAGATGCAAGTGTAATTGAATTTTCTCCAGATGATACATTTAAGTTAGGGTCATTTAATTTATCATTTTTTAGAGTTAATCATAATATCCCAGATTCTGTTGGTATTGTTATTGGTACTCAATATGGAAATATTGTGCATACTGGGGATTTTAAATTTGACAATACCCCGTTTGAAGAACCAGTAACAGAGTATGGGAAAATTGCAAAAGTTGGAATGGAAGGTGTTCTACTTCTACTTTCTGATAGTACTAATGCAACCAAAACTGGTATGTCTGTGTCTGAAAGTAGCATTACCCCTGTTCTTGAAGGAATTATTGTAAATGCAAAGGGAAGGGTTATTGCTGCAACTTTCTCTTCTTTGCTAACTCGAGTAAATCAACTGATATCTCTTGCGTACAAGCATGGACGAAAGGTTGCAATTTCTGGTTCTTCTATGGTAAGCACCGTTAGTATTGCAAAATCTTTGGGGTATTTAAAAGTTCCTAAAGATTTGTTTATAAAGATAGAAGATGTTCCTAACTACCCTGAAAATGAAGTATTGATTATAACCACTGGAGCTCAGGGGGAAGAAAATGCCGGCTTGATGAAAATGATTATGGGAGAGCATTCCTCAATTAATATAAAAAAGGAAGATACAATATTGCTTTCATCTTCTGTAATCCCTACAAATGCGTTTTTGGTACAGAAGTTGTTGGATTTTCTTGTTGGATCAGGTGCTCATGTTATTCATCAGAGTATTATGGATGTTCACGCCGGAGGGCATGCACATCAAGAGGATCATAAACTCCTTTTTAACCTTGTTAAACCAAAATATTTTATGCCTATTGAAGGATATCAATCTTTCCTCGATACTCATATACAAACAGCAAAATCTGTTGGTATTAAAGAAGAAAATATTTTATTTCCTCGCAATGGTCTTGCTTTTGAATATGATGAATCTAGAGGGTTTATAAAGAAGGAAAGAATCAAACATGCTCCTGTTAGAATTTCAGGGAATACAATAGGAGATTTAGGTAATAGGGTTATGAAAGAGCGAGAGCAACTTTCTGGCCAGGGACTTGTTACTGTGCTTTTTAATGTAAATTCAGACCATAAACTTATACTCCCCGTTCATGTTATCTCAAGAGGTTTTGTATTTTCTAAAAAAAGTTTTCAGTTAATAGATATTGTGGAGAAAAAAGCGCAATCTTTATTTGAATCTCATTTTGAAGGTAAGGAGTTTGAAACTGGAGATGTAAGGGAATATATCTCTAAAAGATTACAATCTTTTCTTTTTGAAAAGTATGGAAAAGATCCTCTCATATTAGTTATTGTAAATATAAATGGAAATACAAAATATACGAGCAACAGTAGTCAGTAAAAAAATTGTTAATAATGTAGCCATACTTTTAAATCTGTCTGCTCATGTACCTATTGAATATAAAGCTGGACAATATTTTTCTTTCATTTTTTCTGATAAATTACGAAGGTCATATTCTGTAACTTCTACAGATTGTTCTAGTACAATCTCTTTTGCTATAAAGATTGACGATGGAGAAGGATCACAAGCTATATCAGAACTAAAGTTAGGATATAATATTGACCTGCTTGGTCCATTGGGGAAATTTACATATATTGATGATGGATCTAACACTCTTGTTTTTATTGCGACAGGGATTGGTATTGCCCCAATAAAGGGTATTATTGATAACCTTTTAAAAAACTCTTTTAGTGGAAAAATTTATTTATTTTGGGGAGTTAGGAATGAAAAAAATTTTATTTATGATTTTTCCTTGTATCCAATAAAATTTATTCCTGTTGTTTCTGCTCCTGAAGGTAATTTTGAAAATGTTGGCCATGTTCAGGATTTTATAAAAAAGTTAGATTTTCCTGAAAATACATCTTTTTATATTTGTGGCTCTCCTATGATAGTAAATGATATTCGTAGTTTTATAAAATCAACCTTTGTTGCTGATTATAGTAAAATATATGTTGAAAAATTTTAATTTTATGTTAATGTATTAGATATATATTTGTCAATTATTATGAAAGATAACAATTTAAAGGAGGGAGATATTGCTCCTGATTTTGAACTTAAAGATTACAATGGTGTTTCTTTATCATTATCCTCTTTGAGGGGGAAGTATGTGGTTTTATACTTTTATCCTAAGGACGATACTCCTGGTTGTACTATTGAAGCAAAATCATTTAGGGATAGTTATCAAGAATTTCTTAGTTTGGGTGTCGTTGTTGTTGGAATTAGTGTAGATGATCAGTCTTCTCATAAAAGATTTTGTGAAAAATATGCCTTGCCATTTCCTCTTCTTTCTGATGAGAACCTTGAGGTTGTAAAGGCATATGGTGTATGGGGAAGTAAATCATTGTATGGTAAAATTTTTGAAGGAACTAATAGAATTACTTTTGTAATAGATCCTGACGGTAAGATTTCTAAGATCTGGAAAAAAGTGAATGTTAATAGTCATACTAATGAAGTTCTTGATTATGTAAGGTCTTTAGTATAGATTCTGTAACAATATGAATATGTCCTAAGATTATGAAGCTCCATGCTGTTTGTTCTTTCCATTTCATTTCCTTTTCATGTATATTTGATTAGGGAGCATGAGCAGTTTATTATTTTTACGTACAAGCAAGCAGGTAAAATCATCCTTGGGGTTTATTATTATATTTTCTTTGTTTCTATCCTTGGTCTTTATTAATTTTCGTGTGCTTGCAGGTCCTCCTCCCAGTATATCTTCAGTAAATATAACTGCAACAACTTGTTCATCAACTATTGCAAATGGTGTAACTTCTGCAAGGGTAGGAGATACCCTTCAGATAAATGGAAGTAACTTTGGCAGTTCTACTGGATCTGTTACTGTTAATGGAGGTTCATTTAGTATTTCTTCTTGGTCCTCTTCTGTAATAGAAGGTAGTATATCGGGTACAGGAACCATAACTGGAAATATTGATGTTGTAGTTGGAAGTAGAACTGCAACATTTTCATTTACACTTAATCCATGTATAACATCTATTTCTCCTACCTCTGGTGGGGCTGGTACAAGTGTTACTATATCTGGAAATGAATTCGGATCCAGTCCAGGTACAGGCAATTACGATACCTCTACTAATAATATTACTTTGAGTGGTACTGCAATACCAACAGGAGATGTCACTTCATGGTCAACAAGTCAGATTGTATTTAATGTTCCTTCGGGTTCAACTTCGGGTAATATTGTTGTCACGGCAAGTGGAAATGTATCTAATGGTATGACTTTTTCTTTGTCCTCACCCCCAAATCTCCCTAACAATTTAGCACAGGATACATTAGCCCAGACTCTTACTCCATCCACTTACTATTATGAAGTTTCGGCAGTTACTAAGTATGGTGAGAGTAATGTTTCCTCTGCAGTTTCTGTTACAAATTCTTCTGGAGATGTGAATTCTGTGGTATGGAATCCTGTAGTCGGTGCAAGTTCATATAATGTATATAGAGGTACAAGTGCTACAGATATGACTCAGTATGTAAATACACAGAATACATATTTGATTGATGATGCAAGTGTTACTTGGAAAAGTTTAGGAGGTATTAGTTGGAGTGGTTTTGGGGATTTATCATCTGCTACGAGTGTTGAATATGATGGATATGTGTATGTCATGGGAGGATACAATGGAAGCTCCTATTTAGATACAGTATATTATGCCCAGTTGTTGCAGGTGGGTGGTGTTGGTACTTGGATTAGTTCACCCAACACTCTTCCAGATACAAATGGGATAGCTTATGCAACAAGTGTTGAATATGATGGATATGTATACTTAATTGGAGGAGGTAACTCTTCCAGTAGTGTTTTAGGTACTGTGTATTATTCTAAATTGTCTCCTTCTGGAGGAGTGGGTCCTTGGAGTAGTACAAGTTCACTTCCAAATGCAAATGGAATAGATGGTGCAACGAGTGTTGAATACCATGGATATGTTTATGTAATGGGAGGGTATAATGGAAGCTCTTCTTTAGATACAGTATATTATGCCCAGTTGTTGCAGACGGGTGGTGTTGGAACCTGGAGCAGTTCATCCAACACTCTTCCAAATACAAATGGTATAGAGGGAGCAACAAGTGTTGAATATGATGGATATGTGTATGTTATAGGTGGATATGACGGAAGCTCTTATTTAAATACAGTATATTATGCTCAGTTATCTTCAACAGGAGGAGTGGGCACTTGGAGTACCTCCAGTAATACTTTCCCAATTTCAGGTGGAATATATTCTGCTATGAGTGTTGAATATAATGGATATGTGTATGTCATGGGAGGACTTAGTGGGTCTAGTACTGAGAATACAATATATTATTCTCAACTCTCTTCAACAGGAGGAGTGGGTACTTGGAGTAGTTCAGGTAACTCACTTCCAAATGCAAATGGAATAGATGCTTCTACTAGTGTTGAATATGCTGGATATGCATATGTCATTGGTGGTTATAGTCAAAGCTCAGACGATTATTTAAATACAGTCTACTATGCTCAGTTATCTTCAACAGGAGGAGTTAATTCATGGATTAATACAGTTAATTTTTTACCTAGTGGAATATCTGGTGCCTCGAGTGTTGAATATGATGGATATGTGTATGTCATGGGAGGATATAATGGAACCTCTTATTTAAATACAGTATATTATGCCCTGTTATTATCAATAGGTGGTGTTGGTGCATGGAGTAGTTCAACCAATACTCTTCCAAATATAAATGGAATCGCTTATGCAACTAGTGTTGAATATGATGGGTATGTGTATTTGTTGGGTGGGTATAATTCTACCAATGGTGTTTTAGGTACAGTATATTATGCTCAATTATCTTCTTCTGGAGGGGTGGGTACTTGGAGTAGTTCAAGTAATGTACTTCCAAATGCAAATGGAATAGATGCTGCCTCAAGTGTAGAATATAATGGGTATATTTACATAATAGGAGGAAATAATGCAACTAATGGTACATTGGATACGGTTTACTATGCCCAACTATCTTCAACTGGAGGGGTGGGTACTTGGGGTAGTTCAAGTAACTTACTTCCAAATTCGTATGGGATAGATCATGCAAGCAGTATAGTATATGACGGGTATGTGTATTTATTGGGTGGATATAACGGAACTAATGGGTATTTGTCTACAGTCTACTATGCTTCGTTATCATCCACTGGAGGTGTAAATGCTTGGAGTACATCCAGTAATAATCTTACATACGGAGTAGCTGATGCTGTATGTGAGGAATATGATGGTTATGTATATTTAATGGGAGGATATAATTCGTCTAGTGGATATCTTGGTAATGTATCTTATTCACAACTGTCTTCAACTGGAGGGATTAGTTCTTGGTATAACTTGTCGAGTAGTCTTCCAACAGCTGCAGGGTTAGGTGATTCTGTAGGTGCTGAGTATGACGGATACATATATACTATAGGGGGATACGATAATGAATACTTATCTGATGTATATTATGCTCATATCAATAATGTTCCTGATGGATCTTTCTCTAGCTTAGCATTCACGGATACAAATCAAAATACTTTATCTTGGTCTTCTGTTTCTGGTGCCACAGGATACAAAGTATACAGAGGAACTTCTCCTGGATCAGAGAATTTGTATTATGTAATTTATGGAGGTAGCATTACTACATTTGTTGATTCTGGCCAACCAGGTACTTCAGGTTCAACTACTACAGGATCTATTTCTTCTCCATCAATCTCAAGTGTTGTAACTTCTCCTACTGGAGGGACTCTTCCTTATGGTACAGTATATTATTATAAGGTAAGTGCTTTTGATAGTTCTGGAGAGGGAAACCCCTCATCAGAGGTATCAATTACAACCAATGGCGCTCTTTCTCCCCCGACGGGACTTACAGCCACTGTTGTAACTGCAAATGGGTCTACTGCCATAAGTGGTAGTGCATGGACCAATACTAAAGAAGTATCTCTTTCTGCAGACATATCTTCTCCAAATAGCTCTGATACTCTATATCTACTTGTAGAAGTGGAGCCAATTGGTTTGAACTTTTCAGGTGGTACTTCAAATTTTGTAACATCAGGCACTGGAGTATATGAGTCTTCTGCATATACATATACTGGTACTGCATTGTTGGCATCAGTTACTGTAATATTACCTTCATCAGGGGAGTATCATTGGCAAGCTGCTGTACTGGGAAATGGAGGGTCCTCTGGTTATACTGTTTCTAGTTTGGATTTTTATCTTGATGAGACTCCTCCATCGACTAATAATGTCGGAGTAATGGCTTGGTCTAGTGCACCTACTCAGATATTCTCTGATGGTTTTGAAAGTGGAACAATTCTTACTAGTGACTCTCCTGCAGGTGCATGGACCGCTGATGGTGGATCATCCCTTCCTGTTGTTCAAAATAATATTCAAGGGCCAGTCTTAGCAGGAACTTATTCTTGTAATATGTCCACTTCTTCTGGTGGCACGAGTTATATTAGCAAAACTCTTACAACGGGAGTAGCTTCCCTGCAGGTTAGAGAATACTTATACATTTCTTCTGTATATCTTGCAACCTCTAGTGACTATATAACTATTATGCAGTTTGTTGGAAGTTCTGGTACAATTGCATCCTTAAATCTACTTGGTACTTCAAGTAGTGATTCATATATCCTTGAGCTTGATAATAATGTTACAGGAACTACTCTTGATACAGGATTATCTACTCTTACTATGGGTGAGTGGTATGCAATAACTTTTAATGTAAGTATAAGTTCTAGCTCAGGAACATTATCAGTCTATGTAAATGGAGTACAAGATGAATCTCTTTCGGCAGAAAATACAGGTTCATCTGATATTACTGGAGTTAGTCTTGGTGCTGTGGCAGATTCTACTAGTAATGATAGCATTAATATGAATATAGATAATGTAAGGTTTGAGAATACTAGCGGATTATCACTTCTGTCTTATGATAACCCTACTCCATATACATATACTACTCCGTATTTTGAGTTCTTGGGAGAAGCAGATTATCAAAGTGGAGTTAATGATTATGGAGTGTATTTTGGAACTAGTAATTTGGGTTATCCCTCTTCAAAACAAACTACAGAGTATTATCAGTCTTCTGCGTTGTCAACTGCTGGAGTATATTACCTCAATGTTGTAGTTTATGATAATGTTGGTAATGATTCGGCTGTTAATGTTAATTTTGAATATAACTTTGTTCCACCTGCCTCAGGTAGTGTTCCTAATGCACCTTCTGCACTTGGTCAATTTAAGGCTAATGGTACTACAGTAATTGCCAATCAGGCATGGACGACTGATGGTATAACTACAAACATTGTATTTCAATTTTCTATGACATCTCCAAATTCTACAGATACTCTTACTCCGGAGATAGAGCTTGAACCAAATGGTACTGCATTTACAGGAACTCCAAATTATACAGGAACTGCTGTTGCATATTCTGGAACCGCTGTGACAGGAGTTGTTGATGTATCCGGCCTTACTAATTGTCAAACATATCATTGGGAGGCTTTTATAGGTAATTCAACAGGATTGTCTACCGCGACAGTTTTCAATACTACGACACCAAATTTTGGAGTAACTAATCAGTCTCCTACTGCAGGGACAGTTTATGATGGTAGTTCTAATGGATCAGAGGTGTCTGCAAATTCCAACATTGCCTCTATGTCTGCAAACTGGACAGGTTTTTCTGATACTTGTTCTGGACTCTCGTCTACTCCATATACTGTTGCAGTAGGTACTTCTCCTGGGTCTTCAAATGTATATGCTGCATCTTCTTCTAATATAACATTAAATAATCCTTCTCCATATAATACTTGGTCATATGCTAATATGGCAATTCATACAGGGGCAACTTATTATATTACTGTGACTGCAGTGAATAATGCAGGTCTTACAACTTCAGTTACTTCTACAGGTCAGTATGTAGAACCTTCTTTATCCTTTTCTATAAATTCTTCTAATGTGAATTTGGGACACTGGAATGCTGGAAATTCATATACCTCAACAGGAACTTCCTCTTTATCTGTATTAACGAATGCATATAATGGATATACTGTCTCAGCATATGAGACAGGTCTGTTATCCTTGGTATTAGATTCTCTTGTGAGCATTCCTAATTTTTCTGCTGGAACATATAGCTCTCCAGCAACTTGGGCCTCTGGGGATATAGGGTTTGGTTATACCTCATCATGTACAAATATTGGAGGAGTTAATAAATTTGGAAGTGGTACTTTGTATGCACCTTTTTCGTCGTCAGGCCCAGGAGATATACTTGCTGAAAATTTAAATAGTATAACTGGGGCAACATATACTGGAGTAGCTGACACATATACTATTACGTACAAGGTTGAAGCTTCAAGTAATCAAGCTGCGGGAGAGTATCAGACCAATATAGTGTATACAGTTATTCCTTCTTTCTAGATTTATGAAAAAAACCTTAATTTTGATATTTTTATCAATTTCATTTTTAATACTATCAAAAGGTGTTTATGCTAGTGGTATTACAAGTAATCTCTCAGGGAGTGTATCTCCTACTATAAATTACATTACATTAGATAAGGGATCTAATGAATTAGAAAATATTACCTATTACAATACTTCCTCAGTTAATGAATTGGTTTACTTATATTCTATGAATTTTATGACAAATATTAATGGAAATGTTACATTTTCATATCGTTCTGTAAAAGGGTCATCTGATTTATGGGTTTCTTTCGTAAAAAACAGCTATTTAGTCTATCCCCATAGTAAAATAGATATTCCTGTATATATAAAGGTTCCTTCATACGCCATTCCTGGGGGACACTATGTATCTGTGTTTTTTCAAGTTTCAAGTGAGGGGGCATTAACAAACTCAAATGTGGGTGTTATATCTCGTATAGCTGCCTTATTTTTTATTAATATAAATGGAAATATCTTCTATAATGCAGAAATTTCATCTTCTGTATTTAATGCGCCTTATTGGCATATCGGATCTTTTTATTTTCCTCTTTTTTATATACGAAAGTATACGATTGTCAATATTATCTATAATAAAGGTAATACATATATTGATAGTTTAGGAAATATTAATATTGTAAATTCTTATACCAATAATAGAAAATCATATACTTTACCAGAACACCTTATTTTACAAGGTGTAGCAAGAAAGTTACAAACAGAGATTAATAATCACGCATTGAATTTTGGTAAATATAAAATTACATCAACTGTGTTTTATGGATTCAAACAGAATAGTAAGAACGGTTTTATTATTTTTGTCTTTCCTTTATATGTTATTTTCCTATTGACAGGATTTTTGTTATTGGTTATATTGGTTGTATATAAGTTTATAAAAAAGGTAAAAGCGTAGTATGTTTAAAATTTATTTGTATAGATTGGTTTTGATTTTAGCGTCATTATCTTTAATATTTTCTGTTTTTCTAGGAGATGTTATTGCTGCAGGAAATGTTACTGTTTCTCATGCTTCCATTACTTTATCGAATTCAAATCCTGGAACTAGTACAAATGAAAAAATTGCATGGACTCCTAGTGATACTACTGATGCTATTTCTACTATATCAATTCAGTATGCTACTACAGCTACAGGTACTACTATTCCATCTGGGCTTACAATGTCAGCAACACCTACTGTAACTATATCTGGATTTGGTTCTGCTACAGCTACGGGGGCATATTCTTCTTCTACTGGGGTGTTAACTGTAACCTTGTCTACAGCAACTGCACAGTCATCTTCTGGGGTTAGTGTAACTGTTGATAATGTTACAAACCCTAATGCTGGAGTGTTTTATGTACAGGTGTCTGTAGAGACTTCTACTCCTACTGTTGTGGACTATGGTGTAATGGCAACAGAAACTGTTGCCCAAGTTGTTGTTTCTGGGACAATGGATCCTTCATTATCTTTTACAATTACTGGGGTTGCTTCAGGAACGGCTACATCGACTACAGGTGCTGAAAATACAACAACTGTAACTACTACAGCAACAACAGTTCCTTTTGCAACATTGTCTGTTTCGTCAACAAACGTTGCTTCTCAGGAGATTACTACTACTACAAATGCTGCAAATGGATATACTGTGACTTTGCAAGAAAACCAATTATTAACTAATAGTGGTGGAAGTACTATCTCAAATGTTACTGCTGGAACATGGACTACTAATACAACTACAGGTTTTGGAGTGAATGTAACTCAGGGGGATGCTAATACTACTTTGTTTACAAGTAATTCTATTTATGAACCAATTCCTGTTTCTCCTTCTACTCCAGTGACTTTGGCTTCTAAAACATCACCTACCACCTCTAGTGGTGATAGTGAATATGTAAATTTTCAACTTGGAGTAACTGCAGCTCAAGCAGCAGGTACTTACACAAATGATTTAGATTATGTTGTAACCCCTACATATTAAAATGTTATTTGTGTTAAATTTGTTTACTTCCTTGCATTTTGTTAAAATGTACGTGTTTAAACATGGATTAGCTATATGAGTAAGTACATCAAGTTTTTAATTGTATTTTTTACTGTCTTTGTAGTTTTTTCTATTTTACATGCACATATTTTTGCAAGCTCTCAGGAGAGTACTGGCGTTATAATCTCTCCTCCAATATTTTCAAATTTAACAGCCAACCCAGGAGATACTCTTATTAATGAGATAAAAGTGTATAATACATCGCCTAATATTCTGAATGCTAATATCTTAGTAGATAACTATGTGCCTGTAGGAAAGTATGGAGCCGTTAAGCTTACTAACCCTAATGTTTCTACAGACTATTCTTTAGCTTCATGGGTAAGTGTTTCCCCTTCTTCTATTTCTGTTGCCCCTGGTTCTTTTCAGTATGTAAAATTTGCAATTAATGTTCCCATAAATGCTCAGCCTGGAAGTAAATTTGCATCTATTGTAGTATCAATTGCACCTAGTTCAAATGGAACTTCTGGGAGCGGAATTGGTACTGAAATTGGGTCATTAATACTGCTTACTGTATCTGGAAATGTTAATGTGTCAGCATCACTTAAAAGTTTTCAAGTTTTTCCATATTTTTCAAGAAATTCTGTAATACATTTTAACCAAACAATTGAAGATACTGGTGATGTAACAATTAAACCATATGGGAAAATTGTTATTTCAAATATTTTTAATCATATAGTAAAGGTTATTCCTATTGAGGAGTTGGATGTAATTCCTCAAGCAGAAAGAGTATCTTCAGAAACCATTAATGGGAAGGGACTTTTTGGTATATATAGAGCGTCCTTATTTGTAAATTACAATAGTGAAGGAAAGGGAGGAACTTTGGTTGGTAATTCAACATTTATTGTAATTCCAATTTTTAAGATAATCGGTGTATTGATACTGCTTGCACTGATATTTATTTTTAGAAGAAATATTATAAGAGCTTTAAAGGTATTGTTTTCAAAAAACCCTGAAATGTGATGTTAACTCATTTAAAGAAATTTAAAGTGGAGTATATTATAGCACTATTTTTATACATATTTTTTCCAGTAATTGTCCATGCAGCACCTTCCAATTATAATGTTGGAGTTTCTGTGTCTGTTCCTCCAACAACAGTCGTTTTTAATGGATATACTTCTCCTTCTGCTTTTGTATATGTTGAGCAAAATGGATCAGTTTTAGCTACAGGATCTGCTTCTGACACTGGTAGTTTTCATATTTCAATTGAATATATCTCAAGCGGTATTGAAAATTACCAACTATATTCTCAGGATACTGAGGGCCTTAATAGTAGTATATTTAATATATCTGATAATATTCTAAGTGATACTATTAATACAGTGTCTGATATCAACCTCTCGCCGTCTATAAAATATGAAGAAAGTGGCAATGTATTCACTATAAGTGGAATGGCTACTCCAGGAAGTAATTTAGAAATATTCATGAATACTCTTCTTTATAAGAGTACTCAGTCATCTATTTCTGGTGTATGGTCATATAGTTTAACAAATCTTCCAAGTGGAAAGGTAACTCTATCTGCTCTTGATATAACTGAAAGCGGTATCATATCTAATCAGTCAGATATTGTTTCTTTTGATGTCTCAAATACAATAGTCAATACAGAAACTATTAAAGTATACTCACCTACTCTTGTACAAAATGTCTCCAGTTCAAATTCTTTACATATAGTATCCTCACCTTTACCTAATAGTAAATTACAACCTCCTCCTGTATCAGTTGTAAGTCACGTAACCAAACCTGTAATTAATCCTATAGTTCAAGCAGTACCAAAATACTCTGAGATAGAGAATTCTCCAGGAGAAAAGTATATTGAGCCTATATCACTTGCAATATTAATATTATCATCTCCTTTATTGTTATTTTTTATATGGAAGATAATATTATCTATTATTAGACTGAGATAAAGATCGGTTTGTATTGTGTCTTTTCTAATTGAGTAATAACCCTGAAATTAAATTTAGAAATATGAGTTTAGTCTAGTTAAAATTGTTTTCCCGTTATTGATTTGGTAAGATAATACTATATGATATCTTTATTTCTATTGACCATAAACTTTATGAGAGTCAATGGCATTATTAGTAGTAAGCCATACTTAGCATGGGATGTAAAAGATTTCTCCTCTTTATCAGATGAATCAATATTAGAGCATATTTTAAATTATGGTAATTGGGATGATGTACAGATGTATATAAAAATTAAGGGAATGTTTGATACAAAAAAAAATTTCAATAAGCTTTTAGATAAAAAAAGAGTAAACCTTTTTCCAGAAATAAAACATTATTTCACTATATATTTTGATAAATATGCATAAAGAAAGTCCTTGTGGGGAATCAGATAGATATTTTGCCTGTTATTAAGAGATTTTATCTAGATTTTGGATTAGTTGGTGAAACAGCTATTGCATTATATTTAGGGCATAGAAGATCTATTGATTTTGATTTATTTTCTCTTAAACCTATTAACATTCCAAATATCAGAAGTATTCTTCTTAAAGATTCAAATATTGAACATACATTTGTTCAAGGAGATAATGAGCTAACCATATTAGTTAATCAAGTTAAAATTACATTTCTTTATTTTCCTTACAAGCTAAAATTCGAACACAATTTTGAAAATATTATAAATCTTTCCACCTTACCTACCCTTGCTGGAATGAAAGCATTTGCTTTGGGTAGAAGATCTAAGTTGGAAAGATTATATTGATCTATACTTCATTATTAAACAATTAGGTTTAAATATAGTTATTAATGAGGCAAATAGATTGTTTGGTAATGAATTTAATGAAAAGCGATTTAGAGCACAACTCTCATATTTTGAAGATGTAGATTATTCTGAGGAGGTGGAATTTATGGAGGGGTTTGAGGTTGAAATAAAAAATGTTAAACAATTTTTACTGTAAAAAAGCATTGAATAGCCATACTTAATGCATAAATATATATTTTCTAGACACTATACCTCTGTTCAGTCTTTTCATATCAGTAATGGTAGAAATATTCATGAATACTCTTCTTTATAAGAGTACTCAATCCTCTATTTCTGGTGTATGGTCATATAGTTTAACAAATCTTCCAAGTGGAAAGGTAACTCTATCTGCTCTTGATATAACTGAAAGCGGTATCATTTCTTATCAGTCAGATATTGTTTCTTTTGATGTCTCAAATACAATAGTCAATACAGTAACTATAAAAGTATATTAACCTACTCCCGTACAAAATGTATCTAGTTCAAATTATTTACATACTGTATCCTCACCTTTACCTAACAGTAAATTACAACCCCCTGTATCAGTTGTAAGTCACGTAACTAAACCTGTAATTACTCCTGTAGTTAAAGCAGTCCCAAAATACTCTAAGAGAGAGAATTCTCCAGGAGAAAAGTATATTGAGCCTATATCACTTGCAATATTCTATTATTAGACTGAGGTAAAGAATAGTTTGTATTGTTGTTATGTTTTCCAAAAATATCTATACTAAAATCATGGAGTCCCAAAAATTTGATATATTGGATGTAACAATTTTAGATTTATTTAAAAAGTTCAATTCTACTAAAGAGGGTTTGAATGAGAGGCAATCAAATATTAATGCTATAAAGTATGGCAAAAATATACTAAGTCGAGAAAAAAACAATATTGGATCAATATTTGCATCTCAATTTAAAAATGCGTTAATACTTCTTCTTATGATTGCCCTAATTTTATCTATACTACTGGGACAATATTCTGATGCTATTGTAATTGGAGTAATAGTCCTATTAAATGCGCTTATTAGTTTTTTTCAAGAATATAGGTCTGAGGTTGCTGTTGAAAGGTTATCTAAATTAATTGAAATGGATGTTTTAGTTAAAAGAAATAATGATAAGGTTAGTGTTCCTCAGTCATATATTGTTCCAGGTGATATAGTGATTTTACAGGAAGGAGGTATTGTTCCTGCAGATATATGTCTAATTTCAGCAGACGATTTTGAAGTTAATGAATCTCAGCTTACTGGGGAAAGTGATTCTATAGTTAAAACTCCTGTTTTGGAAGGAAAGAATATAACAAAAGATTCTTTAGTATTTGCGGGAAGCACAATTGATAAGGGTGAGGCCATAGGTATTGTTTATGCAACAGCAAATGCCACTTCTTTAGGGAAAATTGCAAAACTATCTTCGGAAACAGTGAAAGTAACTCAGTACCAAAAGAATCTTCAAAATTTTAGTACCTTTCTTATTATAGTAACGCTTGTTACTCTTTTAATTGTATTCATATCCAAAGTATTGATAACTGGTTCTTTTTCCAATATATCTGCACTTTTTATCTTTATAATTGCACTTGCTATATCTGTTGTTCCAGAAGCTTTACCTGTAATTGCTACTGTGACTATGTCATATGGAGCTATCAGGCTTTCGAAAAGGCATGTTATAGTAAAGAGGTTATCTTCCTTGGAAGATTTTGGAAATATTAATGTTCTCTGTACTGATAAGACTGGTACCTTGACAGAAAATAAAATGAAGGTGGAATCTCTTGTATCAGATGATAATAATCTTTTTTGTGAATTTGCATATGCAGAGATTGAATCAGGTACTCATAAAAGAAGAAAATTTTTAAGTTCCTACGATTTAGCCTTTTCAGAGTATGTCTCTGAAGATACTAAAAGAAAATCAAAATCTCTTAGTATTGCCAAAGAGTTACCATTTGATCCAGATTCGAGAAGGAGGCGCATTGTTTTTGAGGATACATCTTCTCACAAACACTACCTCGTTGTTTTTGGCGATTTAGAAACACTACTTAAGATATCAGTGTGTGAGAAAAAAGAGAATTACTTAAAGAAGTCATTGGAAGAGGGGAAGATGGGGCTTAGGCATTTTGCCATATCATATAGGGAAATATTTAATTATACAGACGACTTTGACATTATTAAGAATGAAGAGCATCTTGTATTTTTAGGGTATGCTTCTTTGTCTGATCCACTTAGAAAGGATGCTTTATCTACTATTAAATTTGCAGAGCGTCTTGGGGTTGATATCAAAATATTAACTGGGGATAGTCTAGAGGTCTCAGAATATGTTGCAAGAGAAGTTGGGCTTATTAGTGAGGGAGATACTGTATATTCTGGAGAGGATATTGCTAAAATGACACCACACGATCTAAAAGTTGCAGTCAGGACAGGGAAGGTTTTTGCAAAAGTTTCTCCAGAGCAAAAATATCTTATTATACAAACCCTTAAAGAGGATCATATTGTTGGGTATCAGGGGGATGGAATCAATGATGCTCCGTCTCTTAAGCTTGCAGATGTTGCTATTGCTGTAGAAGGTGCTACTGATGTAGCAAAGGATAGTGCTGATATAATACTTTTGCAGAAAAACCTAAATACCGTTATTAGTGGTATAGAATATGGAAGGTCTATTTTTGTGAATATTAATAAGTATATTAAATATACTATGGTTGGTAATTGGGGAAATTTGTTTGCTTTATCATTTTTATATCTTTTTAATGCATCTTTACCAATATTAGCAGTACAACTTCTTTTAAGTAGTCTGATTACTGATATTCCACTTATTACAATTGCTACTGACAATGTTGACAGTCATGAAGTTTCCTCTCCTGAAAGGTATGATGTACACTCATTGATGTTTATATCTATAGTTTTAGGTATGCTTACTACTATTTTTGAACTTGTATTTTTCTCAACACTAAAGAATTACTCTCCTGCATTTTCGCAAACTAGTATATATATAGCTATTACACTTCTTCAGCTTATTGTTATATTTTCTATTAGGAGTAAGTCTCATTTTTGGAAGGCAAAAGATCCATCTTATCAGTTGATGATTGCAATGTTAGGAGGATCTATAATTAGTGTACTTATGGCGTATTTTCATTTTACTATGAGAATATTTCACTTCATATTTCTTCCTCTTTCAGAACTTTCCTTTATTATTCTTATGGTACTTGTCTACTTATTTATTCTGGATATTGTTAAGGTATGGTATTACAAAGTTTTTGAAAAAAGTGTTAATATTTTACCTACAAGATAGGATATTATACCCTAGGTTTGAACTTGTTCCTCATTAAAGATACATCCCAATTACCGAAATTGTGTTATTTCTATTACCTCTATGTTTAATTTACTGTATGTTAAATACAGCCTAATATATTCTTCCAATAATTTTGTTATTTTATTTTCATATTTTGTATACATCCAACACCTATTAGGTTACTAAAAATAGTTAAACTGATATAATTAATACATATGACAGATAAAGTTATAGAAAGAGGTTTTGTCGCAAAGGCAAGTATTGAAATCAAATCCCCAATTTCAAAAGTATGAGGGGCATTAACAAACCCTGAAATTATTAAACAATTTATATTTGGCTCAGAAGTTGTGACTTATTGGATAGAGGATCATTAAATTCTTTATAGCGGAATCTGGAATGGTAAACCTTTTGAAGATAAAGGAAATATTATAACGATTATTCCTGAAAAAACTTTAGTGACTACTCATTATTCTCCTTTATCAGGAATACCAGATATAGAAGAAAATTATCATACCGTTAGATATGATTTAATAAATCAGGGAAATGCTACAATTGTTACACTAACACAGGATAATAATTGTTCAGAAGATGAAAGGAAACATTCTGAGGAAAATTGGAATATAATACTAGAAAAATTAAAATCCTTGTTAGAATAGAACTTTGTTGTACGGAGAGGGTGAGATTCGAACTCACGATTCCAATTTTGTTGGAACACTGTTTTTCGAGAACAGCCTGATCAACCTCTCCAGCACCTCTCCTTGAAAATATATGCTCCCGATAGGGGTTGAACCTATACTCTTCAGATCCGCAATCTGATGCTTTATCCATTAAGCTACGGGGGCATATTTTATATAATTATACACTACTGATGAAATAATATATGAGTGGTAATTGCCTTAGAATGAACTTGCATCTGTAGAATTCTGAGTAATACCTCCACTCAAACTTCCACTAACGCTTGTTGAATTAAGAAGTGTTTCTGCAGATTGAAGTTGAGATGTACTCTGTATTTGAGGTACATATGTTGAGCTTGTATTTGATGGTGATAGTGCTGCTGTCCATTGAGCATTTTCTCTAATATACATAATATTGAAAATGACTGAGATAATAAGAAGAATAGCTAATATGACTACAGTGAAGATCAAAATTCTAGAAGATTTATTTTCTGTTACTGTATTATTTGTTGTTTCCATAATTTATACCTTCCTTATTTATTTAGAGCATTACTAGCTTTTGAATTAGAGTGACTATTTGCTTCTGAAGTTGCAATTGCAACTATAAGGTTTCTTATTGCTCTTCTATAGTTTCTTAGATCTTGTATTGTCTGTTGCATATCACTATTGTATGTTAATACTAAAATTCTTGGATGATTTTTTGTACAGGAGAAAGAATTCAGTGCAGAGCTTGCATTACTAATGTCTGAATTAACTTTTGATTCACTAGTATTTATGTCTGTTATCAGTGTGTTATAGTTTGATACGCTAATGCCTTTTGGCAACACCTTATTTGTATAATACTCAGATC
>JAJZLI010000025.1 GCA_021803645.1 bacterium
ACTTTTTTATTATATTGCATTATTTCTGGGTCTGATTGTACTTTTGCATTTCCTGATATAATTGATGCCCAGTTATTTAGTAAAGGTACATATCCACCAACAGTTACTGACTGTATTTGATTTCCTGTTGCTGCATATATATAACCTCTGGTAGTAAAGACAAGACAAAGTAATACTGAGAGTATTAATAATATTTTTGTCTTTGTATTCTTGATAAAATTTGCCATATTATGATTACCGTTATAATTACTATTATTATAATAATAAACCACAAAGGAATAATCCAGAAGGAGGAAGTTGCCTCTACAGTAGTAACTGAATTGGTTCCATATGTTAGATATAATTTAGCAGTATACTTGCCTAATAAAAAGTTTGATGGATTCCAATTTTGAGTGAATATTCTTTCATTTACTCCTATAGGAAGTACAATTCCTCTATTAACATTAACAGGAATTGTTGCAACTTCATTGCCAAAGATATTATATATTTGTATTTCTCCCTGAGGTATTAGATGCACATTCCCTGTATTTTCAAAATTCTCGTTGAAAATTATTGGAGTTGATAAATATATATTTTTTGTTTCTGTGAAACTTTTGATGAAACCACTTTCTTTGACAGCCCCATTTATTCTAATTAAAAATAGGGAGCCAACTGCACTATTAATATTTATATTTGATGTGCTTTCCCCTTGAGATAGAACAAAGGCAGCTATGAAATCTTCACCAGGTTCTGCGTTTTGTTTTGCAGTTATTTCAATTGATATATTTTTAGATTGACCTGGTTGTACTGTAATACTGTTTACTGTATTTATGTTTAAACTTTGATCTGAGATTGTTGCTTTATCTGTTAATCCTTGGAATTGAGGGTCTCCAAATGGATTTCTGGATGTAAAGTTTGAAAACCTTAATGAAAGTGTAGTTGTTCTCTTATTGTTATTGTATACAGTTATATTTTGATATATTGTTTGCCCTTTTGATATAACTAGGGTGCTTACCAGGGGAGATATTGTAATCCCTCCTATACCAACAGCTTCATAAGCAGAATTTGATGAATTAGGATTTTCTGTAAAGTTAATGGTATTTGCTAATATTTTAGAATTTAGTAGTAGTATTGAGATTATAAATAATAGTGTCCCAAGGTATATTTTTTTCATTTTAGGTATTATTAAAAGTTACCTGTTGCAATATATGTAACTTGGTCTTGGTATACACCAGATGGGGTAGTTACTGATATAGCAGCAAGATAATTAACTTGTGTTGTGACAAGGTATAGGGGTGAAGATGTTGATGCTAACTCTTGGGATGTAGTAGATAATCCACCCACAGAATCTCCTGTACCATTATATGGACTTTGTATTGTTAATGAACCAACCACTCCTCCTGTTCCATTGGTTGATGTTACTGCTGCGTTTATGCCATAACCCTCTGTGCCTGCTGCTAGTGTGGCTGTTGATGATGGGATAGTGTGGTTATCTAATGAACTGTACATACCTGCTGTTGTTCCATTTCCTTTATCATAGACACTTATTTCCCCTCCACTTTTTGCATTTGTACTAAATGTTAATGTAGTGGCAGGTGTTGATGTATTCACTGTCCCTATTTGCATAACTCCAAAGCTAGTACTATTTGACGATAAGCCAAATGTTATTGTTGGAGGAACAACTCCTGTTACTGTAACACTACCATTTGTAATTATTGGAATTGCTAATGACCCGTCATCACCATTAGAATCAGTGACGTCAACTAGGTATTGATTTGTTGAGCTTGTTATTGTTGATGGATTAGTCGCTGTTATTCCAGTGATTACAATTGATGCCCCTGCAGGTATTGCAGCTGTTGTAGTTATTGTAACTGATGTAAATGTATAGTCAGGATAATTAGGGTCTGTTACATTTGTTGCTATAACATAATTTGAGCTGGTTGCTATGGTTGTTCCGTTTTCAGTTGTAGTTGCACTTGATAATACGGCTACGGATGAAAATCCACAATTACATTCACCTCCCCCAATAGTAGAACCCGTTTGTATGTATATAGTTATTGTACCACCAGAAGATAATGCAGGAGATGTATATGTAATAGTATGACTTACCCCAGTGGAACCAGCAGCCTCTGGTCCTGAGGTTCCATATCCTCCTGAAACAGATAATGTATCAGAAAGAGGTGTTAGGGTTGCCGCATTAACGAAACTTGAAATAATTGGATATGTAAATAACAACCCAATTGAAGTAAAAATAAACGTGATGGCATATATTATATAAATATATTTCTTATACATGACTTCCAAATTAATGCCACAATTAAGAGAATATGTCAACTGATTTATAATGTGTTTTTAAAACATTAATAGTATGTAGCTTGTTATTAGACATAATATGAAAATCAGTGTAACTATCATTATTACCCACCACATACTTGCCTGAACAGTTTTCTTTGACATAGGATTTCGTGCTATAGCCCTTATTGCTTGTTTTGATGCTGCAGAAATTTCATATATAAAAGTTACAAATCCTAGTAAGAATATAATAGTTGCCATAACTATACGTACAAATGAAATAGTTTTTCCAGTAATACTTGAGTCTAGTTTTACTATTGATTGTTCTAATGCTCCAGGGTCGTTATATTTTTGTATTCCAAGTAAAACAGTCATTCTTTTTATTTTTATTTTCTTTCCATTGATTATTTCTGTTTTTATAGTACTAAGTTGGCTGAAATTTTCTAACGCTGTTCCAAGTATATATCCCGATTGAATATTTTTTGCACCAATTCCAGGTATTTGAGATGATGTTATAATGTCTCCTACACTTATATTTCCATTAATATTTGATACTAGTACGTCTACCTTTCCACTTGTAATAACTGGTATCATATCGGGGGCTTGTATACCTACATCTACCAGTGGATTTGTGTTAACTACACCAAACATATTAGGAGAATTGTTACCTGATGTTGGGTATACTCCTACCAATAGTCCTCTTTGTATTAAGGAAACAATCTCTCCTGAAGAGATCCCTTTTGTTAGAGACAGGTAGTTTTGTGCAATTCCCTGTTCAGTGTTTTGTGCAAAAACAGGGTGAATGCAAATCACAATTAATGTAATAATTACTGCAACTGTTTTTAAATACCTATTCATAAAATACAATGACCTTTTAAAGACCTAACTTGTTATATTTTGAATTATTGTATTTTTTTTATCAATGTGATAGCTTATCGTTAGTTACTGTATGCTATATATAGTCTTTTAAATATTTATTTTATTTTTTTATTTTATGAAAAATCTTTTTCACGATCTGCCTACAGGGGAAGATATTCCATCAGAAGTTTATATTGTTGTAGAAAATCCGAGAGGTAGTTATGGTAAGGTTGAGTATAATAAGGATTTGGGAGTATTTATGCTTGATAGGGCTTCTTATGCTCCTCTTCCTTATCCTGTTGAATATGGATTTATTCCTCAGTGTTGGAATGCTTCCGATGATGATAGTGCTGACGCTATATGTTTATGTTCTCAGGTTATGTATCCAGGGATTGTTATTAAAATGAGGGTTTTGGGATTACTTAATATGGATGATTCTGGAGAGGAAGATAATAAGGTATTTGGAGTTCCTGTTGATGATCCTGTATTTAATAGTGTGAAAGATATGAGTGATATTGGTGAGCATCGTATTAAAGAAATTGAATTTTTCTTTTCTAATTATAAAAAGTTAATGAAAAATAAATATGTGAATTTGCTTGGATGGAAAGACAAGGATTATGCTTTAAATTTTGTTAAAGAGGGTATTGATAGTTATAAAGAAAAATTTAAAAAATAAATAAGGAGGTGTTTTTATATGTCAGAAAGAGAAAAGGATTCTAAAGTAATACACAAAATTACCTTTTGGTTAGGTGTTATTGCATTGGGGTTTGGTGTATTTGGTTTTTTTATGTCTTCTATGAGAGTACTATTCAAACCTAGCGATTATTTTCTGATTGCAACAGTACTATTATTAATAGCTCTTGATGCAAAATCTGGTAGTACTTTACTTGGTTGATATTTGTACACTGATGAGAAGTAGTTTAAAAATATATCTTTTTATATTAGGTTACTTTTTTGTGTCTTTTGTATATTTTTTCCTTTTTAGTTTAAGGACTTATTCCATTTACTTTTTTATTCTAATTACTGTTTTTATATTTATTCTAATTCTGGTTATATATCGTAATAGTATAGATTTAGATAATGTAAAAAGATTGTCTGAAATGATGAATTTAGGGGATTTAAATTTCTCTCCTAAATTTTATAACAAAGAGTTAAGTGAAATGGAGAATAGTATTAATGGATTAAAGAATAAGCTTAGTGATCTTTTAGGCAAGTCTATGACTGTTGATAAGATGAAAGAGGATTTTATATATCTTGTTTCTCATAATCTTCGTACGCCTGTAACTTCTGCTTTAGGATATCTAGATATACTAAAATCAAATCAGAATTTAACTAGGGAAGATGTAAAGATTATAGAGAGGGTAAGACTTTCTTTAACAGAGTTAAGTGATATTGTTGAACGGATATTAAGCTTAATTTTTTTTGAAAGCGAAAATAATCCTACACTTATAGAAGATATAGATGTAGAAGTAGAGATCAGTGAAATCCTTGCTTCTTTTAAAAATGATAAACATTTATCTATTGGAGTATCTCTTAACGGTATTAAGGTCATGAAAACAGATAGAAGAATATTTAAAATTATTGTTTCAAATATAATATCCAACTCTATTAAATTTAATAATGATAATGGAATTGTCTCAATTTCCCTTAATAAGGAAAAGGAGTTCTTTGTTTTAAGTATTTCTGATAGTGGTATTGGTATGGACAATGAGGCAATGAAGGAATTATTCCATCCATTTTCCAGGAATACTAGCCTTCTAAAATATGATTATTCAGGATTTGGTCTTGGTTTATATCTTTCAAAAATTGGTATTGAAAAATTAGGTGGAAAGATTACTGTTGATTCTGCTCAAAATAAAGGAACTATTTTTTCTCTATATTTTCCAGTTATTAATTGACAAAATTTTTTTAAAATGTTATCAATATTGTTATTAGTAAGGTAATAGAAATTATGAGTGAAAATATCGGTGATTTTTCGAAATATTCTAATGATTCAGGTTATGGTAGTAATTCTTTTGTGTCAAGAGTGAGGGGATTTTGGGTTGTAATTCTCATAGTTATAATAGTTGTAGTTTTATACTTTTTATATACCAGATTTTTTGAAAACATAGGTAGTGGACTTCCCCTTGGTATGACAAGATACTCTCCTGCTAGTGGATCTTCTGGATATCAAGCAGTTGCTGTTGATGGAAATTCAACATCTGTTGTATATTTTGGGAAAATAGAAGGTTTTTACAATGGGTGGTTATATCTTAGTAATGTTTTTTATCTAAATCTTGCTAATGGTAGTTCAAGTAGTAGCACTAATCCCCAATATTCATTAGTGCATCTAGGCCCAAATGTTTCTTTCGGTCCTGTAGATCAGTTAAGAATTCAGCTGAGCCATGTTATATATACTTCAGATTTATCAACTTCTTCAAAAGTGTATAAATCAATAGAAGCTTATAATAAGGCAAATCCAAATAGTCAATAATTTATAATTACGAAATATAAAAAAAGACCACTTTTTGAGTGGTCTTTTTGTTTATTATCTACAAACCCAAGCGTTAAGTCCTCCTTCTGAAATTTTTAGAGCCATTGCATAAATCTGAGCATCTGGGTTCCATAAACCTTCGCTTCTATATGGGTTCCAACTTCCGTAAAAAGTTGAAGGCATGAATTGTGCAATTCCTGACGCCCCAGATAGATTGTATGCATTGGGATTGTATCCACTTTCACATGAAAGAATACTTTCAAGTAGTGATGCAGATACATTATATTCCGAAGAAGCTGCATTAATCACATTTATATATTCTACTTCTCCGCTTCCAGATGTAGAGCCATATCTTACTGAGAATGTCTGTGTTGCTACTGTAGCAGATATCTCTGGGTTAGGATTAACCTTTGTAGTAAGAACAATATTCTCTATGGCTAAATTTTTAGTCTTATTAGGTATTCTATATACTGAAAGTTTTTGAGAGAATAATATTAAAGGAGCAATGAGAATGATAATGACAATTAAAATACCTACGGGTATTTTGTATATTTTGTTCATTAACTATTGTCTTTGATTTCTAAAATAAACTCTTGAGTAAAGTAAATTGTGTAAACCTTCTCAAGACGAAAAGACAGGATACATTATATCATAAATTGTATGGGTTTGTCAATTATATTGGGTAAATTATTGTGTGTATTCTGAGGCTAATTTTTCAACCTTTTTGAGTATCTCTTCTTTGTCAGTGGATTTTGATATATTGTTTTTTAAAAGTTTTATTTCTTTTGTGATATATGCATTTTTAATTAGTTTTATTACAGATAATATTTCCTTTGTCTGTTTTTCAATTTCATCCTGTTTTGTAGATTGTATACTTTCTATATTTATTCTTTTATAGATTTCTACACTAATCTTATCTATGTCTTTTTTAAAATTATGCTTTATAAGGTGGGCATAAATTCTTCTAGCAATATCATCTTGTAAATACTCCTCTTTTATATTACTGACAGCAATCTTTGATAACCTGTCAGATTGTAGTATTAAATAAAGGAAATAAAATTCGTTAGTATTGGTTTTATTTTGTTTTTGAACACTACCATTATTATCTAATTTTTTTATTTGTTGCATGTTGTTTCGTACCTTATTGATAGCCTCAAATGGAATGTCTATCGCTTTAGAAAGTTCTGATATAAAATAGCTCCTCTTTATTGGGTTTGATATTTGGTTTATGACAGGCATTACTCTTTCTGCTACCTTGATTTTACTTTCATAATTTGTTGCCGTGATATTTTCAGTTTCTTTTTCTATAGTATAGGACACATAATCTTTGACGTTTATTATTAATTTTTTAAATTCTATTACGCCATATTTATTAATGGCTTCATCAATATCTTTTGCACCTTTAATATCTATAACTTTCAAATTGAAGTCTGATTTGTGTGCTAAATCAGCACTTTTTTGAAAGGCTTTATACCCAGCTTTGTCCGAGTCAAATGCTACATATATGTTTTTTGTATACCTTTTGAGTGTATCGAGGTGTCCAAGATTAATTGCTGTTCCTTGTATTCCTACGATGTTTTGTATGCCGTTTTGATATGCAGTAATTACATCGATATTACCTTCTGTAATGATTACATAGTCTGATTTAATAATGGATTCCTTTGCAAGGTTTATTCCATAAAGGATTTCGTTTTTATGAAAAATTTCAGTTTCTGGTGAATTTAAATATTTAGGGATTGTATCGGGCAATATGGATCTAGATGTAAATCCTAATATTTCCCCTTTTATGCTTTGTATTGGAAATATAATTCTGTTTCTAAATTTATCATGTATACCTCTGTTATCTTTTGATAATCCATATTTAATTAATGTTTCAGTACTATACCCCTTAGATGTTAAATATTTACTTAAATTATTACCTTCTGGGTTATAACCTATTTTAAAATTTCGAATGCTTTCTTCTGATATATTTCTAGAGTTTAAATATTCTAGTGCAATTTTACTCTCTCTCAATTTCTGCTGAAAAAATGATACAGCTTCCATATTTATTTGCAATATATTACTTTTAGAGGACATTGAGTGCCCTGATTTTTTTGTTATATTGACGGAGTATCTTTTTGCCAATGACTCTAGAGCTTCTGTAAAATCTAGGTTTTCTAATTTTTCTATTAGTTTTATGATATCTCCTGTTTCGCCACATCCAAAACAATAATAGAACTGTAGCTCTTCATTAATTGAAAATGATGGTGTCTTTTCACTGTGAAATGGGCATAGAGCAAAGTATGATCTACGTGATTTTTTTATCTTTAAATGTTCG
>JAJZLI010000026.1 GCA_021803645.1 bacterium
TGCATACTAACTTCTTCTGGTACCCAGTTATTGGCAACTCCCTTTTTGTAATATTCCCTTGCCCATGTATATTTCATAGGTAAAATCTTGTTAGGATCAGTTTGTGGTGAGTTAAGTAATTTTTTTATATCCTTCTTCATAAAATTTTATATATAATTATTATTGACACGATTCACAATCGGGATCTTCTATTTTGCATAAAGGCACAGTTAATGTATCTTCTCCCTCTGCAGTGCTATTTGGCATAGGTTGCTCTTCTATAATTTCTTCTTTATAATTTTTATTTATATCAATTGTGCTTTTTTCAACTGCAGAAGCTCCTAGTGTTCTTAAATAGTATGTTGTCTTTATACCCATCTCCCATGCAGTCATGTATATTTCAGACAATACTTTTCCTGATTGAGTATTTGTAAAAATATTAAGAGATTGGCTCTGGTCAAGCCATTTGGATCTTACTGCTGCATGTTTTAATACCCATATAGGATCAATCTCAAATGCTTCCTTATATATTTCTTTGATTTTAGATGTAATTTCAGTAATATTTTGTATATTACCATCATAGTACTTTAATTTGTCTACCATTGATTTGTCCCACAAATGCTCCTTTTTTAAATCTGATATTAAATATCTATTCATTACAGTAAATTCCCCTGTCTGATTTGATTTTACATATAGATTTTTATATATAGGCTCAATTGATGGATATGAGTCAACTATTGTCGATATAGTTGCTGTTGGTGCTATTGCCATACAATTGGAATTCCTCATTCCATATTTTTTTATACTTTCACGTACTTTATTCCAATCCAATCTGGTTGTTCTGGAAACATTAATTTTTAATCCTCTCTCCTTTTCAAGTAAATCAATTGTATCAATTGGAAGTAGACCTCTTTCCCATTTAGATCCTTTATATGTTTCATATACACCCTTCTCTTTTGCAATTTGAGAAGAATTTAGAATTGCATGATAAGAAATAAACTCCATTATTTCATCTGTGAGCTCAACTGCAGTATCACTATCAAATTGGAGGTTCATTTTATAGAATGCATCTTGTAGCCCCATTATTCCAAGACCAATAGGTCTGTGTTTTTCATTTGAATTTTTTGCCTCTGGAGTTGGATAAAAATTTATATCTATAACATTATCAAGCATCCTTATTGCTGTTTTCACTGTTTCTTCCAATAGCTCTTTATTTAATGTACCGCCCTCTTTTACATGTTTTGGTATGTTTATTGATCCTAAGTTACAAACAGCTGTCTCTTCCTTAGATGTATTTAATGTTATTTCTGTACAAAGATTTGAACTGTGTACTGTACCAACATGATCTTGAGGAGATCTTACATTACATGGATCTTTGAAAGTAATCCAAGGATGCCCTGTCTCATAAAGTTGGGTCAACATCTTTTTCCAAAGTACTGATGCTTCTACCTTTTTATATAGTTGTATTTCTCCTTTTTCACTTTTCTTTTCATATTCTAAATATTTTTTTTCAAATGCTGATCCATATATGTGATGTAATTCAGGAGTTTCGTTTGGGGAGAATAGGGTCCACCATTCCCCGTTTTTCACCCTTTTCATGAATAAGTCAGGAATCCATACTGCAATATCTGTATCAGGGGTACGTCTTCTTTCATCTCCTGTATTTTTTCTAAGTTCAATAAAATCTTCTATATCATAATGCCATGCTTCCAAATATACACAACATGCACCCCTTCTTTTTCCACTTCTGTTTATCGCTGCAGTTGTTGAATCAACAATTTTAAGAAAAGGTATAACACCCTGTGATGGTACGTTGGTACTTTTTATAAGAGCTCCTGTTCCTCTTATATTTGTCCAATCATTTCCTAATCCTCCAGACCATTTTGATAATTGAGCGTCATCTCCGATGCATTTAAATATATGCGAGAGATCATCCTCTACAGTTGTGATGTAACATGAGGACATTTGCGGATGTACCGTTCCTGAATGAAATAGCGTTGGAGTGGATGGTATATATAGAAAATTGGACATTTTTCCATAAAATTCTATGGCTGTTTTATTCTTATCTTTTTCTAGTAAAGATAAGCCCATTGAAACTCTCATCCAAAAATATTGAGGAAGTTCTAGAATATTTTGGTTATAGTCTTTAGTAAAGTATCTTTCATACAATGTTTCTATTCCCATGTAATTGAAAAGTTTGTCCCTTTCAGGGTCAATTGCCTCTGATAGCTGTGTAAAATCAAAATTAGATAATTTCTCATCTAATCTTTTTTCTGCAATACCTACCTGTATTTGTTTTTTGAAATTAGATTTATATAGTTTGTTAAAGTTTTTGTCATATCTATCCACCCCTATAATTTCTTTATATAAATCATTTAGTAGGCATTCTGCACTGTAATAAGAAAAATCAATATCTCTTTCTATCCTTGCATTAAATGACATGATTATTGTTTTCAGAATCTCTTTTGTTGTAATGTTTTCGAAGATACTGTTTTTAACTTCTTCAAGGATTTCTTCTTTATCTGATTTTGAAAGGTTTGAGGATGTATATAAATCTAAAGTTTCTTCTATTTCTGATAGATTAAAGTCTTCAAAGCTCCCATCTCTTTTCTTAATTTTAAATTTCTTTTTTTCAATTTTCTCGATGATTTCAGCTTTCTTTTCTTCCCTGATTTTTTTGTGTTCGTATCTGTAAATGATATATGCTTTTGAAACTTCGAATAGCCCATGTTCTGCAATTTGTTTTTCTACAATGTCTTGTATGTTTTCTACTTGGGGAATTGTTCCTTTGAAATCTGCCTCAATATGTTCAATTACTCTATCAACAATAGACCTTATTTTATCATTGTCTACTTTTGTCTCTGTTGCAATGAATGCTTTTGTAATTGCCTGCTCTATCTTTGTCCTGTCAAATGTAACTATCCTTCCGTCTCTTTTTCTTACTTGTTCTATCATAATCAAGATAAAAAAATAAAATAATCTAGTAATGACTTTAAGAAAGGTATAGTAGTGGGGCAAGAACTATTACAATCTTTACAAGGAATAGAGTATCTATTTTTATAAAACATGTCAATGAGATATTTCTGTATATTATAAGACTGATTTATTTTAATTTTATTATATGTATTACAAATCAAGATACTTATAATCCTTACAGTTATGGGATATATATATCTGATAATTAGTGATTATGTAAAATTCTTCTTTATTGTTTTATACTTTTTGTCTTTGTTCTTCCCAGTATTTTCCCCTTCTGCAGATTAGGTTTTTGTCATCATCTATAATATTTTCAACAACAACTTCTGTAAATATTTTATTTTGTGATCCTTTTACTATTATTAAGTCTCCCTCCCTTATAATACCTTTGACAAATTCTGCTGCCTGAGGAGAGTTTTCAAAGCTTTTTATATTATTCTTATCAAACCCGAGTCTTATAGCTTTTGGAATAAAATATTTTTTTGTCATCTCTCCTATTGTGACTATATAATCTATATCTTTTACTGCTTCTTGTGCAACCCTCTCATGTTCTTTTTTACTATCTTGTCCCAATTCTCTCATATCTCCGAATACGAATATTTTTCTTCGAAAATTCATATTTGATATTGTTTGTAGTATTTCAATAGTTGGGTTTGCTGATGCATTGTATGAGCTGTCAATAACCTTTGATTTTTTGATTCCATTAAAAAGTGTCATCCTTGATGGTGGTAACTTAAAATGAGAGATACGTTGTCTTTGTTTTTCTTTGTCTATTTTGAAGATATTTCCTACTGCAAGGGCAGAAAGGAAATTGTATGCATAGCTTTTAGTTAATATGTAATTTGGTAAATTTAGACTAATATCATTAGTTTTCATGCTGAACCCTTCTTCTGTATTTTGTATATCGTATGCATAGTATTTTAAATTGTTATCTTTAGTAGAAATCTCTATTATATTCCCTCCCTTTATGTCCCTAGCATATGGTATATCTACATTTATTATCCCTCTCCCTCCTGGTTTTAGCATAGTAATAATTTTTGATTTTTCCTTATAGATCTCATATTCTCTGTTCTCTCCACTAAAATTTTCTGTGTGAACTTTCCCTATATTGACCAATATCCCTATATCTAGAGGAATTTTATTCATTAGGTATTCCATATCACCAGGATGATCAACTGCCATTTCAATAACATATACATCAAACATTTTTTTACTTGTTATATACTTTATAGGCAAAATAACTATGTACTTTAGTAATTCTAGTATGTCTCCATGTGTATGAAACCCAAATACATCAAGGGGAATACCTATTTCTGAATTTGCATTGGTGGTTTTTTTTACATTAACTGTATCTTTGAGTATTTGATATATGGCCTCAACAGTTGAAGATTTTCCAAAACTGCCTGTGACTCCTATACAGTAAACTTTGTATTTTACAAGGTACAAATGAGCAAAATACCAAAAATATAAAGTTATATATTCTCTAAACTTTTTTTTCATACGTGAATATTAAAGCATTGATAACCAAATACCTAATATTGATAACACAAATGCAAAAAGCCATAACCTTGCTGTTATTTTTTCTTCAGACCATCCCAACATTTCTAAATGATGATGTAGTGGAGACATTAATAATATTTTTTTTCCAAATAATCTCTTATATAGTTTTTGGACTATTACTGAGAGTGTTTCTATTACAAATATACCCCCAATTACAATAAGTAAAATTTCTTTTCTAAGCATTATTGATATAACTGCAAGCAAAGATCCAAGTCCTAGTGTTCCTATATCCCCCATCTGAATTCTTGCAGGCTTAATATTAAAATATAAATATGTTACTAATGCCCCAGATACTGTTGCACATATTATTGCTATACTTTCATTTCCTTCTTGAAGTGCTATTACAAAAAAGGAAATGAATGATGCTAACATGACACCTGCAGCAAGACCATCAATCCCGTCTGATATATTAACAGCATTTGATGTCGCTATTATAATAATTAGAATTAGTGGAATTATCCATAACCCGATGTTTAAATAATGATTTGAAAATAACCATATGCTGTGTATACCTAATTTAAAGAATATGAAATATGATGCAACAATTCCAGATATTATCTGTACTAATATTCTTTCATGAGGGTAAAGACCTGTTCCATACCTTGATCCAACTGAATTAAAAAGGCTTTTATATAATGCCCATGGTATAGTTAGGAAAAGGTATATTCTTTTCCATTTATTTTTATGAATTAACGCAAGTTTTGCATGATGCTTAAGTGAATATACCTTCCTTTCCTTTTTTCCAAATATATTCATAAGATCATCTATTGATCCTAATAATGCTCCTATTAAAAGCACTATGATTGCAGGTTCTGTATATTTATTCCAATTAAAAATTAATGTAATAATTATTACTGTTAATATTATTATGATACCTCCCATCATAGGAGTTCCAATTTTATCTTTTCTTCTGTGTATCCTATCTATGACATCATCATATCTTCTTCCTCTTACAATTTTAAATTTATATAATATATCAATTATAGATGGAGATATTAAAATTGAAATAAGCCCCGATAGAATTAAAAATGTTAAGCCTGCAAACATATGTTTATTCAAATAAATTAATATATTTTAATCTTCTTATACCATTATTATTTACTTTCTTTTTAAAAAGATATAGTGGTTGAAATTTTGCACCATTTATATCTTTCCACTCTTGCATTTCTAAAGGTTTTGTATCATCTTTTATTTTGATAATTCCTTCTGATACACCGGCTCCCTCTGTTGAATGTATGTATTTTATACTTTTTACTCTATTGTTAAAACATTCAACCTGGCTTATTATTGCAACATGTGCTCCTCCATTAAATCTTATTAAATCGCCAACCTTTATATCATTTATGTTATTTATCTTGATTGTGTTTATGTCACTTGTTAGTGTGGCTGCATTAAGTTTTGAGGATATAGGTCTGATTTTATGAGCAATAACTTTAATTGGGTTTATCGTTGGCTTTTTTATATATTTCCATATATGATTTCCTGTTTTTTTGTATACTATTGCATCAAGAATATATGATACAAAACCCGAACAATCAATTCCTAGTTTATTCTCCTGCATTAATTTGTACTTTTCTGTAGGGTTTTCAATTCTTTTTTTTACAATATCTTGTAAACGTTTTTCAATAGCCTCAGGAGATCCTTTTCCTACAACAGTATATTTTTGTAGTCTTGCCCCAGATTTATGTATATAGTAAGGAAAATTTTTAAATTTATTGTAAACTTCTTCCCCCTCTTTTGGAAGTTTATAAGTTATATTTTTTTTCATTATATATGGAGCTAATTATATCATATTTACTTAAACAAAAAGCCAAACTCTTCATATATATAAAGAATCTGACTTTAAGCTTTATTATTATTGTTTATTTATGTAGGGTTGCAAGATGCACAAGAACAACCTGAAGCACAAGTACAACTTTCTGGATTGCAACTACATTCTGCACCACATGAACATGTATTCATAAATTACCACCTCCTTAGTCTCTTTTATAGTATAATACAATCTAATGAAAATTAAAGGTATGCCATTTATTTCTCGTATACTCATTGAAGTTTGTCAAAAGCTAAATTTAAAAATTGTCTTTGAAGAGGAATATGGTTATGCTGGTTATATAACTACCCCTTCTGGCAAAAGGTTATTTTTTAATAATGGAAGATTTGATGTTAATCCTGGAGGAGCAATAGATATTGCTAATGATAAGGCATATACAACTTACTTTTTGAAAAGTTTTGGGTTTTCTGTCCCTTGTGAAAAGACTTTTTTTAACGAAATTCACAATAGTAAGCTTCAAATAAAGAGAAATATTGATGATGGATTAGATTTTGCTCTAAGTATAGGTTTTCCTGTTATCGTAAAACCTAATAGTCTTAGTCAGGGGAAATATGTATTTAAGGTCGGTAGCAAAGAAGATTATTACAAGGCGTCAAGTGTAATTTTGGAATCAAATCCGGTGATGTTGGTTCAAAAATATTATTCTGGGAAGGATTATAGATTTCTAGTTTTTAATAAAAAATTATATGCATGCTATCTAAAAATTCCCCTTTCTATTGTGGGTAATGGACATAGTAGCATATTAGAGTTAATTGACGACAAGATCCTAAAATTAGAAAAATTAAAACGTAATTTCAATTTTGATGTATACAAGGAGCAAGTTATAATGGTTCTTTATAGAGATGGGCTTAATTTTGATTCTGTATTAGAGGAAGGTAGAGTTTTGTATTTACTTGACAATGCAAATGCCTCCTCGGGAGGTGATGTTATAGATGTTACAAAAGAAGTTTCTTCATTTTTTGCTAAAGTTGCTATAGATGCTGTTTCTTCTATGAATCTTGTCCTTGCTGGCCTCGATATGATTATTGACGATATATCTAGTCCCTCTTATTATACTATTTTAGAAATTAATAGCGCACCTTCAATGTCACATTTTGCTAAGCTAGGGGACGAACAAGAAATTGCTGTTAAAAAATTATACTTTGATTTAGTCTCATATATGATTAAATATTCTTCATAACAAAATCAATCTCCTCAGGTGAAATATTTCCTCTTTTTTGTATCCTCCCTATCTCTTCATTGGTCGTGCTCATTTCATTTTTTGAAAGTATTAGTATTTCATTATTATTCTTGAGGCTTGATATATTATACCCTTCCCTTATCTTTTCTAAATTTGAATTGTAAACTCCGTTAAATAGAATTTTATTTTTTTGATTATCTTTTTTTCTGACAACCAAATTTGTTAATTGGATATCTTGAAATATGAAATCATTTTCTCTTTTTACACAAATTCAAATAGAGAATGGAGTTATACCATTTAAATTAATACATATTTTAGAGTTTTTAAACATAGATTA
>JAJZLI010000061.1 GCA_021803645.1 bacterium
TATACTATTTATAACCTTCTCCAGGTCAGATCCAGAAGATGATAAAACTTTTTGTAAAAGTTCATGCATCATATCTGAAATAAATGCCTTCCTCTCACTTTGAGGAAGAGTAGATTTTTCAGACATATACTCCATCCAACAATTTGCATCTGACATATAGTCTTTATTCTCATAACAATATATGTTTTTATTAGTCAAAACTAAATTATTACCATATATTGAAGACATCTTAATACCACCAACATCATTAATAAGGGAATCAACAAACCATGTATTCAGAAAAATAACACCATCCACATTTGGGGCGCCATATACTGTATCATAAAAGTTATAAATATTAGATACAGAAGAGGGGACATCTGGAGAGGTATTAGCATCTTGAATCTCCCAATAGGTTGCATTGTTATATTCCCTCAAAGGTAGGGGAGCAAGAACATGGTAATTAGTTAACTTACTTAAGACATATATATTCTGAGAGTTAACATGGCCAATGTTTCCATCTTGAACTGTTAAAAACCCATATGCAGTCATGAACCCACCAGTAGGTCGCATCTCCCCACTATTTTGCATAATCAGAAGATAATTCTTCTCGTTAGGAACACCTAATATATCTTCAACCGCAGGAATATCGTTATAGAAATTAGGAAGAGCAGAAATTACAGAAGAGACATCATTTTTAATACCTACAATGTTAATATTTTTTCCTTTCAGTAGAGATTTGGGTATATACTTAGGATTAATTTTTTGTAAATATGAATTTGCTCTAACAAAATCAGAATCAGCATTTTTAATAGACAACCCAATTTCAGGTAGAGCATTTACTACAGCTGTAATTTTTTGAGATCCAGAAGTCGTTTGAGCAACACCAGATGCAGACACTTTATACCCTAAAAGAGGAAGTACTTTTAACATTGAAGGTGTCATTTTCTCCAATCCTAAAACGCTCCAAGATGCAAAATTAATAGCATTGTTCAAATTTTTATAATAACCATTCACATATGGAATATATCCAATATATGCAAGTGTTCCCACAGAACGTTTCATTAATGAAATATTAGAAGAAATACTACCTAAATCAGAACTTATACCAACAAAATCTTTGTTCTTTCTTCCTGCCTCAATTACATGTAAAGTCACATTAATGGCATCATACTCCCTCTTTAGGTGTAAAAGAGGTTTTATTAGAAAGAAAAAAACTAAAGTAATAAATATTAATACTGAAGCAAGTATGACATATGGATACTTCTTTTTATAGAAAGGTTCAGTTGACTTTTCCTGAATAGCATATTTTGAGAAATCAATAATAGTCATAAATTAATAAGCACCTTTTTTTGACAAAACAGCCCCTGGAGTTTTAAGCAAAATTTTTAAATCTCCGAATAATGATTGGGTACGAACATATTCTAAATCAAGTTGAATTCTTTTGTCAAAAGGTATGCTTGATCTCCCGCTAATTTGCCATATACCAGTAATTCCTGGTTTTACGGAAGTTACAATATTCACATCTCTTTTAGTTAGCTTTATTTTAGACTTTCTATAAAAATCAAGCTCATCAAAGTAATAAGCCCTAGGGCCGACAAGAGACATATTTCCTATCAAAACATTAAAAAATTGAGGTATTTCATCAAGTGAGGTACTCCTAAGTATTTTACCCACTCTAGTAATCCTAGGGTCATTTTTTAATTTATAGTTATTATTCTTATACTCTCTATATAAATTACGAAACCTAGGATCCTCCTTTAAAAGCCGATGAGCATCTTTTATCATCGACCTAAATTTATACATTTTAAATGGTTTGTAACCTTTTCCTACCCGAGGAGGAATATCCGCAAAAATAGGTCCTGGTGTATCAATAATTATAAGCAAAGATATGATTATAAAAAAAGGAGACAATATAATAATAGCTATTAATGAAAGTATTATATCTAATGTTCGTTTCACAATATTAAACATATGTTTTTATTATATTTAATAAATCTTTTCTAAACTTATCTTTTGAAAACCTCTTAGCATTATCCCGACATAAATCCTTGTCAAATACAGGAGGAGATTTAAGTATATCAAAAAGTTCGTCTTCTGTTCTAAAGAATTCTCCAGTTTTTCCTTTTACAATAATTTCTGTTGCACCATCCTCCTCATATGCGATTACACCTTTACCACAAGATTGAGCCTCTACCATTACCATACCAAAATCTTCTGCCGCTGGCATTATAAAGAGGGAAGCTCCGTTAATTATATTAATTAACTCATTATCATTAACAAAATCTGAAAATTCAATATTGTGATCAGAGATACTCTCTAAATATTTTCTATAACTCCCCTTTCCCACTATTTTTAATTTATATGATAGCCTTTTACACACATTTATAACAAGTTCTATATTTTTATATTTCTCTAACCTTGACACAACAAGAAAATATCTTCCATCACTAAAGTTATTATTAATATTAAAAAGGTCCAAATCTACAAAAGGATAAAGTATATTACTATTTTTCCTATAAAATTTACTAATTCTTCGGGAAACAGATCTGGAGTTTGCAATAAGGTGCATATCTGGCAAAACAGAAAAAAAATCCTTTACCCTAAGATAATTATTTATAATATAAAATATTTTCTTAAAGTAGGGGAATTTTGATTGCCTTGATGTAGGAAGCCCCCATAAAAATCTAGGAGGAGTCATAATATATGAGATATGCACTGCATCATCAGGAATAGATAAACATTTTGCAAATGATGCACTAACAGAAATTATTAATTTATAACCTGATAAATCTATATCTTCAAACACAGAAGGTAACATAATAGTCCCCAGTCCCTTAAAAAATTTTAATAACCATGCATATCTAGATTCTATTATATTTAATTTATTAAAAGAGGATGGCATTGAGTATGGGGTATAATAAGAAGTATATATAGGAGGATTGCCTAAAATTTCCGATAAATATTCAATTACCCTTTCTGTACCTCCATATACACTTATGGAATCACATACTATTGCTATATTTTCTTTTTTCATTAATTTTTAAGTTTACAAAGTTAGAAATTGCAGATTTAAAATTTTCAATAGAAAAATTTTTAGAATTGTACCTACAATCCCTAGGATCAATTTTAATTTTTTCAAAATTCTCTATAGCTTTATCAAGAGAGGAAGCACTTTGACTGTTATAAAGTATACCTGTTTTCCCATTTATAACAGTTTCACTTGCCCCTCCTCCAGAATATGCAATAACGCCTTTACCACTAGCTTGAGCTTCTACTGGAACTATTCCAAAATCTTCCTTTGAAGGAAAAACAACTGCATGGCATTTACTATATAAAGAAGATATATCTAAATCCGAAAGATTTTCAATAAATTTTATGTTATTCTCAGACCTTTTTTTTAGAAACTGAATAAAACCTCTATCACCATTTCCAGCAATATATAGATTCTTTTGATTTTTATTAAATACATCAATTAAATTATCTATCCTTTTCCAAGGAACAACCCTGCCAACATATAAATAAAAACCTTCATCCTGTAAAGGTAAATTCAAAAATCTTGCTATATCAACAGGAGGGTAAATAACTTCTGAATCTAGTGAATAGAACTTTTTTATTCTCTTTTGAGTATAAATAGAATTTGCAATGAAAAAATCTGGCCTTCTGGACGCAGCTAAATCCCAAACTCTAAGATAACTTACAATATATGGAAGAAAAAACCTTTGAAAAGAGGATAATCTTTTCTTTTTGATATAATCATTGTAATCCCAGACATACCGTGATGGGGAATGCATATAACAAATATGTATAGTATCAACTGGTGTTATTATTCCATGAGCAAACCTAGAAGAGGAAGAAATTACAACATCAAAACCATCAAAATTAAAGCTTTCAAAAGCAATAGGATATAAAAAAAATAAAGGTTGAGAAAATCTTCTAAACAAAGATGACTTTTGCAAGAATGAATATTGTATATTTGTATTTTTAAATTCGTTTGCTACTAATTCATTCCCAATTGAGGTATATAAGGGGGTGTCCTTGCCAAAAAGTTTTCTTAACTGCAAAACAAATCTTTCAGCCCCTCCAAATTGACAAAGATCATCATGCACAATTGCAATTTTCATATTATTTCTAATTATAAGTACCTACTTACTTCATCAACAATCTGTGATGGCAAAAACTGAGACTTAATAATATATCCATCTGCCCCAGCAGCATAAACTTCATTTACAACGGCAGGTACATCTAAATTTGTTAATACAATAATTTTAGCAAGTTTATTACTTCCTTTTAAATATTTCAAGACATCAACTCCTGACATATCAGGCAATGTAAGGTCTAAAATAGTTAAATCAGGCACATAACTAGTAAAAGCCTCCTCCCCATCTTTTCCTGTATATACAGCCTTTACATCATACCCTCGATATTTAAGCTCTTTACAGTATATCTCGGAAATGTCTACATTATCTTCAATTAAAAGTACTTTTTTCATAGTGGGAGAGTTATCTTAAAAGTAGAACCTATTCCTTCTATAGATATCAAGTTAAGTTTACCTTTATGTGCATCTATAATTAATTTTGCAATATAAATACCAAAACCCCTAGCTTCAAGAGTCCTAACAATTTTAAATATATCCTCATCAGGATCAAAGATTTGTTTGATCTCGTTCTTTGATATACCTACACCATTATCACGAATTTCAATAACCCAATTTCCCTTTTCTAGGTAGGAACTAAAACTTACTTGTGATTTCGCAGCAGAAACAGAAGAATCTAAAATGTTTGATATTGCAATCTTTAATTTATCATAATCAAAAAGTGTATATTCCTTACCAACCCTGAAATCAGTAACAACACTAATCCCCCTAAGTTTAGATATACCCAGAAAATCCTGATTTACATTATCCAAAAAATCATGAATAGAGTTTTCTGTAGGGTTAAGTTGCAATTTTGAATCCTGAATTGAAACAATATTAAACAAATCTTCAATTAAAAGCTTTAATTTCTCAGTATTTTCTTGAATACTTAATATATACTTCTGTTGTTCATTATTGAGAGATCCAACTCTCTCATTTAATAAAAGATCAATATATCCATTAACAACACTTATAGGACCCCTAAACTGATTGGTAGCAACCCCAATAAAATCATTTTTAACCTTCTCCATACGTTCTTCTTTTTTAGTTCTCTCTAGGGTGTTCTTTAATAAATCTTGGGTTGTTTTTAAATTGTCAGAAAGCCAACCAGATATAAGTCCAAGAAAGAAAATAAAGAAGACTTTAACAAGTAAAAAACCCCAATTCGTATTCATAAATATGGAAAAAATTGCATATACCAATCCCGCTGTAGCACCTTCAGAGAAGGAGGCAATCATCCCATACTCAATAGTATCAAATGCAATTGAAAGAAGTACAAATAGATACAGATCTGTACCTAAAAGATTTGTGTAATAAAGCAGCAAAATTATTATTGCACCATCAATAGCACTTACGATACCTCCAACTGCATTTGCAGGAATTTTATCTAAAGCAGACAAGATTGTCCCTATATTTCTATAAATTTCAGAAACAAGGAAAATAGCAATAACTATGATTAATGTAGAATATGACACTTTAAAATATAAGGCAGAAAGAACTAGCAATATTTTTACAAATATCCTTATGAAAATTACATATATTACTGGTCGAGAGACCCTATTGTCATATTTAAATTTAAAAAATTCCATGCCCATCCCTATACTAATTTAGACTAATAGTATAGATTTGTAAAGACATATATTTATAATTTTTCAAGTGATGACAAAATGTTACTCGTTGGGAATTTAATAGTAAATTCAGCACCCTTTCCTTTTTCAGATTTTACAGATATACTTCCTAACTCTAAATCTACAATGGTTTTCACAAGATATAATCCCAAACCCACACCAGAAAAATTAGAAACCATTACATCAGAAGATTTGTGAAATTTTGTAAAAATCGATGACAACTCTCCCCTGTCAATACCTACACCATAATCCTTTACAGAAATATATACACTATTTGTATCTGCTGAAAGATAAATATCAATTTTACTATTATTATATGAGTATTTAACTGCATTATCTATAATATTGTTTAAAATGATCTTAAATCTATTTGCATTAATTGCTATATCTGGTATTTGTCCCTTAGATTCAAAATTAATAGTAATATTTTTACTTTGTGCAACACTGGCAAAAGAATCAATAGATTCTTTAATTGCAAGAGTAAGGTTTAAAGGTTCAGTTTCTTTTCTTGTTCCAATAGTTAAAACACCAACAACTTCCTCTATTATATCTGCAAGTTTATTAACATTTATTTTGAGTTGATTTAAATAATTGTTTTTAATTTGAGGATCCTCCGTTCCATCAAGTAATTGTAAATAACCTCTGATTGCTGCAATAGGAGTACGCAGAGTATGTGACACAATTATAATGAACTCATCTTTAACATTTTCAGCTTCAGCAACATCAGAAGCATTGACTTGCTTTTCTGCTGTATCTATAACAACTTTAGATCTAAGAGTTGAAAAATATCCAACAATACTAACAACCAATAAGAAGGATGAACCTAGTAAGTAGTAAATAAAATCTTTTGAAATGGTAAATATTGAAAGGTTTAGAAAAAAATAAGATATACTAATAACAACCCCCTGAATAATAATAGCCGTAGAATCATAGTATAGTGTATTTACAACAATTAAAAGTGCAAGAATAAAAATTCCTACTATGGGAAGAAGGGACAAGTAACTTACAATAAAAAGATAAATAAACCCTTCTATTAAAGAAAAAATTGTTCCTATAGTTGTGAGGTTAGAATACCCATACTTATAAACAAGGGTTGTCCCAAAATATTTCAAAATTTCATTAAAAAATATTCCAGGGATTAATACAATTAAATACTTTGATGCATCTGGAAAAAATAGAATAAAAAAAACTACTATTACTATTAAAGCAACAGTTCTAACAAGGTGTGTGTAAAGTATGTGATTGGGAATTTTGGTATTCATACTACCCCAAATACTTTAAAATTTTTTTTGCACTTTTCTTCCAATTATACATTCTCGTCTTCTCCAGTGCACTATTAACCATTATATCTATAATATCATAATCAGAGTACAGTAAATTTATTTTTTTAGCAACTAATGATGTGTTTTTGGGATCCACAAAAATAGCACCATCATCACCTAAAACTTCTCTCAAAACAGGAATATCAGAACATATTATAGGGATTTTCATTGATGAGGCTTCAAGAACAGGAAGACAAAACCCTTCATCAAAACTCAAAGTTATAAAAAATGAAGCTTTTCTTAAAAGATTAAATTTGTCCTCATCTGAAATATGCCCTAATGCCTTGACAAATTTTAAATTATTACCATTTAGGTATTTACTATCAGGAGAGATACCCACAAGAACAAGATCAATAAATCTCTTATATTTTTTTCTAAATTTTTTAATAGACTTAATCAATCCTAAGATATTTTTATTTAACTTATCTGTCCCTATAAAAATAGCATAATCTTTCTTAACATTATATCTAGATCTAATATCTGCAAAGCTATCTACCTTAGGAAGTGTAATACCTTCTCCCGTTACAATATATTTCTTACCCTTTCTTATACCTAAATACTTTGCAACGTCATTTTTAACAGATCTTGTAGGCACAAAAACATACAAAGAATGAGAAAGCGACCATTTCAGGTGAAATATATTAAATATACGATATATAAAACTAACAAACTTAGGATTCTTAACCCCAATAATATCATGTAGAGATAATACATAAGGCACTCCAGGAAAGTATGTTATACCAAATATATCTGTCCAAAATACATCAAGTTG
>JAJZLI010000045.1 GCA_021803645.1 bacterium
ATCTGATTATGAATCAGCACAAGAAATGAATAAGTACAAGAAAGATCTATTTAACAACATATTAGATTATTCAGTACCAAATAATGAGACAACAACAACATAATCACAACCCAGAGTGCAATTATTCAATTAGCCGAGACGTTATATTTGTTGATATGCAGAATTTGTGATGTGTAATAAGAATTAATTTAAGAAAAATATACAATCTTTAATTTATTCTGTTTCTTTTTGATAGTGTATTTAGAATTTCAAGTATTATATATCCTGCAATAGAGTACACTATTATTGCAATGATTCCATTGGTATCAAGTGTAAAATAGTGAAAATTAATTGATTTGAATAGCCCTTCAAATGGGCTCACAAGAGGGTCGGATGTTTTATATATAAATTTTGCAATAATATTGTGGGGGTTTGCTCCAAGCACTTCAAACAATACCCTAAATACTAGGAAAAATTCTATTATTGAAAATATTGTATATATGATACTCTCTGTAGTCTTCATAATATATGAATTATATCATAATATGTTTTATATATGTCTATTTTTTGCAATGATAGCATATGTTTTGGCGCTATTCTTTAATATTCTTTTCCCTTTGTCTATATATGCCAACCCAAATTTAGGTTTATATCCCCATATCCATTCAAAATTATCCACAAGTGTCCAGTAAAAATAACCTTTAATTGGTATACCTTCGTCTATTGCTTTTTTTATAAAATTTAGGTGTTGAATGATAAATTCTGACCTTTTACTGTCTGTTGTATCTGATATACCGTTTTCTGTTATGTATATATCCTTTTTATATCTTTTATATAAAGATGTAGATAAGTTATATATACCCTTTGGATAAATTTCCCAATCTAAAACATCTTGTTTTTGATTTATATTTTCGTCCTGTATTGTTTCTAGAAGAGGCATTTCTTTAGATAAAAAATTCAATTTTACTTTTTTGTGAAAATAGTAATTAAGCCCAATAAAATCAATATATTTTTTTATGTTGTCAAGGAATGAATAGTTCCATAAGAATGTATATATTTTCATTGGATATTCACTAAATGTATCGTTAGTTGTTGCGTCTATGTTATTCTTTGCTATAGATATTTTAGGTTTTTCCCAATTGTACTTTTTATATATTTTATTGATCTTTATATATGCTTCTATATGAGCTCTTTCTAATATTCGTTTTACTTTGAAATATGCAAAATAATTTTTTTCTCCAGGGGGCCATTCTCCTGATACATAACTGAGCACTCCAAAAAGTATTGGTTCATTAATTGTGATCCAGAATTTTACCTTATTTCCCAAATTTTCTACCACAAATTCTACAAACCTGGTGTAATATCTAATATTTTTACTATTTTTAAATCCACCTTTTTTTTGCATCCATTCCGGTATAGAGAAATGAAATAATGTAACGAAAGGTTCTATATTTGCATCTTGGAGTTTTGTAATTAGATCTTTGTAATAATTTATACTATCTATGTCCCATTTTCCCTCCTGTGGTTCAACTCTTGACCATTCAATTGAGAGTCTGTATGCATTTAAATTTAAAGATTTTATTAATTTAATATCTTCTGTATATTGTGTATTTGAATTTAGTGTATCTGTAACTTTATCTAATCCTTTCTTTTCTATCCATGCTGTCCAGTTACTATTAATATTTCCACTTTCAATCTGATATGCTGATGTTGAAACTCCCCATAGGAAGTCTTTGGGAAAGTTTTTTTTTGTGTCGTTATTACTATTCATTATCGAGTTTTATTTATTAGTAACGTAAATATGTATAGGGTTATACAAGCAAAGACTATTGATACTATGCCCGATATTATATAACTTGTACTTATCAGTGAAATTGAAAATGTTCCTCCTATTATTGCTGATACGATTCCTACAATGATATATATATATAGTCCCCCATGACTGTTTGATTTAAGGGAGAATAGGTATCCAAGTACTGTTCCTATTATTATATATATGAATACTCCCATCTACTCTTATTATATTATGATTGGTACAAATTTAACAAGAAGGTTAATGTTTTGATTGTTTTTCCCTTTCATTTTTGTCTAAAAATTTCTTTCGTAACCTGAGGTGTTCTGGTGTAATTTCTAGAAGTTCATCTTCATTTATAAAAGAAACTCCATATTCGATTGTAACTTCTATCTTAGGGTTAAAAACCATTGCGTCTTCTTGTCCTTCTTTATGTATGTTTGTAAGATGCTTTTGTTTTGCCACATTTACTTCTATGTCCTGGTCATATTTGTTTATCCCAACAATCATCCCTTTGTATATTTTTTCTTCTGGTCCTATAAATAACGTACCTCTCTCCTGTGCATTCATGATCCCATATGATGTTGATATTCCATCATCTGATGCAAGTATGACCCCTTTCCTTTCTCTTTTTGCTGCAGGTTTAAATTCTACCAAGTCTAAGAATGAATGGTTTACTGTCGTTGTTCCCCTTGTTTGATTTAAAACTTCAGCTCTTAGACCAAATAAATTTTTTGTTAATATTTTGTAATAAAACCTTACTCTGCCAGAACCTTCATTAATCATGTTATCAAGTTCTGCTCCTCTCTTTGAACATATTGTAGTTATCTCTCCAATATATTCTTCATTTGTGTCTATTATTAATTCTTCTCTAACATCGAATTGTTTTCCGTCTACTATTTTTACTATAGCCTCGGGCCTTGATATTTGAAATTCATATCCTTCCCTTCTTAGTGTTTCTATTAAAATAGAAAGATGGAGCTCTCCTCGTCCTGATACATAAAATTGATCTCCTATAATCTCTAATTTCATACCTACATTCTTTTCAAGTTCTTTTTGTAATCTTGCAAGGAGTTGTCTTGATGTTACAAAATTTCCTTCTTGTCCAGAAAAGGGGGAAGTATTTGCTTCAAATTTAATTTTAACTGCAGGTTCTTGTATTTGGATATCGGGAAGTCTTTCGTTGTGTCCTGGTTTTGTTATGGTATCTCCTATTTTTGCGCTTTTTACTCCAACTATAGTTATTATTTCTCCGCTAAAAGCTTCCTCTCTTTCTTCTTTTTTGAGTCCGTTATTAACTAGAATTTTTGACACTTTAAAATTTTCTGTATTACCTTCTTTGGCCAGTAGAGTGAGATTATCTCCTGTTTTTACTGTTCCTTGTAGAATTTTACCTATAAAACCCGACCCAACATAGTTGTCATAGTCTATGGCTGATATTTGCATTAAGAAAGGTGCCTCTTCTTTTACGACAGGGGAAGGAATATGTTTTATTATTCCTTCAAAGAGTACTATCATATCAGCATTATCTTCCATATTACTAGGCATATTTTCAAATGCTTTTCCATCTTTTGCAATGGCATAATATATAGGAAAATCTAATTGATCTTCTGTTTGTGCTAGTTCTAGGAAAAGATCGTATATCCTTGATAGTGTCTGGTCTATATTTGCTAATTTTTTATCTATTTTATTGATTACAACTATAATTTTCTTTTCCATTTCCAATGCTTTTTTGAGTACGAATCTTGTTTGAGGCATTGGTCCTTCTTGAGCATCTATTACAAGTAAACAACCATCTGCCATATTGAGTGTTCTTTCTACTTCTCCACCAAAGTCAGCATGTCCTGGTGTATCAATTATATTTATCTTGTAATCCTTATATGGAATAGATATATTTTTAGCCACAATGGTAATTCCTCTTTCTCTTTCAAGATCATTGTTATCTAGAATGAGGTTTTCTTGCATGATTGCCTCATTTTCTCTAAATATTCTTGATTGTTTTAGAAAACTGTCTACCAATGTAGTCTTCCCATGGTCTACATGGGCAATAATGGCAATATTTCTTATTTTCTTTTTATCCATATTTTAATAGAATTGCATATTATAACAAATATATGTATTTTATGAAAGTTATAGGTTTTGTGGTGTGGAATTTAACAAAGAATTTTATTCTTTGATGTATTTATACTCAAAACAAAAACCAGATAAAGCTGTTGCTATTATGTATGCCCCAATTATGCTAATAATTATTTTTAAATATACCTCAACAAAAGACATTCCAACTGCAATGACTAAAATGCCCAATAGCAGCCTAACCAATCTTTCTGTAAAACCTAAATTCTTTTTTATATTAAACTTATTTTTCACTACTTTATCATTTTAACATTTTTTTATCTTATGTTACAATCCTCCTTTATAGTATGGTGGGTCTTGTATTTCTTATTTTAATATATTCTCTTGGTCTTGGAGTTGTTCATGGCATTACCCCTGATGAGCACACATGGCCTATCACTTTTAGTTATGCTATTGGGTCTTTTAGTGCAAAAAAAGGTTTTTATGTAGGGCTACTATTTTCCTCTGCTTTTGCTATTCAGCGAGCAATTGCATCTGAACTTGCTTATTTTGCTCTTATAAAGTGGGCTGATATTGCATATTTTAACTATTATTTGTATATATTGATTGGTCTTATAATGTTCTTTACAGGAATATATGTTTTAAGATTTAATAGAATTTTTCACATAGAAATTTTACCTGCATCCTGGCTTGGTAAAAAGGATAGGCATGAAATTAATACTGACCCTAGAACTCCTACCCCAAAAATGGCACTTCTTCATGGATTTATTGCAGGATGGGGTTTTGGTTCTTTTGCTTTGATACTTTACACAGTTCTTGTTCCTAGAATGCCTAGTTTTTATTTGGCATTTCTTCCAGGGCTTTTCTTTGGAATAGGGACAATGTTAGTTCAGGCTGTATTTGGATATATTTTCGGTAGGTGGATAAGGAGGATGAACATATCTGAGAAACAGGGATTGAGACTTGCGTCTATTGTGTCTGGAGACACTTTATTTGGAGGTGGAATTGTATTTGTACTTGGGGGACTTCTTGGTCTTATCTTTCCTAAAATTGCAAATCTTGCAATAATAACTTCAATTCATGTTGGAAATTTACATGAACTTGGTCTTGCTTTTGTAATGGTTGTATCAACAGTACTTTTTATTGGTCTTGGTTCTATGTTTTATAACGTACATAAAATTCAGGAAGAATATGGTAAAAAATAACTTATTTTCTTTTTCAAAGAAAGATGTAGATTTTTATTCAGATAAAATTTGCTCTCTTATTGACTCTTGGAAAATGGATTATTCAACTTTTAATATTTCTGATATAGCGAAGAGTAGCTTCCCTAAAACTATCCTTGGATTTGGAGGATCTCATATATACTATTCACAGATTAATGATTTGAAGGTCACTAAGAGTCTTGATCTGTATGAATACTCTGATTATTTTAAAGATTCTATTGCAGTTGGTTTTGAAAATGGTTTCCTTGAAAAAAACATGAAATCTTTGAATGTTATTTTTTCTTTTCCATCAAAGTCAGTGAGAATAGACAAGGATATTGTAGATGAAATTTATAATGGAGTTTATGTAAAAACCCTTCCTTTTGAACAGAAAGAATTTTCTGTTATTGATAAGTTAAAAAAGTATTTTAATCAAAATACCAAATTTAAAATTTTTAATGATACACCAGCAGTAAATTTTTTTAATATATTTAAGAATAAGCAGAGTGATTTATATCTTGGAGTAGTTTCCGGCACAGGTATCAATATTTCATGTACTATTGAGGGGCAGATTATAAACACAGAATTTGGAGGGAGAGATATATTTAAAAAAAATGAATATGATATACTTATTGACAAGGAAAGTATTAATCCTAACCTTGAATGTACTGAAAAATTAGCCTCATATCCTTTTTTACAAAAAATACATACCAAATATAACGTTCCTATGGATGTCTTGATTAAAAGGTCTGCAGGTATTATTGCATCAGGGATTATTGGATTTATAAAGTATACAAAAGCTAAAAGTGTAGGTGTCTGTTTTCAAGGTTCTTTTGTGTGTAAAGATGATACTTATTTTAACCTCATTTCTGATTTTATCAAAAGTTCTGGGTTTCCGATATCTATATTGCGGGAAAATAAGGCGGATATACTTGGAGCATCTTTGGTTTAAATTTTAATCTCATCAATTTTTGAAGCAAGTATAAAGTCATTCATTGATAGTCCTCCTATTGCATGTGTATATAGTTTTATTTTTACTTTATTCCATCCAAATATGAGTATGTCTGGATGGTGTCCTTCTTCTTCTGCGATTTTTGCAACCTTGTTTATAAAAGCAATTGCTGACATGAAATCTTTAAATTTGTAATGTTTATATATCTTGATATAGTCTTTGCTCTTCCATCCAGATACAATTTCAAGATATTTCTTTGTGTCAGATTTGGATAAAGGATCTTCTCCCCCTTCGCATGGTTTACATTTTTGTGAAGATAGCTCTTTCATATCTGTATGTATTATAATAATTATACTTTAAAAAATATATATTATGATTATTGTTATAGATAAAAAAGCAACAAATAATCAGATAGAGCAAATGCTTCTGCAGTTTGGTACATATATTAAAGTTGTTATAGATATAGATAAAGAGATACTTGCAGGAGGTGAGGATCGTCATTTTGATGCAGAGCAGTTGCTTTTGGGTGGAGGTAGCAGTCAGCATTCTTTATGGGGTGGGGGTATAGATTGGAATAGTAAAGTTATAGATTTTAATTCAATAATCAACTTGAGGCCTAGTTACGGTAATCCCAGTAGGGATATTTTAGATATCAATGTAAGAAAAAAGTTTGAATATATATTGAAAAAGTTTCTTTTATGATGAGTGAGTCAGATTTAATACTTGATATTGCAATGAACTTGACTAGAATTGGTGATTGGGTTCTTGAGGACTATCCCATGAAGGTAAATAGCATAAGAATTTTTTTAAAACAAACTTCTGAGTATATATCAAAATTAGACAAAAATTCTAAAAAATTTCAAAGATTTAAAGATACATTTATTAGGTTTAGTAGGGAGTATCCCCTAATGGAGTCAGCAATCTTGTTGACTACAAAAGGAAACCCTATAATAGCTGAACGTTTAATGACTTGGGGAAATATTCTAACTGCAGAGGCTAGTCTTATTAAATAATAAAGATTATTGACCTAAAATATCTTTTTTGTTAGTATAAAGTTACTATGTTAGATCCAATTGTTGCCAAACCATTAAAAGAATCTTTGTTTTCAATGAAAGGTTTTTCAAAGAGGGCAGTCGAAGAGCATTATAAGCTTTATAATGGTTATGTAAAAAAATATAATGAGATAGTAGATAAACTCAAAAACGTAGATTTATCTAGTGCAAATCAAACATATAGTGATTTAAGATCATTAAAAACAGAATTAACATTTGCTATTGGTGGTGTAAAAAATCATGAAATTTACTTTGATATTTTAGGTGGTGCAGGTAGTACTCCTGGGGAAAGGACTCGTTCTATAAAGGGATGGAGCAATTTGGACGAATTCAAGGCAGAAGTAAAGGCAACTGGTATGGCTGCGAGAGGTTGGGTATGGCTTGCTTACGACCATGATAGAGATTTCTATTTTATTTACCTTGGAGATTCTCAAAATACATATCCTGTATGGAATGCTACTCC
>JAJZLI010000036.1 GCA_021803645.1 bacterium
TAGAATTAATTCAATAGGTTTATAATTTCATCATACATTAGGTCTGTTGCATCCAATGTATCTAAAATATATTTTTTTTCTGTCCTGCTTAATATAACTTTTATTTTCTCTATTAATTCCTCTTTTGTTGTCTCATCTTGATCTAGTACAATGACCCTGCCAAGCTTTCTTGCTATTTGTGCATTATTTTCCTGTTCGTTATATGCACTGTTTTTTATTGGAATCAAAATTGCTCTTTTTGATAAATAAAGTATTTCGCTTACAGAATTTGCTCCCGCCCTACTAATAATAAGAGATGCTTTTGAAAATACTTCACCTATCTGGTTATTCCATATACCTTCTTTTGATATGTATCTTTGTTTTTTTAAATCTGACAGCTTATCTTTTAATTCAATAGATTTTTGATAATCATTGTGTATGGTATTAGACCCTGTTTGATGAATAATATTATGGTCTTCCAGCAGAGTATCTAGACAATCAAAAATTAATTGATTTATAAAATGTGACCCTTGATTTCCTCCTGTCACATATATAATTGGAAGGTTGTTTTTAAAATTAAAATCATTTGTCTTACTTGTAAATATCTCTTTTCGTAGTATGTTTCCAGTGAACAATGTCTTACCTTCGTCAAAATATTTTTTTGAGTCCTCAAAAGAGATACAAATCTTTTCTGCTCTTTTTGATGTTAATCTTGTGGCTAACCCAGGTATTGAGGTTTGTGTATGTATTATACTTTTTATGTTTAGTAATTTGCCTACAAGAATCATTGGTACATCTATGTATGATCCAAATCCAATTATCACCTTGGGCTTATATTTAATTAGATATATGAAAGATTGTATAACTCCTATTGGTATTAATATCAATGAAAGTATGCCTTTTAAGGAGAAGAATCTGTAAAGTTTTCCCGTATTTATACTTATAAACTTTATATTGTTTTCTTTTGCAAATTTATATTCAGATGAAAGAGCCCTATCAAATAACATAGTATGTTTTATCCCTACGAAATATATGTCTAAAGATATATTATCTTTTAATTTTTCGTATATTGCTTTTGCTGGAGTAAAATGACCTCCAATAATAAAAATTCTATTTTTCACTTTTATTTATACTTAATACTATTCCCATTCCTATTAAGATTGATATTATAGAACTTCCTCCATAACTTATAAAAGGGAGTGTAATTCCTGTAAGTGGTATTAATCCTATATTTGCAGATATATTAACGAATACTTGAACTATAATCCATGTTCCTATTCCTGCTGCCACAAATTTACCAAATGGGTCCTCAACTCTTAGTGCTATTTTGTAAATTTGCCAAACTAAATATACATAAATTGCTATTATGGCAATGGAACCAATAAGCCCTAATTCTTCTGCAATAACAGCAAATATGGAATCCGTAATTGACGTATTTCCTACTAAATATTGGTTCTTTTGTATTGATTGTGTAAATCCTACTCCAAAAATTCCTCCTGAACCTATGGCTATTAATATTTGATGAACTTGATATCCTGATGATAGTTGTTTATTTGTTCCGCTATTATTTAGAAAGGTTAATAGCCTTTGAAATCTATATGGTTCTATAACTATACTTATTAGACCTAATACAAAGAAAATTACTCCAATAGTAATGAAGTTTATTTTTGAGTATACATTTGTATTAGATATAAAAAATAAAGCAATAGCTATTGATGCAATTATGATTGTACTTCCAAAATCTTTTTCTAGTACTACTAATATTGTAATAATAAGCGTGATTGCCATGAAAGGGAGTAAATATTTTACTAGGTTTTCTTTATAGCTTTTTACTTGAGATATTATTGGTTGCATTTTTACTATCCATGCAGATAAATATATTATGAATATAATTTTTGCAAATTCAGATGGTTGGAAATTTACAAAGCCTAGTAAGTTAATCCATCTGGCTGATCCGTTAACTTTATGCGATAGCCCAATTACTATAACCAACATTACAATTATTGCTACCATTAAAAATTTTGCATATTTTTGGAGTAATTTATAGTCAATACGATACATAAGATAACATAACGCACCTCCTATAAGTACCCATATTGCTTGTAATTTTATATAGTGATATTTGTAAGCATACAACCCTAGCGATCCATCAAATACCATAATCAGTCCAAATACAGAAAGGATTGCTATTGTAATGAGTAAATGTTTCTGAATTGTTTTTTGTTCTGATTCCACTCTTAATTTATATCAGATATTAGTTTAGATCTCTATTTATATGTATATTTTGAGCTATGCCAATTGCAATGAGAGTTGTAATCAAAGAGCTCCCTCCATAACTGATCAGTGGTAATGGTATTCCTGTGACTGGCATTATGCCCAAGTTCATTCCTACATTTATTAGTAGTTGTATAAGTATCATAGATACTATTCCTACAATAATTAGAAAAGCATATCTGTTTTTTGTTTCAGACATTATTATCAATATTCTAGAAATAAATATTACATACAGGAATAGTAATACCATATTGCCGAAGAACCCAAATTCTTCTGTAAATGTTGCATAAATGAAATCCGTAGTAGACTCTGGAAGGAAATCTAATCTACTTTGTGTCCCCTCTTCATATCCTTTTCCCCAAAAACCACCAGAACCTATTGCAATTTCAGATTGTTTTGTCTGAAAGTTTGTGGAATTATTTAGATTACTATTTGAATTATTTAAAAAACCAATAATCCTATTTTTTTGGTAACTTTTTAACAGGTGATCCCATACAACTAATTTAAATGATGATCCAAATAATAACCCTAGCCCTATAATTATTAAAAATGTTGTTGTATGCATCTTATGTTTTATTAATCTATATAATATATATAGCCCAATAATTAGTATTCCAAGTATGGCAATATTTATATTAATAATTATGAAATTAATGTTTGCCCCCAAAAGATTACTTCCTAAAAATGCAGTTATGAGTAGTGTTGAAAATATAAAAGTTGCTGTTGCTAGTATGAATTTATTTTGATCATAATAGGAAGCAAAAAGGATCATAAAGAATATAAAAAATAAGATAATTGATGTGCCAAGGGCTGGTTGTTTATAAACAAGTAAAATAATAGGAAGAATCATTATTAACCCTACTCCAACTTTTTTTAAAAAATTTTCTGTTTTGAGAAATATTGAGAAGAAACTAGAAGATAGTAATATTACCACAATTTTTGCAAATTCTGCGGGTTGTATATCTATCCCTCCTAATGCAAACCATCTATGTGTATTATTAAGTTTTTTGCTAAGTAAAAATACAGCAATAAGAAGAATTATTATTCCTGTAAAGATTAAAATTTGAAAAAGCCTTAGTTTATATACTCTGTAGTCGAGGTTCATCGTTAAAAAATATATTACTGAACCTGCGATTGCAAATATTAACTCTCGAATTCCTGAACTATATTGAGTTGTTGAATATACTGTTACTATGCCTATAGCAATTAGTATAAATGTAACAATTGTTAGTATTATGTCTTGTTTCAAAAGGGACTTGATCATTTTATAGATATTGTAGCCTCTTGGTTATTAATAACAACTCTTTTACCTGTGTTATCTGAAATTTTTAAACTTTTCAACTTTGTGGTCTTTGTTATATCATTTTGAAATTTTTCTACAACAACCCTAATATCATTACTTGTTGTCGATATAGTACACTCAACTATATCTTCTATATTATAACCAGATTCTTTCCTTATTGCCTGAATTGCTCTGATTATTTCTCTTTTTGTTGTATCTTGTAATATATCATCGTCTATTGTGGTATCAACTCCTATCGATCCATGGATATTATCTTTTGATTTAAATTGCTTGCTTACTGTTGTAGATATTTTTCTGGCATTTACCTCTTCTTTAATTATAGACAAAATATCTTCCTTTATCTTAGATTTATCTATTTTGTCATATTTTACAAATACTTCTTTTACTGGTTGTTTTAATTTAATAGAATTTTCCACCCTTATATTCTGTATTTCGGTAATTGCACTTTGAGCAATTTCCATCATTTCTTCAAGCTCTTTATTGTAAACAATATTTGAAGTTTTTGGATAATCTTCAAGATGTATACTTTCTTTTTTCCCATTTAATTCTTTATATATATACTCTGATATAAATGGAATTAAAGGTGCAGTTGAAATAGTAAATTTTAAAAGTACTTTATACAGTGTGGATAAAGCGTTTTTGTCTCCATTTACAAATCTATTTCGTGACCTTCTTATGTATTCCGTTGACAAGGTTTGTATATATGGTTGAATCATTGAAGTTGCTCCCATTAGATCATATGCTTGTAAATACTCATCTAGATGTATAACAAAGTTTTCCGTCTTGGAAGAAATCCATCTATCAAGTAAATGTCCACTTTCTTCTTTAGTCTCTTCAAAATTAAATAAATTTGCATATATGGTGAAGTATTTTACTATATTATAAAGTGGAACTAGTATATCCTTAACAACATCCCTGAGTCCTTCATTTTTAAACATTAAGTCTTCTCCCTTTACTAGAGGAGATCTTATTAAATAGATACGGAGAGCTTCTGCTCCATATGTATTTATAATATCCATAGGATCTGTGTAATTCTTTTTTGATTTTGACATTTTTTGTCCATCAGCTGCTAATACTAATCCTGTTACTATTACATTCTTAAAAGCTGGAGTACCATGCAGTGCTGTTGATATTGTATGTAATACATAGAACCATCCTCTAGTTTGATCTATCGCCTCAGCTATAAAATCTGCGGGAAAATTTTTTTCGAATTCTTCTTTATTTTCAAATGGGTAATGTTTTTGTGCATATGGCATAGATCCTGATTCAAACCAACAGTCTAATACCTCAGGCACTCTGTTCATTGTTCCTTTTTCACATTTGTCACACTTTATTTCTAATTTATCAATAAAATGCCTATGTAGATCAGTAATATTTTCTTTTGAAGTTAACTCTTCTAATTCTTTCTTTGACCCTATAACCTTAATATTTGAGCAACTGTTACATTTCCAGACAGGAATAGGTGTTCCCCAGTACCTGTTTCTTGATATTGCCCAATCAGGAGCATTTTCCAATCCATTTTTAAATCTTCCTTCTTTTAGGTGTTTTGGGAACCAATATATTTCCTCATTGTTTTTTAGAGTTTCTGATTTTATCTTTTGTACGTTTACAAACCATGATTCCATTGAGTAGTTTAATAATGGTGTATCGCATCTCCAACAGTGAGGGTATGAATGTACTATTTTTAAAACTTTGAGTATAATGTTTTTATTTTGTAGAAATTCAATAATATCTTTATTAAGTAACCTTGCTTCTCCAGCAGCCCATTCCATCATTGGGTATTCTCCAAATTTTCCTTGTATATCTATATGTCTTATTATAGGGGCTTCTAATTTTTTACCAACAAGCATGTCTTCTTCTCCGAATGCAGGGGCTATATGTACTATTCCAGTTCCTTCGTTTTCTTCTACAAAATCTGCTTCAGCAATAAACCATCCTCTTTTATTGTCTATGTCTTTGAGCTTTGTAATGTCAAACATAGGGGTGTACTTTCTCCCTATATAATCATTTATATTTATGTCCTTAATGACTTTATACTCGAGATTTTCAAATATATATTCTATTCTACTTTTTGCAATAATGTATATTTCACCATTATGTTCTACTTCTGCATAGTGTATATTTTTTGATACTGCTAGTAAGACATTTGCAGGCAGTGTCCATGGGGTTGTTGTCCATGCAAGCATATATTTGTCTTCATCTTCAAGTTTAAATTTTACTATAACAGAAGCCTCTTCTAGGTCTTTATATCCCATTTGTACTTCTGTATTTGAAAGAGGTGTTGCGCATCTAGGACATATGTGAATACTTTTATAACCTTCATATATAAGACCTTTATCATATAGGGTTTTAAATACATACCATACACTCTCCATAAAAGGTAAATCCATTGTCTTATAATCATTTTCCATATCTATCCACCTGCCCATTCTTTCTACAAATATTTTCCATTCTTTAACATATTTTTGAACAATGTTTCTGCATGACTCATTAAATATGTCTATCCCCATATCCTCAATTTCTTTTTTATTTTTTATTCCCTTTATCTTTTCAAGTTCATATTCTACTGGAAGTCCGTGGCAGTCCCATCCAAACCTTCTTTCTACATATTTTCCCTTCATTGTATGGTATCTAGGTATAATATCTTTTATTGTTCCTTGTGTAAGATGTCCGTAATGTGGAAGCCCTGTTGCAAATGGAGGTCCATCATAGAAAACATACTTATCACTATCTTTTCTATTACTTAGACTTTTTTGAAAAATTTGATTTTCTTTCCAGAATTTCAATATTTCTACCTCAATTTTTTGGAAGTCGGGGGTAGACTCCATTTTTTTGAATTTCATATGACATATTCTATAATAATAAATTGTTATTTTCAAATGAAATTTATCCTTTGATTATAAATATCTAAATAAGTATCATACTTTGTGATTTAAATAAAAGGAATTGTTTTATCAATATTGTAATATATTATATATGGTGATACACTTAAAACTTATTCTCTATGAAATTTTTAATATTTGCAGGTGGTAATGGTACAAGGCTGTGGCCAGTTTCAAGGAAAAACCATCCTAAACAATTTCAAAAATTTATAAAAGGAAAGTCACTCTTTCAGATGACGGTTGAAAGACTGTTGAAGAAATTTTCCAAAGAAGATCTATATGTTGTTTCTCCAAAAGAATATGTTCCTATCATAAAAGAAGAGTTTTCTGGCATTTCAGATAGTAACATTCTTATAGAAGCAGAAACTAGGGATACTTTGGCTTGTGTTGGGTTTGGTGCATATGTATTGAATAAAAAATTTCCCGATGAAAACATTGCAATTTTGTGGTCTGATCATTTAATAAAATATGAAGATGTCTTTTTAAAAGCATATATTACTGCAGATAAATATGCTACTGAGCATGATAAAATTGTGCAAATAGATGTAAACCCCACTTCTCCAAATGTTAACTTAGGATATGTCAAGATTGGTGAACAAATAGAAACATTAGATAATTTTGGAATTTATAAATTCGTAAAGCATATTGAGAAACCAGACCTTCAGGCGGCTAAAACTTTTATAGAAAGTTTTGAATATTTATGGCATACAGGTTATAAAGTTTTTCCAAAAGGGAAACTTCCTGAACTGTATAAAAAGTATATGCCTCATGTCGCAGAGATTTTAGAAAAGATTACCGAGAAGTATTTTAAAGGGGAAGATTTTACATCTCTATACTCTTCAATAGATAAAATTTCAATTGATTATGCAATTCTTGAAAAAGTAGGTCCTGATGAAGTTGTAGATATTCCAGCAGATCTTGGTTGGTCTGATATAGGAAATTGGGCTTCTTTTAAAGAAGTGATGGAAGAAACTACTGAGTCTAATGTTGTTATTTCTGCCTCCGTTACC
>JAJZLI010000057.1 GCA_021803645.1 bacterium
TCTTATATGTATGTAACTTACATCTGTTATTGAAGATATTACATTTCTTGTGTATAATACCAAGAATAATTATGACAAAAAGAACATATCAGCCTAAAAAATTAAAGACTCTGAGGAAGTTTGGTTTTAGATCCAGGATGTCTTCTCATTCTGGGAGAGCGACTATATCCAGAAGACGCAGTAAGGGTAGATCTTCTTTGTCTGTTTCTGATATCTTTAGAAAGATTGGGAAAAAACCTAAGAATAAGATAAGATAGTTGCAAGGAGTAATGCTTCCAAGAATAAATAGATTAAGGAGAGATTTTGAAAGAGTCTATAAAGGGAAAGATAGAGTATCATGTGAATACTTCTTAATGTTTTTTTCCCCTAACGGGACAGATCATTCTAGGTTTGGTTTTGTTGTAAAGAAAAAAGTAGGAAAAGCCTATTTTAGAAATAAGTTAAAGAGAAGGTTTCGGTTTGTTGTGAGAGAAATTATTGGAGATATAAAAGTTGGATATGATATAATTTTTGTTTTAAATCCTAATTATAGTAATTGGGAGGGTTTAGAATATAAAGATATTAAAGATAATATTAAATTAATGCTTGAGAAGGCAAAATTATTATGAGTTTTTTTCATTTTTTTGCTGTTGTATTTGGATTTATCTGGAATGATATTTTCTTTCATCCGATTTTAAATATCTTAGTTCTGTTATATAAGGTCTCAGGGGGAAATTTTGGAATTGCTGTTATCCTTATCACTGTACTGTTTAGATTGGCTTTATGGCCAATGCAGGCAGGCCAGATAAAAGCTTCAAGGAATATGGCAAAAGTTCAGCCTAAACTTAAAGAGATTCAAGAAAAATATAAAGGAGACCTTGCCAAACTTAGAGAAGAGCAGATGAAGCTATTTAAAGAAGAAGGGGTTAACCCTACAGGAAACTGCTTATCCTTAATAATACAAATTCCATTTTTATATGCAATTTATGCTGCTATTATAATGATGTCAAAAAATGGAGCCTCTGCTATTAATAAGCTTTTATACATACCATTTCTTAGGTATCCTACATCATATCACTATAACTTAAATATGTTTTTCATTAATGTTGGAAAAGATGCTTTTAATTTTAAAATAGGAGATTATCATATTATTCCATATATCATTCTTGCTATTTTAGTCGGTCTCTCTCAATATCTTGTGACAAAAGTATCTTTACCTAATACGTCAAGTGAAGTTTCAAAGGAAGATCTTTCTTTAGAATTGCAGGAGAGTAAAGGAGGAGATAAGAAGGCACTAGAGGCAGACCCAATGGCAATGGGAAATGCTATCTCAAAGCAAATGCTCTATATTATGCCTATCTTTATATTTATAATTTCTCTTGGAGTACTAAGTCCTATTCCCGCAGCACTGTCTATTTATTGGTTTGTGCAGTCAATGTTTATATATGTACAGTCTTTGATTTTATTAAAGAGGAATTAATATAATTTTTGTTTTTGAAAAATAAACTTTGCCAATCTGTATATGATAGCTCTTCTGGTCTTTTAGAAGAATACTCAAATGATTCTATGTTTTTATTATTCTTGAGGGTTTTTCTTGGAAACATATATGCCTTCTTTAAAAAGGCTTCAAATTTAGAAGAGTCCTTAGTAATCTTTTTTAGGTTATATATGTGTATAATTTTACTTTCTACCTTTGGTATTGGGTAGAATTTTGTTTTTTGTACCAAACCTAAAGATTTAATTTCATTTGCATATATCTTGAGGGTATTATGCAATAGGTTTCCTTCATATAGGTACTTATCTGCAACTTCTTTTTGTACTATAAATGTCATGTCGGTTGGCCTTGGTTCTGTTTTTAAAAATTTGGAAATAATATTTTTTGAAATATAGTATGGAAGAGACCCGATAACGACATATTTTTTTGTATGAAATTGTTCCAAAAAGGGTTCTAATTTAAATTTTAAAATATCTTCTTTATAAACAGTAATAGAATATTTTTTTTCTAAAAACATTGAAAGCTCTTTATCAACTTCTACAGCAGCTAAATTTTTTGTTTTCTTTAATATCTCCTTTGTAATTTGTCCTGTTCCTGGTCCAACCTCTAGTACGTAATCATCCTTACTTACATTAGATACAATTTTTTTAATAATATTTTTATCTTTAAGGAAGTTTTGTCCTAGTGATTTTTTAGGATTTATATCAATCATTCCCTGTCTTATTTTTAGAATATATTTGGCACAGATATATTAGGGGAGGCAGATGATGATGAGTATATCTGTTTTGTCGATACTGTCTTTTCTAGAGTTTTATATTCAGAGACATTTATAGTTGGAGTTGTTGGTTGTGGAGTAGGAATACTCTTTCCTAAATTTAATAATTTATATGCAATATATATATTTGCTATTATTATTATTATCGCGATTATAAGTTTTACTAACTCTATTGGGTGTGTTTTTATAAAAGATTTTTCATTCATGATATGTGTAGTTCTAATGTTATTGAAGTATTAATCACTCCCGAATTTTCAGTTTGGGATGCAATTGAAGTTACATTTGTGAAGTAATATGAGTTTTCCATCATTGCAAGGAAGTTTACTAGCTGTTGGAAATTTCCCTGAAGGTTAATATTAACAATTAGATCTTGAATTGGCGCATTTGATGTACTGCCATTTATTTGTATATTATTCTGTGTAACTGTTGCATCTTGAAATTCTATTGTGTTTGCATTTCCAGTAATAGATGCAACTAAATTTTCTTGATTTACCCAATTGAGCAGAGTATTATTTGTTACTATTGTATTTTGTATATTACTAATACCTGGAGCGTATGTATCATACTCATTTAATACCTGTATATCCTGTGCCTGTTTAGCTTGTAATACAGTAAGTGTATTTTGTAATTCTACTTTCTGTTTAGTTGACTTTGTGTATTTTGTATAAGAAAAATAGGTCAAATATATTATAGCTATTATAAATATAGTAAAGATTATATATGTTTTTATATTTCTTCTTTTCATTGTGGGTTAATATTAAATGTTATAGTAAAGTTTGCATTCTGGCTAGATTGAAAGTTAGAAATAGGCATTTCTACATTTGATATTCCATTTTCCCTTTCAAGTGTATTGGCAAGATTTACTACTAGAGATCCTGTTTGTGCTACCCCTCCAAGTGTAATCTGCCATACTGGTTGTACAGACAGGGTTGAACTGCTTTGCGCCTTTGCTGTATTTTGTATTTTAAACTGATTTAATGTTATCCCTGAAGGTATTAAATTGGCAATTTCTTCGATTGTTTTTGACCACTTGTATTGTGTTTTGTATGCATTAGATAAATTTGATAATTCTGTGTTTAGTGTATTTATTTTTGTATTTAACCCTTTGTATTTAGGGTTATTATTTGCCTGTATGTAGGTTTGTATCACATTTTTTGTATTTTGTATCGACAGAGTATTTTGGTAACTTAGATATAGCATCCCTACGGACAATATAACAAGGTCTATTAATATAAATTTTAATAGACCTAATGTTTGTTTCTTTATGAATTTACTTATCCCTATGCTTTTTTGTTTTTTCGGTAAGATATTTATGTAAATAAGATCTTTTATCTTATTTATCATTTCAATTCCTATAATGGATATATATGGAGAAATTTTTTCGTGTTTTTCCCACTGCAGTATTGGAAATATTTTTATTCCAATACCTGCAATTTCTGTTTTTACATTAGTTTGAGATTGAAATTTATCAAGTACTCCTTTTAGCTGGGCTCCATCTCCATAAAGATATACTTTTGCTATCTTTTCTTCCCCATAATAGTTAATTGCTTTTTGCATTTCTTGTAGAGGTTGAATAAATAATGTATCTATATGTTTTTGTAGTTCTGTATCTTCAGAGACGACGCCATCTTTTTCCAGGATTTCCTTGATTTTGTCATCATTAATTTTATTGTATTCTCCTATTACTTTGATAATTTGATTTACACCAAAGAAAACTGAGGAAGAAAATTGTATAGCAGCCTTTTTTGTTATAGCAATATTTGTAATACTTTTTCCTATATCTATTAACATATACTCTTCCTCTGTTTTATTATGCCCCTTAATTGCCCTTAGTGCTGCCTGTGATCTACTTTCAAAAACAAGAGGAGTAATGCCTGCTATACTAAGTGTCTCTATAAATGAGTCTGCACTTTCTTTTCCTACTGCATTAATAATAATTTCGTAATTGTTTGAATCTTCAGATAATATTGCAAAGTCCCAGTAAACTTCATCTTCCTTCATTGGTATGAACGATGAAAGTTGAAAGGCAATTGCCTTCTCTATTTTATTTTTTTCTACCTTTGGTAGCTTTATTATCTGTGTATATATTTGGTCATCTGGAAGTAGTACTACCGCAAATTTTGTAGTAATTTTTTTAGGGTATGCTTTGTTTATTGAGTCTATTAATTTTTGGGCAACAATGTCTTTTTGTCTTATTACTCCTGCAACAAATGAAGTTATAGGAATCTCTTCTTCTGCAATACTTTTTAGTACAAAATAGTCCTTTTTAGTTTCAAATTGTATTATACGAATTGATGAATTTGTAATGTCTATCCCAAATACTTTTTCCCTTGCAATGATATTTCGAAGCAGATTATCCATGTTATTAATATTACATTATTTTTGAAAAATTATAAATTTTAATTTGTATGTGCTATCTCATATGAGGATATACTTTTTTTATACATAAATTAGTTATATTGAGTTTATTCATATCTTAATGCATTCAATGCAGATATTCTTCTTGTTCTTACTGCAGGGTATATTCCTGTTATTCCTCCTACTATTACAGAAAGGATTATAACCAAAATAACCATGCTCCAAGGAATAGTAGATATATTTATATATCCACCACCTTTAGAAATAGATATTATTGATAGTAATATACTTAATATTTTCCCAATAACATAACCAAATATTATGCCTAGGATTCCACCAAGAACTGACATTACCATAGATTCTGTCAAGAATAGTTCCATAACCTCACTTGATTGCATTCCAAGAGCTTTCATTAATCCAACTTCCCTGGTTCTCTCAAGAAGAGATATTGTCAAGGTATTAAGCATACCTAATGCTGCAACTATTAGGGCAATAAACCCAAATAGAGCTAATATGATTTTCAATGTATTAAACACCCCATTAATTTGTGAGACAGTATCTGCAACTGATGTTGTTGCATATCCGTATGATTCTATTTGTTTCCTTACCAATGCAAGTTGATTTGCCTGGCTTACAACAACTTCAAGTTGAGAATAGTCTGTAATACCAATTGACCTTAAATCTATAAAAGGTACATATATATCAGGTGTGGCAGTACCAGGGAGCACACCTACTATTTTAAATGTAATTGGCTTTGTTTGTATAGACTGGCTTGTATTTCCTAGAAGGTTAGATGTTACAATAAATGATGCTTGAAATGTTTTTCCTATGGCCTTTTGAATAGGTATCCCAAGCTCAATTAACATTGCTTGGTTTACTACAGCATCATTTGATGAGGATAGTAGGGATACTATTGTTGTTTTTGGTGTTTGTACTGGAGTAGAAAGGGAAGGAACATTTATGAAAGGAAGAGATCCATTTCCTGTTTGGTTTTCAGGGGTGCTGTTTGATGCAGTGCTATTTCCTTGTTGACTTGATTGTTGCTGGGTTTCTACTGGAAGCGTATTTGTTAAGTTGTTATTATTGAAGAAATTTCCACTAATAGGATTAATACTCAAAGATTTTAGATACCCAGTTGTTACTCCATATACTGCCATGTCAGAATTTGAATTATTGTAATTTACTTTTCCAACCACAGATATAATAGGGTATACATTAGTAACATTTGGAATAGATTTTAATTTATATAATGTACTATCGTTAATCTGTAATTTGCTTCCTGTTTGTATTGAAACACTTGCTTCTTTAATTGCTCCTAGTTTTGCAACTCTTGAAATAACTAGGGATTGTAGTCCATACCCTAGTGATACTAAGAATACAATCATTCCTACTCCTATCATTATTCCTCCAATTGTTACAAAGGTTCGGGATCTTTTTGCATGTAAATTACTATAAGAGAGGTTTATTACAGTTTCTCTCCCTATTTTTCCAGGAATTTTTCTGTCAAATATAAATTTTAATCCTTTAGATATTTGCTTGCGTATGTATTGTAGTTGATTGGCTCCTATATACTTTAATATTTTTATAGATAGTATAGCTCTTATAGTAATGTTAATTATTGAGAAGAATAGCATAATTAAGAAGGATATTCCCTGTAGTACTCCATTTGTTACATAATTCATATCTACTTTTATTACCTTTATGAGTTTATGTGAATGGAATAACCTCAATGGTAAGTTGATGATATTTATAAGTAAATTTATAACCACTATAAATATCCAGACAAAAATTGACAGTATAAATTGAAATAGTCTTCTTAATAAGTTTGGTGGAGGCTCTTCTGGTGATGCATACTTTTCAGGAATAGGTTCTTCTTTAAAATCTTGTACCTTTATGTGTCTACTTCCCTGTTCAAGTTGTTGTGATTCTGTACCACTTTTTCTTTTAGATTCTCTAATAGTCTCATCTTCTTGCACCGTATTTCTCTGAAACATTCCCATAATTGTTCCATCAAATATTTTTATAGTTCTCTTGGCATATTTTATATATGCTAAGTCGTGAGTAACCATGATGATAGTTTTTCCCTTATTGTTAAACATCTGAAGGAGTTCCATTAATTCTTCTCCTGATTGATAATCAAGGTTTCCTGTTGGCTCATCTGCCACTATTATATCGGGATCTGTAATTATTGCTCTCATAAGTGCAATCTTTTGCTGTTCTCCTGAGGAAAGTTCTGTTGGGGAAAAATCAGCCCATTTTTCCATTGATATATTTTGTAGAAGGGCCATTCCTTTCTGTTTTGCAGTATCCTTATCTATTCCAAGTAGTAATAGAGGAAACGCTATATTATCAATTACAGATAACGATTGTATCCAATTTGACTGTTGATATACCATCCCAATGTATCTTTTCCTAAACTCTGATCTTTGATCTTCATCCCAGTTTGCATATATATTTTGGTTTAATAGTTCAACCTTTCCTGTTGTTGGAACTTCTAAGCCTAAAAGAGTATGAAGTAGTGTAGATTTTCCAGATCCTGATGGTCCTAGTATAATGGCAAAATCCCCTTTGTATATTGATAGTGACATATCTTTCAATACTGGTATTTGTCTTTCT
>JAJZLI010000048.1 GCA_021803645.1 bacterium
GCGGTGGTAATATTAGGAACTATTGGAACTATTTTTGGAATATCTGTGATATCATTTTAGTATGATTACTTTAGCAAGCGCTACAACATGTCCACCTACGGCAACTAGTTGTGATATCTCTTCTCCGTTTAAATTTAGTATTCCAACATTAGCAAATCAAATATTCAATATTTTTTACTTTGTTGTTGGATTAATTTTTATAGTCTTAATTGTTATTTCTGGTATTAAGATTATTACTGCAGGAGGAAGTAAAGAAGCTGTAGATGAGGCAAAAAAAACTTTAACTTCTAGTATCATAGGTATTATTATTGTGATTCTTGCAGGAATTATAGTCCGATTGATAGGTAGTGTTATTCCTGGGTTTAGTGGCCTTATATAAACATATGATTTTATATAAATATATTAAATATAAATTTATAACTTTGTTTTTGGTTATTTCTGTTTTGGGTTTTATGATTATTAGTACTTTGGGTGTTATCTATGCCAGTCCGGTTACTATATCTTGTCAGGATATGGGAAATGCTCTGGATACATATAATGGATCATCCAGTATAACATTTGACAGTATAAATGCATCTGCGGTGTCTTCTGTCCCTACAGGGTTTACTTCATCAATGTCATTTGATTATTCTAGTGGTGTTGTATCTAATTGTTCTCCTGTTTCTTTGAATGCAGATACTACAGGTCAGTTTGTATATACTATGTCTTCTGTTCCTAGTTCTAGTGATCAATATGTGACACTTTATTATACTGCCTCATCAACATCTTCTAATCCTTCTGGTAGTCAATATTCTCCTACTACTATTAATAATTTGGAAAACCCAGTATCTCAATATAATAATAATTTCATCTCTTATACTTTAAATAAGGTTGTTTTCCCTATTTTATATGGAGTACTTGGGTTCATCGTTTTAGGCCTTGTATCATATGCAGGATTTCTATGGATGACATCTAAGGGTGACCCTAAAAATATCGATAAGGCAAAATCTGTATTGACCGGTGCTATTATCGGTGCTATTATTATCATGTTGGCATATGTTATAAGTTTGTTGTTAGTATCAAATATATGAAGTATTATAAACTTTTTATTTTTTCGATTATCATCCCTTTGTTTATTTTTACAATTATATTTTTTGTACACCCCTTTGTTTATGCAGCAAATGATCCCTGTTCTGCATTAGGAGGGACTTTGGGCTCCAATGGTGTATGTAATTTTTCATTGAATCCTCCTATTCCAACTAATTGTTCAACTATTAATAGCACTATTTCCACTATTGTTAATGTTCTGTTTGCAGTTGCTGGACTTTTGTTTTTTGTTATGATTGTTATTGCGGGGATAGAGTGGGTTGTCTCTGGAGGAGATGAGGAGAGGAAACGTAATGCCCAGAATCGTTTAATTCACGCTATAGTGGGTATTGCAATTGTTGCTGGTTCATTCCTTATATTTGAACTAATCTTAAACTTATTTGGAGTTGGGGGCTCTATTTTCTCAAGTCCAATTGTGAAAACAACTGGTACATGTCAGTTACAATAATTTAGATATTTATGAACAATACAAATCCTGCACATTTAACTTCTTTAGTTTCTGTAGTTTTTATAATAGTTGGTCTTTTATACTCACTGGTTGGCCTAGCTTTGTTTATTATGGTTCTTGTGAATGGTTTTAAGTATTTGTTTAGTGGGGTGAATCCTGAATTAAAAGAGCAGGCAAATAAAGGGTTAACTTTTGCAGTAATAGGTTTTGTTGTAATTGTTCTTGCTTATGTAATAATTGTGTTTATAGGTAATTTGATACCTAATGGTTATATTGTTTCTTTTATAAATGGAACTACATTACACTTTTCATTGAATAACATTGGTGGAGGTGGTTCTTAGTTTTGTAATTTTTTATTGGTCAATGTGGACATATTGTTTATTTTTTGATATAATGATAGGCTTTATCTGAGGAGGTGGAAAATATGAAACGTACAATATTAAAGATTATGGGAGTATTAATTGCTCTGGTTGCTGTTTTTGGATTTTCACTTCCAGCATTTGCTCAAAATACTTGTCCTTATTATTTATCAACAGGTAATGGAACTTCTGTTTGTAATAGTACATTAGCTACAAATCCAAATAGTCTTATTTCAACTATTATAAATGTATTATTTGCTGTTGTTGGATTAATCTTCTTCATAATGATTGTTATTGCTGGAATTCAGTGGGTAACAACTGGTGGTGAGGAAGAAGGCAAGAAAGCTGCTCAAGGTAGACTTATAAATGCTGTAATTGGTATTGCTATTGTTGCTGCAGCATATCTTATTGTTGAATTGGTATCAAGCTTATTAGGTATAGGAAGTATATTTAATAGTAAGATAGTAAATTGTAGTGGTGGAACATGTACATTAGCTCCTGCAAGTTAATAATTTGTCATATATTATTATGACATATACTAAAAAAGGGGATTAACTCCCCTTTTTTGTTTGTTATTGAATTGATCAGTTGATTTGAATTGCTTTTGGTTTAGCCTCTTCTGCTTTTGGAAGTGTTAAAGTTAATATTCCATCTTTGAAAGAAGCTTTTGCATCTGCACTTTTTACAGAAGAAGGTAGTGTGACTGATCTTGCTAATGACTGTTCTCTTATTTCTTTTCTATAATATTTTTTATTTTTTCCTTTTTCCTCTTTCTCTTCTTTTTTTTCAGCTTTAATTGTAAGGTTATCTCCTACAACTGTTATATTCAGATCTTCTTTTGCAAACCCAGGTGCTTTCATTTTTACTACAACATTGTCATCTTCTTCATATAGATCTAGTGCACCATCTTCTGTATTGAAAAACATTTCTGTCTCGTCTTCATCAATCCATCTTGGAAAAATCCAAGGATTCCATCTTGTTATTGCCATAAAACTCACCTCCTTGTTATCAGATGATTGTTTAATCTGCTAATATTGTATATCTCAATTTTGTCTTTGTCAATAGTTTGTTATAATGAGGTAATTATGCGTGAAATTAGATTTATACATACTGCAGATATTCATCTGGGGAGAAAATATAAGTATTTGAAGGATATTGCTCACAAAGCGCAATCACATTTAATTGATATTATGATGAAGATTGCTTCCGTTGCTGTTGATAAAAAGGTTGATTTTGTTTTTATTTCTGGTGATCTTTTTGATAATGAAAACCCATCCTCCTTCTTAATTGCTAAATTTATGGATTTTGTTGACGTTTTAAATGCTAAAAATATTAAAATAGTTATACTACCTGGGACCCATGATAGTAGCTTGGAAAATTCTTTATACACTAAACATAGTGTATTTACTGAAAAAAACAACGTATTTGTATTTATAGATAAATTGACTAAAAAATTCATATTTGAAGACTTTTCTCTTGCTATCTATGGGAATTGTAATCCTGGTAAATCTTCTCCTATACTTGGTTTTCAAAAAGATAGTAGTGTTAATTCCCACATAATTTTAGCTCATGGATCATTACAAATTGAGGGTAAATCTGACAAAAATGATAGCCCAATATTAATTTCCGATATAGACTCATCCTTTGCAGATTATATTGCCTTGGGACATTGGCATAATTATTATAAGGTGCAGTCGAATGTTCCATGTTTTTATAGTGGATCTCCAGAATTAATTGATAAAGATCAAATTAATTCTGGATTTATTATTTATGGTTGTTTAGGAGAAAATGCAAAATTTGAACCTATTCATATAGGAGAGAGGAGATTTGATGAAGTTAAAATAGATATTTCTGGTATAACCAAGATTACTGATTTAATTCAAAAAATTAAAACGGGGTCTGATGAAAATTTGATTAGAAAGGTTGATCTTTGGGGTACTAAAAAGGGAGAATTGATAGGATTTAATTTTTCTAAATTAAAAGAAGAGCTACTCTCTTTATTTTATTACTTAATAATAGAAGATCATAGTAGCTTTATTTTGTCTCCAAATAGTTTTTCTAACAATTTTTCTTCAATTGAGAAAATATATTATGAAAGGTTATCTGATTTAATTAATAAGGCTTCTTCCCAAGATGAGAAAGAAAAATACTCTAGGGCACTTGAGATGGGCATTGCTCTACTTTCTGGAAATGATGATGTTATATGATTCTAAAGAATATTAAAATAAAAAATTTTAGGCAAATTAATAGCAAGGAATTTTCTTTTAAAGAGGGTATCAATGTAGTTTATGGCCCTAATGAAAGTGGTAAGACTACTTTATATTTAGCAATAATATCGGCATTGTTTGATGATCCTGAAAAAGTTAATAAAACATATCTTGAGAGTTTAAAACCCTGGGGTGAGAATTTATACCCCGAGATAGAACTTACCTTCATATATGAAAATAAAGAATATATTTTATCTAAGGACTTTAATTCAAAAAAAACTAAATTTGTTGGTAATTCCAATGTTGATGATTACAAGACTTTTATTTCTAATGCATTAGGTATTCAAAAAGAACTTTTTCTTAAATTGGCTTGTATTGGGCAAAGAGATATTTCTTCTATTCAGTCTAATTTTGAAAATTTACAAAAGCAGATTTTAAACATTTTGTCTGTGGAGAACCTTGGTAATTCTAGAAATGTTGTAGATGTTATTTCTATGCTTGAGAAAAAAATACAGGATATACAGCTTGGTATGTATCATGTTTCAAAAAATGTTGGTATTTTAAAAAAAATTGATAATGAGATAAAGGACTTAGAGGTTAACTTAGAAAAAGCTCGTGAAGAATATAAAAAAGTGGAGAATAAAAAATCTGAAATTAACCAAAGGGATGAAAAATTAAAAAAAATAGAGCAAGAAATGAAATCTTTAGAATTATTTATCTCAAATTCAAATAAATTGAAAGAAGTTAATGAAAAAAAATCAAGGATAGATAAGGAATTAAAAGATATGGAGTTTAAAATTAATAGGGTTTATGATTTAGATGAAAAATTAAAAAAAATAAAAAATATACACAATGAAGATTTTCTGAATAAACTAGATAGATCAGGACAGGAAATATTAGCCCTACAGTCGGAAATAAATTTACGAAAAAAAGATTTAGATATATTAAAAGATAGGAAAAAACATATTGAAGATCTGCATATTACTCCTATTCGTAAAAATCCTAGGATAGTAGTATTTATTAGTATTGTTCTTCTTGCAGTTACAATTGTTACTTCTTTCTTTGGATTTTTAATTTTTGCAGCACTCCTTATCGATGTTGTATTTATCGGGTTATATTTGAATTATGTATATTTTCATAAACTTGAAAAATTTCATAACCCTGATGAAGATAGGATTATTGAAATTGAAAACGAGATTCAAAAAGCTTCAGGTCGTATTAATTCAATATTAAGCTCGTTAGCAATTTCTTCTGTTTCTGAATTATTTAAGCAAAAATCTATTCTACTCTCCAATAAGGAAGAATTATTAAAAGGTGAGGCAACCATGAAAGGTCTACTTGGAGAAGAAACAATTGATTCATTAGAAGAAAAACAGGCAGACCTTTTTGTCCAAAAGAAGAGTTTGGATTATGAGCTTACTGATGATATTAAATCATTTTCTACTACGGACCCTATGGTTTTAAGAAAAAAACAATTGGAGCTTAGTGATTTAGAGATGAATAAATTTGATATTGAAGATGAAATACTTGCAGATAATACAAGGGTATCTGATTCTTCTATATCAGAAGAGGGAATTATCGAAATGGAAGATAGACTATCTTCCCTTAAAGAACAGAAGAATTTTTACGATATGCAACTTTCTGTAATGCAGATAGTCTTAGAAAATCTAAAAAAATCCAAAGATGATGTTTTCAATGATTTATCTGATGATTTTAATAAACTTGGGTCGGATTGGATTAGTAAGATGACAAATGATAAATATTCTAGTCTAAAAATTTCTGATAATAGATACTTTTCAATTTTTGATAAAAATAAAAAAAGTTTTATAAATACTCAAGATAACCTATCTGCAGGTTTACTTGATCAAGTATATATGTTGGCTAGGCTTTCAATACTAAATGTCGTATTAAAAGGGAGAAAATCTATAATGTTATTAGATGACCCTTTTGTAAATTTTGATAAAGATAGGTTAGATACTGCAAAGGGCCTATTAAGATATTTCTCATCTTTTAATCAAATTTTTTTATTTACTTGTCACGATTTGTTTAAGGATTTGGTATAAATATATATGTCTCAAAATAAGATTTTTATTCAAATATTGACAATAATGTTCCTTATATTTATTGGTATTGTAAACGGTGGGGTTATTTCTTCTGTATCTGCTCAATCAGTACAAGATATTCAAAACAGTATTAATGCCCTACAGTCTCAGAATCAACAACTTGAATCACAGATAAATAGTCTTGATGCAAGAAAAAATAATGATCTGAATTCACTAAATTCTATAAATTCGTTAATTTCTCAAGAAGGAAATACTTTAGATGCTATAAAATCATTACTTTCTAGTCTCGGCTCTTCTTTGGCCAATTACAAATCTTCTTTAAATAATTTGGAGAACAAAAAAAATCATGCTTTTGATTTACTATATATGAATACTCAGGAAAATCCATTTGAATTATTTTTCTCTTCTTCTGAATTTTCTACTTTTGCTATAAGTTGGGGAGAAAATCAATCTTTGCTTAATACTATAAAAAATAAAATAATTGCTACAAATTCTGAAATAGTTACTATTAAAAACGAGTTAGCTTTCCAAAAATCACAAAGTTTAAAATTACAGAATGATCTTGCTTACTATAATGCTCAGGTTGGTAGTATCAATAATGATATTGCATATACTAATAGTAGTATTAGTAATATAGCTGGATTACAGCAGGGAATTGCTCAAAAAATTAATCAACTTCAACAAGAAAAACTTGCTGCAAGTAGTGTAAATTCTTCTCCTACCCCTCAAGTGACAACAGTAGAGTCTGTTTCTCAGGTACAATCGCAAGTTAACGCTTCTAATACAAATATTTCTACTGGTAGTACTA
>JAJZLI010000009.1:0-2314 GCA_021803645.1 bacterium
GTGGGTCGATATCATTTTGGATCAAGATTGGTATCTGGTTATACTCCAGCACAACAAGATATGATTAGGAAAAAATTAAGGGAGAGAGGATTATTTGTAGAGAGTGCACCAGAAGGTATATTAAGTATTTATGGGATGTGTAAAGAGTTTGGAGTATCAAGTAGGACAATTGCAGGAGTTATTGAAGAGCTTAGAGAAGAGTTAGGTAAAGTGAGTCAATATCGTTTTCGACAAAAGTTGGTACCTGGTTATACTCCAGAACAACAAGATATGATTGTCCGAAGGTTAAGGGAGAAGGGATATGCTATTAAATTTATTACAAAGTAAAGATTTAGAAAATTAGGTGTATTTGTCTTGTTATCTTTTTTACTTTTAATTCTATAAAGAACTTCTAATTTTTATATACTCACGTAATTTCAGTAACCCAGAATGTGTGTGATGCTGCAAATCCTTGTAAGATAGAAAGGGATGTAGTACATTGTAATATGTCATATCTTTATTAATCAGTGATGTTTTTGAATTTATGTCTATTTTTTCTAAAAAGACAAATGTAGATGACCAGTATTTCTTATCATTGGATATAGGTACTGAGTTTGTTAAAGTTCTTGTATGTCATATTGTTGATGATGTTGTTGAAATTTTGGGTTTTGGTAAGACAAGACAATCTATGACTGCTATGAAGGGTGGGGTTGTAACTAATATAAAGAGTGTTGTTGATTGCTGTTTTAACTCAATAGAAATGGCAATGAATAAATTAAATATAGATACTCCTAAAAAAGTAGTTGTTGGAATTGCAGGAGAGCTTGTAAAAGGAGTTGGTGTTAAATTAAATTATGAAAGGGATAATGCTAATACAAAAATTGATTCTGATGAGATAAAAAAAATATTAGAAAAGGTAAGTGTAAGTGCAGATGCTGAAGCAAAAAAAAGGTTTGCAGAGGCTACAGGGACCACAAATACACAAATCAAATTAATTAATGCCACAATTACAGATACATATATAGATGATTATAGGGTATTAAACCCTGTTGGTCTTAAGGGTAGCAAGGTTACTTTTAATATATATTTTGTATATGCTCCATTGGTTTTTGCTGGTGCTATAGAGGACATTCTCAAAGAATTGAAATTAGACCCTATTGTTATTGCGGTTCAACCATTTGCTATTGCAAGGTCTATTAAAGGATCCAAAAATGAAAATTTTGATGGAATAATTATTGATGTTGGTGGAGGAACTACAGATGTTGCTTTGGTTTTACATGGGACATTTCAGGACACTAAGATGTTTGCAATGGGGGGGAGGATTTTTACTAAAAGAGTAGCTTCAGATATGTCTCTTTCTTATGAGGAAGCTGAAAAAACTAAAATTGACTATTCTGAAATGAAACTTGAAAAAGGTACTGCATTACAAGTTAGAGATTCCATAAAGAAGGATTTAGACTTATGGATCTCTGGTGTAGAAATTGCGTTAGAGGAAATGGAGAATGTTAAAGTTTTCCCAGATCAGATACTTATCTGTGGAGGAGGTTCTAAATTATCAGAAATAAGGTCCAAGCTTGTTGAATATCCATGGTCAGTTATACTTCCATTTAATAGGAACCCTAAAATAAACTTTCTCTCTCCAGAAAAGATTGATAATATAGTAGATAAGACTTTACAGTTGACCAATCCTGAAGATGTTACCCCTGTTTCTCTTGCAAGGATTGTCCTTGATATAGTTAAAGATGATATAGTTATTGCTGTATGAAAGATACTAAAGTTTTCGTTGACTTAGATGACGAGATAACATTTGTTTCTGACAAAGTATTAAAAGCCCCGACTAATAGGGTTATACTTGTTGTCCCTGAAAAATCTTCAGTAATTGCTTCCCTTGTCGGATTAAAAATGCTTAGGCGTATCTTTGATAAAAATAATAAAGATGTTGTTTTAGTAACTACTGATGAGATAGGTAAAAGGGTTGCTTTAAATGCAGGATTTGTATCTGCTCAAAGAATAGGTGATGTTAATGATGATTTATGGAGAGAGTCTATTTCTTTAAAAAAACGTTTTGCCGAAGCTTCCAAATTATCTAACAAAATAGCGTTTTCAGAGGACATATATGCTGTAGTGGATAATAAATCTGAAACTGGCAGTAATCCTGTTGATGAAGAAATAAATTCTAATAATAGTAGTAATGAGGCTATTGTATCTGATAGTAATGTCAATAAGGTAGAACCTGTAAAACGTATATCTTTTCAATCAGATGAAGTTGATAATGAACCTACAAAAGAAGAAATAGGTAAAGATCAAAAAATTGAAGATAATATAGATGGCCTTT
>JAJZLI010000009.1:2324-6563 GCA_021803645.1 bacterium
TTGGATGGTTTTGATCTTCTCGTAGGTGGGGATGTTGCTTCTTCTGATAATATAGGTAATAACAATGAATTTAAATCTAATAGATATTCTGAAAATAAGGGGTGGGATTATGCCAAACAGGATTCTTCAAATTCAAAATTTGCAGGTAATAAGGAATCATCCTCTCCTCCACCACATCCAAATGGAGCATCTTTCGTAAATTCTATATTAGGAAGAATGCCAAAAATGAAGAATGCAAAGACCAATAGAATATTTATAATATTGGGTATTTTTATACTACTTTGTCTTTTCATTATATATTATTTATTTTTAACCACGGCTGACGTTTCTATTCAAGTAAAAGGAGAACCCCTTTCTTCTACTGCCACTATTTTAATCAATCCTAATATTTCTTCTATTAATGCTTCAAAACTTGAAATTCCTGCAAAGGTTTTTGTAGTATCAGAATCAGGGTCAGATAGTGCACCTACTACAGGGAGTAAAACAGTAACTACTGGTAATTTTGCATCTGGAAGTATTACTTTAACTAATTCAACATCTAATTCTATTACTCTTCCTTCTGGAACTGTATTTACTGGGTCAAGTAATTATACATGTACCAATTCCTCTCCTCTTACTGTTCCAGCTGCTACATAAAATAAAAGTGGAGGGGTTGTTACGGGTGTTACTTATGGTACTGTGTCTTTTACATGTACTGCTAGTGTGAATACTGCAGATGTTGCTGGTGATACATTTTCTGTACAAGGGTATAGTAGTAGTGAGCTAACAGGAACTAACCCAAATGCATTTACAGCTGGTAATGAATCCTCTCAGACAGAACAAGTAGTTTCTGCTTCGGATCAGCAAAATTTAGAACAGAGTTTATCTAGTCAGTTGTATCAGAGAGGGCAGACAGATTTGCAGGCCAAGGTAGGTAATTATTCTTTGATTTCTCAAAGTATTCAAAATATTGTTGTCAATGCAACATTTGATAACCAGGTTGGCACTCAGGCTCAAGTATTAAATTTATCAGAACAAACTAAAACTGAGGGTGAAGCTTATAATCCAAATGATTTTATGTCTGTTTTGAAAGCAAACCTTGAAGGCAATTCTAATCTTGTGAGAAATATGGCTGTATCTGTGAAGAAAATTGATGTTGTATCTGGACAGGTTGAAGCATTGGTTTCATATCAGGCTATTTTGTATAAAAATACAAATAAAACCAACATAGCTAATGCAATAAAGGGAAAGAGTTTTAGTACAGCTAAAAAGTATATATACGGTATTAAGAATGTAAAGAGTGTTACTATAACAGATCATCCTCGTATATTTTCTTTAATTGGATACCTTCCTTCCAATCTTGCTAAGATACACGTATCAATTTCTGATTAATCTGAGTTTATCGTAATGGAATTTATTTTTATATCCTGTAGGGGTTTATCGTTATTTTTTGTATCGACAGAAGTATTTTGTATTTCAGATAATACATTATATCCTGAAGTTACTTTGCCAAAAACTGTATACAACCCATTAAGTTGAGTTTCTTTTGCCATTGCAATGAAAAACTGACTCCCATTTGTATTTGGACCAGAATTTGCCATTGCAATAGAGTATTGTGAGACAGGGTATGATTTCAAATTATAATCATAGTTATATCCCTCTTTTGTATACGCACTGATAAGTTGAGATGGTATTCCTAAACTTTTAGGGTTAATCTGGTCTTTAAATTTATATCCAGGTCCTCCTGTTAAACTGCCATTTGGGGATCCTGCCTGTATAACAAACCCTTTCACTACCCTGTCTACTATTGTATTGTTATAGAAACCGCTTTTTGCAAGGAAATAAAAATTATTTACTGCAAGTGGGGCTGATTTAGGATATAGAGTAAAATTTATATCCCCTAGTGATGTAGAAATTGTGCCTGTATAATTTTTATTTATATTAATACACATCCTTGGGTATGATGAATATTTTTTAACATTTGGTTGGTAAGGTATGTAACATAGGCTTGGTTTTATTTGAATTGTATATATAATTCCAGCCAGTGTAATTAATACTAATATGGCATAAATTATTATTACTGTGTTTGAAACATTTTTCTTCATACTTGTAATGTGATTTATATCATTATTTTAGAATTTACTCAATGTTTTGTATGTGTATTATATACATTCTAACCTCATAGTGTAAATTCAGTATAAAATTTATTGGTGATAAATAATTTAGTTCTGAATGTACCCTATCTGTATAGTACATTCTCTTAATATTCTATGTATAAATTGAGTGTTTATGCTATTATTTATTAAAAGTATTAATTTATCTAAAATTAATACTTTATAATTTTTCACTTTTTATATACTTTAATCTCTACACTCTGTGTTATTTTTACCTATAACATATTTGTCATAGTTATTTTATTGATGCTATAATTACTTCACCTTATGGATACAGAAGGATTAAAACCCTATTTAGATACTGAAGTTTCCCCACCTTTGAGTGAAACAGTTGAGTCTGTATATAAAACTGTAGTTGATATATTTGAAAGTCCTAGAAACAGAAATAATGTGACTTTGTTAGGTGATGGACGTGGATTTAGAATAAAGTTTTGGAATAAAGTAAGCAATGATGTAACCTCGATCTCAATGATCAATTATGACAATGGTAGAGTAATTATATACGTTGATATTTCCCAAGGGGGAATGTCAAATTTTTATATAATCTCTTCTGACGGTCAATGCAGAAGATATTATTTTGATTCAGATGAAGATTATAAAAGTGGTGTTAGCAAACGCAAACAGGACCGGTTAGGAATTAGTTCTTCTGTAAGCAATGAAGATTTATTATCACTTGTAGATAAATTAACAATGTTTCTTGGCTAAATAATAATTGTGAATTTTGTTATTAATATTGTTATTTCCATTCTTTTGGTATATAAATTAAGATAGTATAATCTTTTATGGGTAGGAAACGCCTCTCTAGGTTTACAAAATTTAAAAGAAAAGCAGGTTTGGCCTTTAAAGGTAAAGACACATATACTGTTATAGGTATAGTGCTTCTTGTAATATCTCTTTTGAGTTTTATTGGTGTTTTTATCCACATTCAGGGTATTAATTTTTTATATATAATATTTGGGTGGGGTTTACCTATATTTGCTGTTTTTTCATTTTTGCTCGCTTTACGGTTTTTAGGAACAAAAAACAGATTTAATACCTTCTCCACACTCTTTGGTATGGCTATTTTTACAATATCTATTCTTGGTTTCATTAATGCTGTATCTAATCCATCTATAAGTTTATATTTATCAGAGCATGGAAAATTAGGAGGTGCTGTTGGTTACCTTGCTTTTCACCTTTTAGATAAATATTTGGCAGGGGCAGGAACTATTATAATTTTAATACCTTTTATTGTTGTTTCATTTCTTATGTCATTGTCTTTTTCTTTTGCAGAATCTTTGAGGTCTATAAAATGGGCACTCAATACAACCTTTATTTTTATTGGGAGCTTTTTTGAGAAGGATGATGCAATGATCCACAATAATGGTGTGGATGGTAAAATTAAAAACTTGGAGTTTGAGGTTACTGGGGTAGATGATAAAAAAGATGTTTCTCCTCAGATGATTGGTGGAGATTTGATATTACAAAAGAAACCTGAGGTTAAAAATGTTGTTCCTGCTACAGAATCTGATGCAATGAAGCCACATTTTGATAATTGGCAACTTCCCCCCATTGAATTTCTTAATGAAATAAAAAGAGTTAATAATATTAATCCTTCAGATATAAAGAAAAATTCAGAAATTATAGAAAGGACACTTGCAAGTTTTGGAATTACATCTAAAGTTGTTGACGTCTCTTCTGGGCCTGTAGTGACAAGGTACGCACTGCAGATAACAATGGGAACTAAGGTCTCTAAAATTAATAACTTGGATAGAGATATAGCACTTGCTCTTGCTGCTCCATCTGGATCTGTTAGAATTGAGGCTCCAATACCAGGTACCTCTCTTGTTGGTATTGAAATGCCTAATACGAGATCTCAGGCTGTTGCATTAAAAAATATTATAGATACTCAAGAATTCCAAAACATGTCTTTAACTTTACCAATTGCAATGGGTGAGGATGTATCTGGAAAAATTATAATTAGGGACCTTACATCAATGCCTCATTTGCTTATTGCAGGATCTACAGGGTCTGGTAAGAGTATGCTTATAAACTCCATCCTTATGGGGTTTTTATATAGACACTCGCCAGATACTTTAAAGTTTAT
>JAJZLI010000019.1 GCA_021803645.1 bacterium
AGAGAATTACTTAGTAAATCTCCTTGAAACAATACCGAAATATAATTCACGAGGGTATATATTTTATCTATATACTACAGATAAAGATTTAAAAGTGAAAAATTATATAGTAAGGTATGTAAAACCTACAATTAGTTGGATGCATACGGACCTTCCAATAGCAATATTTAAGGATAAAATAAACCTTATATTCTCTCCAATACCTTCATTACCATTATTATCAAGCAAAATTAAGAAAGTCATAACTGTACATGATTTATCTTTTGAATATATGGATAACAAGAAGAATAAAAAGTTTTCAAAATATTTTATTTTGAAAGCTATCAAAAGTGCAGACAAGATAGTGGCCGTATCAAATTTTACAAAAGATCAAGTACTTAAAAATTCCACAATTAGTAAAGATAAAATTGAAGTAATACATGAAGCTTTTAACAAAAATATCTTTAAACAGAAAAAAGTAAAAAAGGATAAAAATATTTTTAAAATACTTTGTGTCGGTACATTAACAAAAAGAAAAAATTTTACTCATATAATAAAAACTTTACCTATAATTGAAGATAAAATTGGAGACACAATAATCACTATTGTGGGGAAAAAGGGGGATGATTTTCAACATATTAAATCAACTATAGAGGATTTAAAGGCAAAGGACAAGGTTAAAATCACAGGATACGTATCAGATACCAGATTAACAACACTATATAATAATCATGATGTGTTTGTGTATGCATCCAAGGAAGAGGGTTTTGGAATTCCAATATTGGAAGCATTCAATTGTAAAATTCCTGTAGTCACATCAGCGACATCAGCAACAAGAGAAATTGCAGAAGATGCTGCCATATTTGTAGATCCTAATAATATCTTTGACATAGCAAGAGGAATCATTATGGCAAACAACAAAAGGGACGTACTGACCGAAAAGGGATACAGGATTGCAAAGAAATATTCATGGTATAAGATGACAAAACAAACGATAGACCTTTTTTACAAAATACTTACCCCTTACGTCTAAAATTAATAATATGCCTTAGTATATAAAAGACTAAAGCTAGAATAACTAATATCAATATATAGTTTGATAAAGACTGAATCAAGCCACTAAACTCTTTCCATTTATACCCAAAGTAAAACCCAATAATTGTAAGAAAAAATGACCATATAAGTGAGCCAAGAAAAGAAAAAATAACAAACTTAGAAATTTTCATTTTTAATATACCTGCAGGTAATGAAATAAAAGTTCTGACAACTGGTAAAATACGTGATAAAAAAGCAACAATATCTCCATATCTACCAATCCAACTGATTCCAGAATTTAGATCTTTATGAGATACAAAAAAATATCTCCCATATTTATTAACAATAGGATATCCTCCATAATATCCAATATAATAAGATATAATACTTCCAAATAAACTTCCCACCCCACCTATAATTCCTACCAATATTAAGTTCATATGTCCTTCAAAAACAAGAAAGCCAGCAAATGTCATTATGACCTCTGACGGAATAGGAATATTACAACTTTCTAAGAACATTAAAATAAATATTCCAAAATATGAAAACTTTAATATAAAGGAAATTATAGATGAAGACAAGAAAGATATAATACTTATTGACATAATTTAATACTACCTATATAAAAGAAAGGAACTATATGATAATACTATATTTTATATTAGTTTGGTATAATCCATAAGAATTTTTATGAAAAAAAAGCAAAATAAAACAAAACAAAATGATGTACTTGAAGACAGTGTTATAATAGATCCAGTTGAAGATATAGACATTCAAGACATTGAAGAGGAGGATATTGAAGGGCCAGAAGACCTAGAAGACATTCAAGACCCAGAGATAATTGACCCAATTGATATTGCATCTCCAGAAGAAGATGATGATGATGAAGGTGATGAAGAAGACCCTGACATAGAGAGCATATCATCTAAGTCTGATATTAAAGTAGTTAAATGCCCAAATTGCAAAGAAGATGTGCTTGAATCAGAATACTGCCCAATTTGCGGAAAGTCTCTAAGAAGGAAAGCAAAAATAAAATCAAAAATAATTGAAAGTGAAGGAATACATTCTGATCCCGATGTATATGCAGATACAGAAGATTATAATGATCCATCAAAAGATATAGAAAACACAGGATACGAAGATGAATAAAGAAGATAAAGGAATACAAATAATAAAAAAATCTCCTAAAGGCAAAACTCAAGTAGAGTTTGATATAAAGGTAACTTCTCCATATATAACAAAAAAAATGGATGAAGTAATTTCCTTATACAATCAAATAACAAACATAAATGGTTTCAGGAAGGGAAAAGCACCAAAGGAATTAGTATATAGAAAACAACTACACAACATACTAAAAGAAACATATCAACAAATAACAAAGGATATTTCTAAAATTGTAAAAAAAGAAATTCCTGAAATAGTAAGGATAACAATAGAAAAAGACTTCCATCATGATTTAGAAGGAAAAAAGGATATTGAGGTAAAGATCATTACAGATAAGATTTCAAAGATCCAATTTCCTGATATAAAAAATATTAAAGTAAAGATCGATGAGGCAAAAGCAAAGTTTGAAAAATCTCTTGATGAGATAAAAAAGAATAAAAAAAGGGAAGATGAATATAGTTATCTAAAAGATCATGCTAAAGAGTATATAGAGCATTATCATGAAGATTTAATAATGAAAAAAATAATAGACAGCATAAAACTAACAAAGGAAGATATTCCAAAACATATAATAGAAAATTATATACATGAATCTCAAGAGAGAATAAATGAATATGCAAAAAAAATGAATCTGGACTATAGGACATACCTAGAAAAGATTAAACAAAGTGAAGAAAAATTAAAGAAAGAGTTGGAGGAGGAAGTAATAAATAAGATTAAACTAGAACTTTTAGTTGATGCAGCACCAGAAGAATACAAACCTCAAATCAAGCAAGAGGATATACAAATGGAACTTGAGTATATAAAAAAACATCATTTAAACAACAAGGAGGCATCTGATATAATATATAGTACAATTAGGAATAAAACTATACAGAATTTAATTAATAAAATAAAAGAACAATAAAATGACAATAATACCAACTATTATAGAAAGAGGGCCACAAGGTGAAAGAGCCTATGACATATATTCCAGGTTACTTAAGGAAAGAATAATTTTCCTAGGAGGACCGATTGATGATGATGTTGCAAATTTAGTTATAGCAGAATTACTTTTTTTACAAAAAGAAGATAACCAAAAAGATATATTTATGTATATCAACTCACCAGGTGGGTCTATAGATTCTGGTATGGCAATTTACGATACAATGAACTATATAAAACCTGATGTATCTACTGTTGCAGTAGGTATAGCTGCTTCCATGGGCGCATTCCTCTTATCATCAGGCACAAAAGGAAAAAGAATGTCACTACCTTATTCATCAATATTGATCCACCAACCCTCTGGAGGTACTGAGGGACAGGCTAGTGATATAGAAATATCGGCAAAAAGAATTATCAAGGCTAAGGACACCCTCAATACAATACTTGCAAAAAACACTGGGCAAAAAAAATCAAAAGTAGAAAAAGACGCAGACAGAGATTTTTGGATGAGTGCAAAAGAAGCTTTAGATTATGGAATTATTGATAAAATAATATCATAACTAGGGTTCGTAGCTCAGATGGTTAGAGCGCAACATTGACATTGTTGAGGTCACAGGTTCGAGTCCTGTCGGACCCATTTTACTGAAAAGACCCTTATGATAATAATTATAACCCACCTAATAAACAGATATGGATATATAGCAATAACTATTTTGCTTATGATGGAAAGCTTAGGGCTACCTGTACCAGGAGAAACATCACTTATAGCAGGGTCAATATATTCAGCATTACATCCTCACTTTAGAATATCTATAGTTATATCATCTGCAATAATCGGATCGGTTATTGGGGATAATTTGGGCTACATCATTGGGAGCACTGCTGGAATAAAATTTCTACAAAGAAAACCTAGTGAAAAAAATTTCATAAAAAGAGTTATGATATACACAAATAATTACTTTAAAAAATATGGAATGAAAACAATTCTATTTGGTAAATTTATAACAATATTAAGACTATTTATACCAATATCAGCAGGAATACATAAACTTAACAGGATAAAATTTATTATATATGATGCAATAGGTGCTATTGTATGGGCAGTATTCTATGGAGTACTATCGTATCTTCTCGGACAAAATATTCCATTGTTACTAAAAGTCCTAAATGGACTTACTATATTGATTATTGTTATAATCATAACCACTATTATAGTAATAAGATACAGGATTATAATTCATGAAAGAAACAAATAAGAATCTAGAACAAATGCGTCACTCAGGAGCACATTTGCTTGCTGCTGCAGTACAAAAATTATATCCAAATGTTAAACTCGCAATAGGACCTGCAATAGATTATGGGTTCTACTATGATTTTGACTTTGGAGAAGAGAAAATTTCAGAAAACGATTTTAGTAGGATAGAAAATGAAATGCGATCATTAAAGGATAAAGGATACAAATTTGAAAAAATTGAAATGAGTATTAATGATGCGAAAGTTTTTTTAAAACAAACCAAACAACCTTACTCACTATCATTACTTCAGGATATAGAGAGATACGGAAGTACTAAAAAATCTCAAATGAGCAAAGTAAATAAAAAGGATGGAAATGAAATAGTTACTTTATATAAATCTGGTGACTTTATAAATTTATGTAGGGGAGGACATGTTGGTAGTTTCAAAGAAATTGGGGCATTTAAAATAACCTCAATAGCTGGGGCATACTTTAGAGGGTCTGAAAAAAATCCAATGCTAACGAGAATATATGTTGCATGTTTCCCAACAGAAGAAGAACTGAGTGAATATCTTGAAAAAAAAGCACTTGCAGAAGAAAGAGACCATAAAAAGATAGGTAGAGAATTGGAGTTATTTTTTTTTCATCCTACTGCACCAGGTATAGCATACTGGCTACCAAAGGGGTTACAAATAAGAAATCTTTTAATTGAATTTTGGAGAGAATACCATAAAGAAAAAGGATATCAGGAAATATCTGCTCCTTTAATTAATAAAAAAGCACTATGGGAACAATCCGGACACTGGGACCATTACAAAGACGACATGTTTAAAACTAAAGCAAAGGGATCTGAGCAATGGGCACTAAAACCAATGAATTGTCCTAATGCTATGAACATATTTTCATTCAAACCCAGAAGTTATAGAGAGTTACCTCTACGCTTATCAGACACAGATAATTTATTCAGAGATGAAATTCCAGGAGCTCTAAATGGGCTTTTAAGAACAAGGAGTTTCATCCAGGATGACTCTCACAATTTTATTTCAGAAGACCAAATTGAAAATGAAATAAAAGAGATATTGGATATAACAAACTATTTCTATGATGTATTTGGACTCAAGGACAATGTAAAACTTTACCTCTCTACAAGACCAGATAATTTTATGGGTGAGGTAAAATCATGGGAAGAGGCAGAAGCTGGATTAAAGAATGCACTTGAAAATTCAAAATTTGACTATGGAATTAAAGAAAAAGATGGTGCATTTTATGGGCCTAAAATAGATATACATTTACAGGATGCACTTGGAAGAGAATGGCAATGTGGAACAATACAATTAGATTTTCAACTCCCACACAGATTTAATCTTGAGTATACAGACAAAGATGGAAGTAAAAAAACTCCCATTGTCGTACATAGGGTTATATATGGATCATTAGAAAGATTTATAGGTATAATGATTGAACATTTTGCAGGAGAACTGCCATTTTGGATTGCACCTGAACAAGTCAGGGTTCTAACGATTGAGAATGAAGAAATATCGGGGTATGTTAGTGATATAGATAGGATATTACACTGTATAGAACTTGAGCATCCAGTAAAACATAATAGGCTAAGATACAATATAAATAGAGACCAGGAATCTTTGTCTAAGAAAATAAAGGAAGCACAAATATCAAAAGTTCCAATAATTCTAATTGTAGGCCCAAAAGATAAAGAGAAAGGGTGTGTAAGTGTAAGAATAAAAAATAATCAGACACAAATTGACATATCAAAATTAAACGAATTCATTGATAATTACAAATAGAAATTCATTTGTAAATATATCCTCTAATCTATATAATGAATAATCATGAAGGGAGAAAATGCCGTCAAGAGTAGTACTGAACAATTCATTATTAAAAGTGCAAAAAAATTCGAACATATTAATTTACACAGTAACATTTTAAATTTTAGGTATTTGCTCTCAAATCCTCAAAAAAATATAAAGAATATAACGCAAATATCATATGGAATTAATAAAAATAAAACTATATTTTTTAGAGAACCATTTAAAGGATATATATCAATGATTCCTTCCTTACGATTTGTGATAAAAGATAAAGATGGCATATTCACATTAGAAATAGAAAAAAAAATGAAATCAGGATACAAAGTATTATTAGAAAAAAGAATAAAAATTAATATTCTTTCTGGAATAAATAAGTATGCAG
>JAJZLI010000056.1 GCA_021803645.1 bacterium
TCGCATGACGAGTTTCTCTGGTAATATGTATTTTCCAGTAAAATCAAACCATACTGTCATAAAATCCTCTTTATTAAGTTTTCTAATCTTACCGATCTCAGGATCTTGTAAGTAAATATATTCATCATCTATTCCACTTACTACACTGTAATGTCCATCAGCAACATCCTCATCTGTATAATCTTTTCTGCCTCTGGTAAACCAGTTTACAATAACAGGAACCCCTTTTTGTAACCATTCTTCAATATCATTCAAATAGCAATTATTTTTTATAAAAACCTTAAAATCCAGGCTTTCCGCAGCATTTTTTATTCCTTGATCATCAGTACCTAGATCTTTATTAGTTTTACAAAGTTCCGCTAACTCTTTTTCGGATGATTCTTTACCATAGTAGGATAATACAATTTTTAAAGAAGCTGGTCCGCACATACCTGAATTTAAAGTTTCTTGGAATGGGTTTATGTTTAAGAATTTTTTCATGCTTTTATTTATTTTGTAGTCCGAATGTTTCAATGAATTTAGTATGTATTGCCAACACTCTTTCTTTCGTTTGTCCTATTATAATAAATCCTAAATGTGGTTGTATCCTGTTTATAATCGATAGAACAATTCCTTCTTTTTCGCCTTGTATGGGATATAGTATATCACTTAATTCCTTCAGCAGCTCAGTCATACTCAGGTTAGTAGTTTAGTATTCAAAATTATTATTTGAACTCTTTATAGGTTCAGAACCAGAAGATAAACGTGAGATTATCGGATTGACACTTCAGAACCTGTTTTTGAATCAAGGAAAGCTTGAATATACACCACAAAAACCCTTTGATAGTATATTCGTGGAGGCTAATAGACTAAATTGGAGTGAGAGACGGGATTTGAACCCGCGGCCTCTTCCTTGGGAAGGAAGCATTCTACCACTGAACTACTCTCACATTTTTATTAGCCAACAAGCAGAATCGAACTGCTAACTCCACTTTACGAAAGTGATGCTTTTCCTCTTAAGCTATATTGGCCAACGTACAAATTAGGTTTATTTTATCAGATTTTTGTTTTTTTACCTATTTGGTTATATAATAACTTGATATGGGAACTTATTTTTTATCAAGAGTATTTGGTATATTTAGTATGTCCTTGGTTGTGGCTGCTATTGGGGCATATTTTTCCAAGGATGTAAATTTGACTAATATTTTTGTAGTTCTAATTCTTGTAATAATAGAATTTGCATTAATTTTTGCAATAAATGCTCTTAAACGAAACCCTACATTGTCAGCCCTACTTTTATTTGGATTTACTTTTATTTCTGGACTTATTATTGGTCCTGTTATATATACATTTTTCCAGTTTGGCGCATCTGGACTTGTTTTTGAGGCATTGGGTATTACTGCTGGTATATTTCTTTTTATTACTGCAATTGTATATATTTTCCATATTGATCTTACAAAATCACGTATAGGAATATTTCTCATGATGGCGTTGTTTGGGATTATTGCAGTTAGTATTGTGAATCTGTTTTTACAAAATCCTGCTTTATATTTCTGGATTTCTTCAATTACTGTAGTAGTATTTTCGGGGTTTGTTTTATATGATATATCTAAGATACTGAATAATCCCCAAATTGAAAATGAATATGTAGCGGCTTTACAATTGTATCTTGATTTTTATAATATATTTATAAATCTTTTAAACATTTTGGGAATTGTAAGAACACGTAAATGAAACATGTCTTTGTGCTTCATACTCATATAGCACAGATATCTCAATACCTTTCTGTTAAGAATGTTATTGATACACTCAATAATATTATATTTCCGCATCTTTATGTTTTTATATTTATCTTTATTGGTCTTGAAGAAATGGGTATTCCAATGCCTTTACCAGGAGAATTTTTTGCATTTCTTGCCGGATATAGAATAGAACAGGGAGATGCTAGTTTTATCGTTGTGTTTTTTTTGATTCTTGTATCTACTATTATTGGTTCTTCAATATTATATTCTATAATATATTGGAAAGGTTTACCTTTTATTGAAAAATATGGAAAATATTTTTTTATGAAAGAAAAGAGAATCCAAGAAGTACATGGTTGGTTTTTAAAACATGGGTTTGATGCTATTATTTTAGGCAGGTGGGTTTTTGGTATAAGAATTCTTGCGAATATCTTTGGTGGTCTTTTTAGATATCCTTATAGAAAATTTGTATCTGCAGTATCTGTTGCAACTGTAGTTTGGATTTTATTTTATTTATCTTTAGGAATAATTCTTGGAAAATACTACCTTGGAATTATAAACTTTCTTAATCAATTTAATGGTATTCTTGTTGAAGGTATATATCTTGCTATCCTTCCTCTTATAACATTTTTTTTTATAAAATATATTGCTGGTAAGTATAAAGATTAATTTGTGCAATTAAGAGGTGTTGCTCCTGATGGTGTATTGTTAGTAGGATATGCCTGTATTGTTGCTGGATTCGAATTAGATGTGTTAAGTATCATGATATAAGCTACTGTTGATAATGGAGGAAGTGGCGTATATTGAGCCGTCCCTGAAGGAACATTATCTGCAAGGCAATAATTTAAGTTTTCACTACCTTTTGGTCCCGAAACTATTTGTACTGTATAGCTATATGTCATAGCTGAAGATGTTTGTGGCAGGTTTATATATAATGATATACCATTTGAACTACTATTTCCTAAATTTACAGGAAGAGTATCCCCAACTTTTACATTATCTATTGGTTGGTATATTGGAGAAATGATATAACTACATTGTGCATTTTTGTTACCTCCTCTACATTGTTGTGCTGGTGTATCTGCTAATGTTTGAATTTGAGGAGTAGAATTATATGCATTCTCTGAAATATAGTTAAGCCCATCTTGTATACCTGATTGTGCAATTGAAAATGCTTGTTGTCCTGCTTCGGATGTCGAACTTAATGATGTTGTTCTTATAACATTTGATGTGAGAGATAATATTACAATTAGTAATATTACAGCAAGAAGCATTACAACGATTAATGTTTGCCCTCTTTTCCCCACTCTCTTTAAATACATAAGTATAATATAGTATAAGAGATATAAGTAATCAATATCCTTATGAAAAATATTTTAAAAAGTTATAAAACATATACAACTATAGCAATAATTCTTTTGCTCAGTTACTTATTTTTCTTCTACTTTAGGATCACTAGTATTTATGTCTCTGGTAGCACATATGGTTATAATGTTCAAATTACCTCTTTACTTAACAGATTAGACAGAAATAAAAGTATTTTTCTAATTTCAAATAAAACCTTCCTTTCCCAAATAATGCCTCTGTATCCAATCGTCTCTTCTGTAAAGGTTTCGAAAAGATTTCCATCTTTAGTAAATGTAAAAATTAATAGTAATAATATTGTTTATACATATATATATAAAGGAAAAAGTTATTTTGTTGGTAGTAATGGAGGATATATAACAGGAAATATTACAAATGTTTACCCTACTGTGTACTCTTCTGTCCCTATTAGTGCCTATTATAAGGAAAAACTTCTTTCTTTAATAAGTAAAATCAATAGTCAATTTTTATTTTCTGTCAACTTATATAAGTTAAATAGTCAATATGTTTCTTTGATGCTTTCAAATGGTTTAACTGTGATTGTAAATTTTAACAAATCTATTTCTTTACAGATAAGCCAAATAATTGATGTCGAAAAGACTCTCGACATAAAAAGTTGTCCTATTTTGAATGTAGAATTTAATAAGATATTTTGTTCTGAAGGTTAGTTTTCTTGCACAGATTTTCTCTTTGATATATACTTTTTTTAATATGACTAAAGATACAGTTACAGGAATTGATGTAGGCTCTTCCAAGATTACTACAATAATTGCTAATAAGCAAAATGATCAAATATCTGTTGTCGGTGTTGCTACATATAAAAGTAGAGGAATTAAAAAAGGTGTTATTGTAAACATAGATGATGCTATTAGTTCTGTGTCTGAATGTCTTGAAGCTGCAGAAAGAATGGCGGGATTTAACGTTTCTGAAGCATACATATCCCTTGGTTGTAAGCAAATATCAAGTACTAATAATAAAGGGGTTGTGGCTATTTCTAAAGATGAAATAGGCCAAGATGATATAACACGGGCTATAGATAGTGCAAAGGCAATCTCTATTCCTCAGTCTAGGGAAATAATGCATGTTATTCCGAAAGAATTTATTGTAGATTCTCAAGGAGGGATAAAAGATCCTTCAGGTATGTCTGGGATCAGGTTGGAGGTTGATACTCATATTATTACTGTGTCTAGTATGGTATATAAAAACCTTGAAAAATGTATTAATCAGGTGGGTCTTGCAGTCAAAGGTGTTGTGTTCTCTGGTTGGGCAGATGCTGAAATAATGTTATCAGATACAGAAAAAGAATTAGGGGTAATGCTTGTTGATATTGGTTTTGGAGTCAGTGATATTGTAATATATCAAGAAGACTCTATTGTTTTTAGTGCATCAGTTCCTATTGGTAGTGCAAATATCACAAACGATATAGCAATTGGTTTACGTTTGTCTATCCAAGATGCAGAGAAGGTCAAGGTACAACTTCCTTCCCTAATAAAGCATGCAAGAATAAGAAAGGAAAAAGAAACAAATGATAGTAAGTATATGTATGCGAAAAAACCTCAATCAGCTATGCCCCTTTTAAAAACTGAAAATTTAGTATTAAAACTTTCAGATATAGGAATTAAATCTGAAAATGGATTTGATGATATCCCTATGCATGTTTTGGATGATATTATAAATTCTAGACTAGAAGAAATTTTTGCATCAATCGAAAAAGAAGTTTCTGCTTCTGGATTTAATTGTAGAATGCCATCTGGGGTTGTTTTTACGGGAGGTGGATCTAAGCTTGCATCTTTAAAGCAAGAAGCTCAGAGATATTTCTCTACAGCAGTAAGAATTGGAATACCCAACAACTTTAGTGGTTCCTCCGATGAAATTTCTGGACCTATGTTCTCTACTGTTCAGGGTTTGATTGCTTTTGGTTTCAATCAAAATTCAAAGAACAAATCTCAAGGAGGAAGGCCTTCATTAAGGGATTTTGGGAAAGAAAATACTGGAGGTATTATAGGGTGGATAAAATCTTTGATACCATAAATTTACCAAATATATCTACAGATTGATATTCTTTTAAATTTATGGTTTAATTACACATGAAATATTTTAATTATTCTACATATGTTAGTTAAACCACAGGTGCTTGATAACTCTGGAGCGAACATAAAAGTTATTGGTGTTGGTGGTGGTGGAAATAATGCTATAAATACAATGATTTCTGTACACAACATATCTGGGGTGGATTTCATTGCTGTTAATACTGATGCTCAAGCTTTAAAAAATTCTCTTGCTGAAAAAAAAATACAAATTGGTTCTGAACTTACTAAGGGGCTTGGTTCGGGTGGTATAGCTTCTATAGGAAAACAAGCAGCAGAAGAAAGTGTAGATTTAATTCACGAAGAACTGTCTGGTGCAGATATGGTTTTTGTAACCGCAGGTATGGGAGGGGGAACTGGTACAGGTGCTTCTCCTGTTGTTGCAGGTATAGCAAAAAACTTGGGTGCTCTTACAGTTGCTATTGTAACTAAACCATTTGCCTTTGAAGGAAGGAGGAGGAATGATGCAGCTATAGAAGGTATTGAGGAACTTAGGGGCAAGGTGGATACCCTTATTGTAGTTCCAAATCAAAGATTACTTGATATTGTTGATAAAAAAGTAACTTTTCTTGAGGCTATGAAGCTAGTTGATGATGTGCTTGGGCAAGGAGTAAAGAGTATATCAGATTTGATTACCAAAGTTGGTATGATTAATGTAGATTTTGCAGATGTTAAATCCGTAATGAGTAATGCTGGAACTGCACTTATGGGAATGGGTATTGCTACTGGAGATAATAGGGCCGTAGAAGCTGCTAACCAGGCTATCTCAAGTCCTTTACTTGAGATTTCAATAAACGGTGCTAAGGGTATTCTGTTTAATATAACTGCAGGATCTGATCTTTCAATGACTGAAGTTGATGAAGCTGCTAATATTATAAAAGGTTCTGCTGATCCTAATGCGAATATTATCTTTGGAACAACTATAGAAGATAGTATACAGGATGGGTCATTTAGAATAAATGTTCTTGCTACTGGATTTGATAGAAAATCACAGAGTGAAGTTTTAAGACCAACTGCATCCTCTGTTAAAGAAGAATTGATAGTTAATAATACTCCTGATGAAGAAGATGAAGTGGATGAT
>JAJZLI010000003.1 GCA_021803645.1 bacterium
ATCTAGTTTTTATTGAATTTTCTCTTGCTAAGCATGCCTTTTGTTTCCCTTCTTGGGATTTATTAGTACCAGGATTATTACTACTATTATTAGGAGTTTGTATAGGTGTTTGTACATTTTGACTTGTTGTACTACTACCTTGAGCAAATATATAAGAACTACCTCCAAGTATTAAGAACATTAATGCAGAAACTAATAGTAATGAAAAATATTTTAATAATTTCATATATAAAAATATTAATATATATAAAAAAACTTGTCAAATCCCTATGTATACTCCATCTATCATTTTGGAAAATCTAGATTGCTTTGTTTTCATATCTTTATACGGAATATATTCTCCTAATATTTTGGCAATTTCTTCTTTTTGTTTTTCATTAACTAAGTATATTAATCTTGCGGGTATTTTTTTTTGTGTATCAACATTTAATATTAGCTGATCCTCCCTTTTTGAAAACCAGTAGTTATTTAGATCGCTGTATGGGTATTCCTTGTCAAACCAAACTATATATTTATCTGTAATTGTATGTTCTACTTCTTGTGGTGGATACCTTGTCATGGCATAAATTACAAATCCTAGTGCAAGTATAACCACGATGGTAAAGTATTGTTTTATAAATAGAAGTAATACTATTACAACAAGAAGCCATAAATATACTGTATATAGCTTTTGATTATCCCACCTTTTGAACACCCTTGATGGAGCAGTCCATTTATATAGAACATTGATTTCATTATTGTTTTTTTTATCTTCTTCTTTTACAGATGAAATTTGTTTTTTCAGTGATTCTAATTGGTTTTCAAGTTCCTCTATTTTTTTATTTTTTTTCATATTCTCTTGCATAAATGAATATTACTTGTATTATGTCGAAATTGCAAGATTTATAGCTGTTTTATTAGTTCAATTATGTATCTAAATATGTTAGGATAATCTGGGTTCATGAAAAAGAAAATTAGATTTATAGTTATAACTTTGCTTATACTTTTTATCCTTATTGTGGGTGCAATAATGTTGCTTCATGGTAAGAATATTGAAGTATTAAATCCTAAAGGAGTCATTGCACAGAAGGAAATGGGGCTTATTATCACAGTATGTCTTTTAATATCTATAGTGGTAGTTCCTTTATTTGTTTTGACCATATATACAGCATACAAATACAGAGAGGAAAACACCAGTGCTAAATATTTACCAGAATGGGATAGTGATCCTATCCTGGAAATTATATGGTGGGCAATTCCGGCCTCTATTATTCTTGTATTATCAATTATTGTATGGCACACCTCCTATACGCTGAATTATTATAGGCCTATAAATTCTAAGGTTACTCCTGTGACAATACAGGTTGTATCTCTTGATTGGAAGTGGCTTTTTATATATCCTAAGGAAAGAATTGCTTCTGTTAATTTTATTGAAATTCCCAAAAACACTCCAATTGATTTTGATTTGACTTCAGATTCTGTAATGAATGCGTTTTGGGTTCCAAATCTTGCAGGACAGATTATGACTATGCCTGGTATGATAACGCAACTACATATTCTTGCATATGATGATGGTATTTACCATGGTCTATCGTCTAACATTAGCGGAGCTGGTTTTGCAGGTATGAGGTTTGCTGTTCAGGTGTCTTCTTCTAAAAATTTTAATAGATGGGTAAAATCAACACAAAAATCTGGTAATATTCTTACTATGCAAAGTTATAAACAGTTGGAGAAACCTAGTTCATATAATCCTAAGAAATTGTATTCTCTTAAGGATGATAGTTTGTTTAATTCTATAGTTATGAAATATCTTATTCCTTCTACGGAAAAAATTTTTATGTTAAGTGATTCGAAAGGATAATATATAATGAGTATATTGGGTAAGTTATCTATAAATGCATTTCCTCATGATGTGATTACTCTTGGTGGGGCAATAATGATGATTGTTGCAATTCTCATTGGTATTTTTTATGTTACATATACAAAAAGATGGCATTGGTTATGGAGTGAGTGGATTACAACTACAGATCATAAAAAAATAGGTGTTATGTATATATTTGTCTCTATTGTTATGGGGCTTAGGGGTTTTGCAGATGTTTTGCTCATGAGAGTGCAGCAGGCAACTTCTGTTGGATCATCTCATGGAATACTTTCGGCTAATCATTTCCAGCAAATATTTTCAGCTCATGGAGTTATTATGATTTTCTTTGTTGCAATGGGTTTTTTATTTGGAATAATAAATCTTGTTCTTCCTTTACAAATTGGATCGCGTGATGTAGCATTTCCGTTTTTAAATGCCACCAGTTTTTGGCTTTTTTCTGCAGGTATGGTTCTTATGAATGCCTCTCTTATAATTGGTAATTTCACATATGCTGGATGGCTTTCTTATCCTCCTTTATCCGAGCTCAAATATAGTCCTGGAGTGGGTGTTGATTATTGGATATGGTCATTACAAGTTGCAGGGTTGGGTAGTTTGCTATCAGGGATTAATTTCCTTGTGACTATTATTAAACTCAGGTGTAAAGGTATGACTCTTATGAGGATGCCTCTTTTCACATGGAGTGTTTTTGGTACTATGGTGCTTGTAATTTTAGCATTTCCTATACTAACTGTTACCCTTGCCTTGTTATATCTTGATAGAACAGTAGGAACACATTTTTTTACTGCATCAGGTGGTGGTAATATGATGATGTATGTTAATTTGATTTGGTCATGGGGTCATCCTGAAGTATATATTCTTGTATTGCCATCATTTGGTATTTTTTCAGAGGTTGTGTCTGTATTCTCAAGAAAAAGGCTTTTTGGATATAGATCAATGGTATGGGCTATTTGGGCAATAGTGGTTCTATCATTTATTGTATGGCTACATCACTTTTTTACAATGGGAGCAGGGTCAAATGTAAATGCTTTTTTTGGAATGATGACTATGATTATTGCAGTTCCAACTGGTGTTAAAATATTTAACTGGCTATTTACTATGTTTGGTGGTAGGATTAAATTTAATGCGTCAATGATATATTTCTTGGGTTTTATTTTCTTATTTACTCTAGGTGGAGTTGCAGGGGTTATGATGGCTGTGCCTGCAATAGATTATCAGTTACACAATAGTCTTTTTCTCGTTGCACACTTCCATACGATGATTGTTTCTGGAGTTTTATTTGGTGATTTTATTGGAATTATGTATTGGTTTCCTAAAATATTTGGATTTAAACTAATTGATTTTTACGGTAGGGTTGCTGCATATTTATGGATTATCGGTTTTATTGTGGCTTTTGGACCTTTATATATATTGGGATTTATGGGTGCTACTCGAAGGTTAGATCATTATCCTGCGTACACAGGGTGGCAGTCTTTATTCATTGTTGCTGGAATTGGTGTTGGTATTATTGCCATAGCTTTAGTTTTCCAATTCTTGCAACTTATAATCTCGTATATAAAAAAGAATGAAAATTTTGACACAACTGGTGATCCTTGGGATGGTAGAACCTTAGAATGGTCAACATCTTCCCCTCCCCCACACTTTAATTATGCAATTTTGCCTGAAGTTGAATCAAGAGATGCTTTTTGGGAGGAAAAACAGCGTACTGATAAAAATGTTCAGGATAAAAAATACGAGGATATTCCAGTTGTAAAGAATACTCCATTGGCTATGTATATTGGAGCTATGGCTTGTATCTTTGGTTTTTGTGCTGTGTGGCATATATGGTGGCTTTTAGCTCTTTCCCTTCTTACTATTATTGTTTTGATTATGATTAGAACTACTGATGAGGAAACAGAGTATGTTATTCCCGCATCTGAAGTTGCTGAAATTGATAAAAAAGTACAATGGAAAGTGTAAATACTCAAATACAACAAGTTCCCAAGTATGACAAGACTGATGATACCATTGTTTTTGGTTTTTGGGTTTATCTTATGACTGATTGTGTACTATTTGCAGCTCTTTTTGCTGTATATGCAGTACTGCATAATAATACATTTGGAGGTCCGGATGGAGCTCAGATATTTTCTCCTTCATATGTACTTGTAGAGACAATTGCTCTTCTTACAAGCAGTTTTACTTGTGGCATTGGGCTTATAAGTGCATATAATATGCAGAAGAATAGAGTTATTGGTTGGTTTTCTGTTACATTTTTATTGGGTTTGAGTTTTGTTGTAATGGAAGTCGCTGAGTTTTCTCATTTGATACATAGTGGTGATTCTTTTAAAAGAAGTGCTTTCTTATCATCTTATTTCACATTAGTGGGTACTCATGGGCTGCATGTAACAGTAGGACTTATAGGTATGCTTATACTTATAATTAGAATTTACACTAAAGGTCTTACAAAAGCTTCTGTACGTAGATTGACCTTACTTAGCCTATTCTGGCATTTTCTTGATATTATATGGATATTTATATTTACTATAGTTTATATGTTAGGATTTTCGTAGTTTATGGACATAGAGACACCAAATATACTTGAAGACTGGAAAGATCATGGTGCTAAAATACAGGTTTATATAGTAGGGTTTGCTATATCTATACTCCTGACACTTATAGCCTTTGTTATCACATTTTATCATCTTCTCTCGGGTTGGGAGAATGTTGCTTTACTTATATTTTTAGCTATTCTTCAGTTATTTGTTCAACTTATTTTTTTCTTTCACATTGGAAGTAAGGCACAATCTAAGTGGAATATATTAATATTTCTATTTATGATTATGATAGTTGCAATCCTTGTCATTGGTTCATTGTGGATTATGACTAATTTAAATTCCAAGATGATGCCTACAACGAAACAAATGATTCAGTATATGAATGCCCAAGGGGCAGCATTATGAAAAACATTTCTCATTATTATCATCTAGCGAAGCCAGGAATGGTTTATGGTAACCTAATATCTATATTAGCTTCATTTTTCCTTGCATCGAAGGAATATGGTTTCCATATTACTTCATTGATATTTGTTGTTTTAGGAATGTCGTTTGTAATTGCATCTGCATGTGTAATTAATAATTATATTGATAGGGATATTGATGCAAAAATGGAAAGGACTAAGGATAGGTCTTTAGTCTCTGGTACTGTTACCGGTAAGATGGCAATTCGATATGCCATGTTGCTGGGATTAATAGGATTTCTCTCTTTAGCTATAGGGACAAATGTAGTCACTTTTTTGGTAGGTTTTGCAGGGTACTTTTCTTATATTGTTTTATATTCTGTTGCTAAGCGCACTACTATATATAGTACGATTGTGGGAAGTTTTCCGGGTGCTATGCCTATTGTGGCCGGATATACTGCCCTTGCTGGTAAAATTGATTTGGAAGTATTGGTACTCTTCTTTATTCTTGTTTTATGGCAAATACCTCACTTCTATTCAATTGCTATTTATAGGTTGAAGGATTATAAATCTTCAAAATTAAAAATCTGGCCAGTGAAGATGGGAATATTAAACACAAAGTGGCATATACTTTCTCTTGTACTGGCTTTTTCTTTATCTGTTGTAGCACTATTTATTTTTAAATATACTGGTTACATATATTTAGTACTTGCCTTATTATCATGTATTGTATGGTTTTTCTTTGGAGTTTTTGGTTTTTTTGTAAAAGACAGTAAGTGGTGGGCACGTAGGATGTTTTTTATATCTCTTTTTGTACTACTCTTTGTTTGTGTAGGTATGGCCATCTAATTTTTTAATTTTGCAATAGGATCCATTGTTTTTCTATTACTATATTCAGGGTACTTATCTGCAAAGTTATATATTATCTGTTTTATAAAGTTGAGAGATCCTTCTATTAAAGGATTTACTCTTTTATATACGTCTTTTTTAGCTTCATCTATTAATTCCTCTGTTTCAATATCAATAAAATTATTATGACTAGCATTCCTTACGTCTTTGAACCTTTTAAACTTTGCATAATTTTCACTTGTTTTGTCGATAAGGCCTTTTTTTTCTAGGTCTTTAATAATTTCGCTTATGGGTGGTGTGTTATGCTTTTTTTGTTCTGTGTTTAATATCTTAAAAATTTCTTTAAAGAAGTGGTCTATTGCCATAAATGTTTCCAGTACAAATGCTATTTTTATAAATTTATCTAGGTTTGACAGATCTTTATCATCTGCTTTATCATGATCTGTATAACATTCATATATAGATACAAATTTAAAAATTGCACTATAAGTATCTATGACTTTTGCAAATAC
>JAJZLI010000044.1 GCA_021803645.1 bacterium
TGTATCAGAATAACTCCAGGATATTTTCCTGAACCACTGGGATAAGAAACATATGCAGAAATTGTTTTCCCTCCAAAGGGTATTTCAATATTTTTTTTCATATATATTATGGTATTTATTCTAACACAAATGGTATATATATAAAACAGTCTTTAGATAATTTATATAAGATCAAATCAGTAAAAATAATAATACAAAATTTTTGTAAAAAGAAGGTTGTTAAGTTATACTACAAAACAATCTAATAAAAAAAGGCGTATATAAATAATATGAGCGAAGGAATTGTAAATACAGAAGAGACATTGTTACAAGATCAACTTGATAGGCGATATTCATGCCCTCCAATGTCAGAACAAGAAATTGCCTCAAGGGTAGAGGTAAAAAATCCAAATACAATATTTATTGGTATACGTTCTGTAGCAAGAGGTGGGATTACGGCTATGTCACGAGGGCTTGCTAATGGAGCTCTAGGTCCTGATAGAAAACCAATATATTTGGTTGATAATCCATTTAAGTCAATAATGAGAGCACAAGTCAGTGCACCTAATGAGAGAGCAGTGTATACTGTTCCTGCTGTTCCAGTGTTTGCAGATAGGGAACAGTATGGATTCTATACAAGAAAAGAAGCAACATTAGATGTTATAGAGATATATAGGTTTTTAAAAATACCACTATCAAATGTAAGAACTTTTTATAACATGAGACATCCTGTAGACACATGGCTATCCTGGGTTAAATTTGCCCTACATGATAACAGATATAGAGGGCAGTTAATGGAAAATTACATTCTCTCTGTTAAAGAGTGTTATCGGCAATATAAAAGGGATAAAAGGCTTGGTATACAAACAACAGCAATGGTATATGAATCAATGAGGGACAATCCTCCATCTCTTGCAATGCAGAGATTGGTTGGAAGGTTGGGGCTTATATATACAGATAGGATAGTACAAGGCTGGGATAGTGGGGAAGACCCTATTCATTACATTCCTTATGATCTTGGCATATATACTCCAACTGCATTGGATGGAACCAATTTACATGATAAAGCAAAAACTTCTACAGGACTATCTTATCAAACAGTGCCTGATGAACAAATAATTCAATTACTAAGACGAGGATTTATTACGAAAGAAGATTTAGAAAGACTGAAGGATACAAAAGTAGAGGATGTATATAATTCACATGCATTATCTGCCTCAGAAGACCTTGGTGTTCACATAGACCCGACACACAGAATAGATAGATTACTTAAAGTTGCTTGAAACAAATAATCTCATAAAAATGTATAATATAATATGACTTTTAATGGATATATTTATAAAAAAATAAGTGAAGAAGGAAGGCAAGATAAAACAGCTTTCATTGAAATTGAGAATGGGAGAGCTCCAGAAGATAGTAAAGCTTTTACATATGGTGACATAAAAAGTAGGGTAGATTCACTAATAAATTACTTTGGTGAAAAGACAAAAAAAATTCTTCTTTTAGTTCACGGAGGAATTATTCCTTCAATTTTATGGATTACAGCTATATCTGGGGGATACGAATTAATACCTCTTCCACCAGATATCCCAACACTAGAACTCCAAGACCTTATTAATTATTACAAACCAGACTACATAATTGAAAACCCCGATAGAGAAGATAAACTTCCAGAAACGTTCTATAAAAAATTAACTTATAATGATATTTATAGAATATCAGGAGAAAAAGCAGAAGGCGTAAAGGTAAAGGGAGGTGGAAGTGTATACTTACAAACATCTGGATCAACAGGGAAACCAAAAGTATGCCGCCTGCCAGAATTTAATCTTACTAATACAGCAATAAATGTAGTTGAAGTACAAAATACTAATGAAGAGGATATCTGCTTTAATCCTCTGCCCTTATACCATATTAATGCTCCAGTAATTGCACTCTTTTCAACCATGATCTCTGGTGGAACAATAGTAAATGTAAATAAATTTAGTTTGTCTAAATTTATAAATACTGTCAAATTATATAAAATTACATGGTTGAATTTAGTACCAACCATTATTAATATACTCAAAGAGTCAAACAATACAGAAAAATTAAAAGGTGTACGATTTGCAAGAAGTGGGACATCATCATTAGGAGCCCCATCAATGGCTTCATTCGAGGAAAAATATGGAGTTCCTATTATAGAAACATATGGAATGACAGAAACATGTACACAAATAACAGCAAATGATTTAAAGAAGAGGAAAATTAAATCAGTAGGAATTCCTAGAGGGATAGAACTTGTAATCTCTAACAAAAATAATAAAAAGATAAAAGAGTTGCCACCATTTGAAATTGGGGAAATCTGTGTTAAAGGAAAATCAGTAATCTCTTCATATGAAGATAATGTTGATGAGGAGTCTTTTGTTAATGGATACTTTAAAACAGGAGATTTAGGGTATAAGGATGAGGAAGGGTATGTGTTTATTACTGGAAGAAAAAAAGATATTATTATATATAAAGGAGAAACAATATATCCCAAAGAAATAGAGGAGGTCATAGTAGAACATCCTAAGGTTATGGAAGTTGCAGTTACAGGAAGACCAAATAGTATATACGGTGAAACAATTGTTGCATTTTTGGTAATACGTGAAGAAGATGAGATAATAAATGAAGAATTAGATGCGTGGGTATCTCAAAGACTACGAAGACTAGAGCACCCAATCGAGTATATATACATCAATGCACTTCCTAAACTAAGAAGTGGAAAAATTAATAAACTTATATTAAAAAAACAACTACAGAATGCAGGAGAGCAAGAAAGTAAATACAGAAAGAAGGTATGAGATTGATATACTAAGGGGAATTATTGCTCTTGTTGTAGTACTTATACACAGTATTGGAAGCACCCAATATTTAGATACTCATTTTTATGAATCATACATAAGAAATTTAATAATCTCTCTTATACAATTCAATAGAAATGTATTCATATTTATCACTGCGTTTATACTTGTATATATATATAATGCTAAGGGTCTTAATATAAAAAATTTCTGGTCTAAAAGAACAGTAGGGATACTAATCCCATATGCCCTGTGGAGTATATTATATGCGCTCTTCTATGGAAGAGGACCAACATTTATTGCAGATATCTACACAATAATCATTGATATCGTTTCAGGGTCAGCATATTATCAACTGTACTATATACTACTTGCAGTTGAATTTTACATGATATTCCCATACTTCCTACAAATAGTACAGAGATTCAAAGATCGTTATATAAAAGTTATAATATGGGTATTTGTAGGGCAGGTAATATTTAATATGATTGATTATTATGGGATACAACTCTATCTCTTGGGTCATAAATCTCCAATACTACATTTTATATATAAGTATCAGGATAGATTTATTCTAGATTACCTAGCATATATAGTATTGGGGGGATTAATTGCACTAAATATAGATAAGTTTGAGCAATTTTTACAAAAATACACAAAGCAGATATTTTTATTTTTAATAACAATAATACTACTTATTAGTGCAAACTATACATTAGAAACTGTAATATTACATTTACCAATATATTTTACATCAAACCCGATGCAACCACTTATAGTTCCTTATAGTATTGCAGTAACATTTGTAATGTATTACATAATTGGATCTTTAGTAAAAAAATGGAAGACGAAAAAAGAATATAAGTGGTTAAATTTTTGGGTATTTATATCGGAATGTTCCTTTGGGATTTACCTAATCCATCCTCTTGTGCTTAATGCTATAAAGACAGATGGTCTTCCAATGATACCTTTTATACCAGTCTGGATTCAAATGATTCTACTTTGGGTGTTAACATCAGTAATTACCACAGGAATTGTATATTTATTCATGAGGGTACCATATCTAAAATTTACTGTAGGAAAACCGCTAGATCACAAAGTACAAAGAAATTTTCTAAAATCAAACTAGATATAACATAGAAAAACATATATAATCTAGATACTATGACGATAGTAAAAAAGGTATGGCCCAAATACTTTGACGCAATTATTGAAGGAAAGAAAAATTTTGAAATACGCCTTGCTGATTTTGAATGTAAAGAAGGGGAACATTGATACTAAAAGAATGGAATCCAAAAAATAGAAAATATACCGATAGGAAGATCACAAGGGTGGTGACATATGTAGTAAAAACTAAAGATATTTATTTCTGGCGCACAGAAGATATTGGAAAACATGGGTTACAGATAATAGGGATTAAATAAGATTATGGAAGGTATTCCAAGAGGACAAGTAGAAGAAATAGGAGTTAACCCTAAAGAGCTAGGGCTTGAAGATGGAATAGAATTTGTAACAGCATTCATTGAAAAACAATTAAGGGAAAAACAGACTCCAGTTGTTGTTGCTATAGCAGGGGGTTCTGCTTCTGGGAAGAGTAGTGCTGTAAGTGGAAAGATTACAGAGCAAATAGAATTGCGTACAGGAACAGTACCTTTAGTCATATCAATGGACGACTATTATAAGGGATTAACATTTATGCAAGATCAGATGGAGCAGGGAAACCCGCTAAACTTTGACCAACCTGATGTAATTGATATGGAACTTCTTGCCGAACACCTTAGTGCTCTCATACGAGGAGAATCAATAAAAAAACCTATATATAGTATGAAAAGTGGTCAAAGAGAAGGATATGAGATCACACATCCATCTCAAGTAATAATAGTAGATGGATTATTTACTTTATCAGATCAATTTAAAGGACTTTATGATTTGGGCGTATTTGTAAGAGCGCGTGAGCATAGCAGATTTATAAGGAGACTATTAAGAGATACATTGCGAACTAGTATGTCTCCAAGGCAGATTATTGATTATTTCCTGTCAACTGTATCTCCTGCTCATGACTTATATGTAGAGCCAACACATAGCAATGCTCATATCATAATAACTAATGAATATGACCCTGTGGTTGAAGCTGGTAGAGCACCAAATATAGAAAATCAGATAAAATTTAGAGCAGACAATGTAAGCAAAAAATCATTAGAAAGTATAGGGTCAATAAGAATCGAAACAGTGCATCAGACAGATTCCTACTTTGCTGTTCCTATAGGAAATACAGGAAAAACAAGTCCAGAATCATTAAGAATTAGAGAAGAACTAGATGAAGCAGGGAATCATATTAGAATTATATTGGGGTATAAAGGACCAAGAAAACCAACAACGAGATCTAGGGTAAAACCAATACTTTCAGAAGAAATTAGTCGCAAAACAGAAAGGAGTCTAAGATCAAAATATAGGGAATTGGGAGTTGTAAGGAAGGAAAGAGAAAGATGGACATGGCAACATGATATTACATTCTGTGTAGATAGAGTAGTTCAGGTTACCCAAAGAGGAATCACAAGAAATATAGGAGATTTCATAGAAGTAGATATGTCTCAAATACCATCAGAAAGGGGTGTTCAAATCCTGCTTGACTCTCTAGGTATCAGCAGACAAGACAGGATACTTAGGCCATACATTCGTTTGTAATCTACTAATATCTTTAATATAATCTATCTGGCATGCTTTCAGGAAAAACAATAGATAAACTAAAATTAATAAAAAAATATATTGATAAAAAGATTCAAATACAACCATCTGGAGTTGACTTAACAGTAAAATCAATATATGAATGGCAAGATAGGGGAGTAATAGATTTCGATAATTCTCAAAGACAACTGCCTAAAATTAAAGAAGTGAAAATAGTAAATGAATACTTTCATTTACCATTTGGGTCATATCTACTAGAATTTAATGAAGAATTTGAAATTCCATATAACATCTCAGGATTTGTGCTAAGCAGAAGTAGCCTAAATAGATCAGGAGCGTTTGTCGTGGGAGGGTTAATAGATCCTGGGTATAAAGGGGTAATTGCACTAATGCTTAATGTATCAAGTGCGTTTGGAATAAATATCAAGACTAATGCTAGAGTTGCACAGGTCATATTTTATGAAACAGACTCTAACGATATGACAAACATCTATGATGGAAAATATAAAAATAAAAACATAAAAGATTTACACGCTAATGATTTACCCTTCGGAAAGGGTAATATTTGAAATTTCAAAAGTATTTCCTACTTTTGTAGTATATATATTAATATATATATTCAAGTTGTTATAAGAGAGATACCCAATATAATACGAAC
>JAJZLI010000001.1 GCA_021803645.1 bacterium
AACTTCTATGCCAGAATCAATATTAGTACTCTACAATAAGGCAACACGGCTTGAAACAGGAATCCCAAGCGATTTAATAAGCGAGTAAGAAATTGAAATTATAGTGCCGTTAGTTACTGAACTGTTAAGGGCAAGGGGTTATGAAGCTGATACTATGCTAGCCGATTTAGATGTATGGGAAAATTTGAGATTGCGTAGAGATACAATAGGTATAGTTCTCAACTTAGCCGAGGCATTTGGAGGTGGAAATACAAACGAGACTGTTGTACCAGCTATCCTTGAAGGACTAAAAATTCCATTTACAGGGGCATCTGCACACAAACTGTCATGTGCTCTTGTATGTTCTTCAATACTGCTTTTATAATCATCAATTATTCTTGCAATATCAATACCCGTGTCTTCCTTCACTTCCCGTTTTAGCGCATCATACTCATTTTCATACGCTTCAATTCCCCCTGTGGGGATTTCAAGAAGTCCACTGTATATCAGACTTACCTTTGGTTTCCATCTGTTTTGTATAAAAACCTTACTTTGTCCGTTTTCTATTTTTTCAAGTATCGCTAATATGACAGCTCTTGTATTTACTGTTTCCATATTATTTTTGCTTCACATATTTTTTTAATAAATTGCTACATCCAAATTTTCCTGACATAACCGATCTCATGTCTATCAACTGCTAATTTAAACAGTTGATAAATTAAAAAGAAGTAATTATGATGTGATAAATAAATATGTACGACATCATTCAATTGAAGAAGGGAAGAGTCTTATAAACAAAAAGATGAGAATGGTTTCAGGAACATATGAAGCGGACTTAAAAAATATATTGTGAATAAAGAAAATATAGAAAAAAAAGAAGGTAGTAATAACAACAATAAAATAGAATTTAGTGCTCCTTATATTGGACAAAAGGAAATGAAACGTGATTCATATAGGAGAGAAAGAGGCGGAACTTCTGTAATACTTATTGTCTCATGTGCAAACTGTGAACAACCAATCATGCAATACCAAAAAGATGGTCCAGGTGCATTATTACGCTGTTACTTAGATAGAATCCTTTTTCCTAAAAACTTATCATCACTCCAAAAGAATCCTAATGTGACAAGTACTGCAACTATGCCTCAATTAGAGTGTCCTTCCTGTAAAGCACATATAGGCACACCTATGGTTTATGAAAAAGAAAAGCGCCTAGCATACAGATTAATTCCCAATACATATAAGAAGAAAAAAGATAAAAGAACTAAAGACAAAAAATAAAGTTACATAGAATTTGGTTTTAACCCCTCTTCCATACCCTTACTATGTAAGCTATTTAATATGAGTTATGCATATTACAAAAATACATTGAATTATAATAAAGACAATGGCATATTTTTTATCTTAGATTGCTTTATATTTCATAAGGTTGTAGTGAAAATCACATGAATCAGTCATAAGTTATTCTTATTCTGACATGATCTTTGCTATTTTCTTATAGTTTACATTCTAGACATGATGCCTTTCTTCCTCTGGATATTCAGTAAGCCTAAAAATTTATCATTCTAAATTCTTGTAGCTAATAATATAACAATAATCTCATTGACATTATTCATACTGCTATTTTATCAGATTTGGTCATCAGGGAATATTTCTCACAGTTAAGGCCACATAAAGCTTTGCCTCTATCAAAACTCTGTAAATTATTGTTATAATCAGAAAGTATACAAAAATGAGTAATCCAGTTATAAAAAATTTAGGTTATGTCCTAGGTATTGTAATGGTTATTTTTCCAATACCTTTATTAATTGGAAAAGTTCCACGGAATCATCTATACGGAATACGTATACCCAAAGCATATAAGTCAGATGATAACTGGTATACTATTAACAAGTATGGAGCAAAAGTATTGATATTTTGGGGGATAATCAATATTATTACAGAATTTTTATGTATAAATATATTTCATGCAAATCATCTAATCATATTTACCATTCCTGTATTATTTCTTCTTTTAGCCATTATTCAAATATTTATGTTTTCCAGAAAAATTAAGTAAGTGAACAAACACTAATATCTCTATACACAGCAACTTAATTTAGAAATATCAGTTTTATATGACTGTGCAATTATTTTAAATACTTCTGAAAGAGTAGGGAATACATGTATACTGTCAAGAATATCTTCTATTGTCATATGATTTCTAACAATCATTAAACCTTCATGTATTAAATCTGATGCATCTTTACTTATCATATGAACTCCAAGTACTTCTTCAGTATCCTGCCTTACAATCATCTTCATAAGACCCCTAAAATCACCAACTATATGAGCTTTTGGAACATTATCCAATGAAAGAAATAAACATTTACATTGTATATTAGCTTCATTTACTTGAGCATCAGTTAGTCCAACACCAGCAACCGCAGGATTTGTAAAAACAGCATACGGAACTTCATCGTAATTAATCGAAACCTTTTTTTTCTCTAAAATATTTCTAGTAGCCAATGTACCTTCCCTTCCTGCTGTTGTCTCATACCTTTTTGGTAAAGAAGCAACATCACCAACAGCATAAATTATTGGGTTTGAAGTTTGTAAAAACTCTGATACTATTATAGCCTTATCCTCACCAACAGAAACTCCAGCATTTTCAAGGGACAAAGAGGCAGTATTAGGAGTTTTTCCAATTCCCAAAAGAACTTCATCAAAAGAAATAACCTCCTCATTTTCACCAACCTTAATATGAGCAAATTTACTATTATTTTTCTTAGAAAATTTATATACCGAGGTGTTCTTTAATATTACAATACCTTCTTCTTTTAGATACTTTTCTAAAAGCTCAGAAATCTCAAATTCAGTTTCCTTAAGAATTCTGTCTGACCTTACGAGCATTGTAACTTCACTTCCAAGGTGTCTAAACATTTGAGCAAATTCTATTGCTACAGGGCCAGCTCCTATTATCAACAATTTTTTAGGTAGACTTTTAAGCTTTAATGCCTCAACATGGGTTATATATCCTACATCATCTATTCCCTCTATTTGAGGAATATTTGCAGTTGAACCTGTGGATATAATAAAATTATCGCCTATAATGACACTTCCATTCACTTCAATTTGATTGCTATTTTTAAAATATGCATGTCCATCAATATAATCAACATAGGAAAGAGATTTAAGAACATTGACATACTTTTCTTCTCTCATTTTTTTAACAAGGGTAAGTTCTTCTTGTATAGCAGTTGAAAAATCAACCTTAATATCAGTGGCTGATACAGATTGAGTATATGGTTTTTTCATACTGTATACAAAATCTCCAATATTTAATAAATATTTACTTGGAACACAACCAACATTTACACATGTACCACCAATGGGGAGTCCAGAATTTACCATGAGGGTATCTGTTTTTAATTCATTTGATTTAATTAATGCAGCAAAGCCCCCAGCTCCACCACCAATGACAATAAGCTTATAATGTTTTTTCATATAATTTTTACATTAAAATAAGAAGAAAGATAAAAAACTATTAAATAAATCCCTGAAAGCAATATGACTATATTTCCAAACCAATTAACATACTTTAGAAATGGTATCAAATGCTTTCTAATCGTATCCCTAGAAATTGTTAATATAATTGACACTACAATAGAGATAATACTAATACCAACAAAATATACTAAAATATCGAAAATTCCAGTAACATAACTTGCTTTAGAAAAGGATACCAAAATAATTGATAGAAATACAGGAAAAGAACACCCAAGGGATGCCAATGAGTACATAACGCCCCAAAAATATATTCCCTTATTTTTGGTTTTAACATTATTTCCAATAAACGTTTGGATTTTTAAAGTATTAAAAATAGGAATATTCTTTCCAATGAATCTATATATAGCAATAAAGACAAGTATAATTCCAAGTAAGATAGATATAAAAGGAAGGGCTTTAACTAAAACATTTACACCTGTTAGGATTAACAGAGCAATAAATGCAAAGACAGTAGAGAAACCCAATGCAAATATTACTCCCCAAATTAACCCCATAATAGCACGGTCATAAACATTACCTAAATCATCCTCAGATGAAATAAAATATCCAGCATACGCAGGAAGCATAGCAATAGCGCAAGGAGAAAAAAATGTAAGTATACCAGCCATAAAAGATAGGGTTAAAAGAAATGGGCTCATACTATTCTAGATAAGGCTAATTGAACATCCTTAGTAGATGGAGATTGTGCTTGATACATAATTTTACCTTTATAAAGAATATAAAGTTCACTAAGTTGAGTCACCTTATATTCTTGTAAAAAATTTGAATAAGCATCTACTGTATATGTAATATGATTAGGGCTTGTTATTGCATTTATCCAATAGTCAACTACTTTTACACTATCAGTACCTTCTATATCAACTCCATAAAATTTAACCCCTTTGCTCTCATACTCTGCGGCAATGGAATTGAGCTCTTTTGCCATCCCAATACAATCGGCACAACCAACAGTCATCGTATATACTACTTCTGGTTGTTCACTATCACCTCCAATTGATATGTTTTGACTAGCACCTTTAACAATTGCACTTGGTGCAAGTACATCGGATATACTTGCACTAGACGTTTTGGTTTTAGGTTTTGGAGCTGATGTACTCGAATGAGGATGATGAAGTACTAACAAAATACCTACAATAAGGAGTACAGAAGCTAGCAATGAGAAAAATACTTTATATTTCATAAGAGATATTATCTAAAATCATTTAAATAAGACATCAATAAAATCTATAAATGAACTATCCTTGAGAGAGTAGTACTTCATAAGAGAAGATCTTTGCTCAACAATAATTCCCTTTTTCTTTAACTTAGAAAGACAATGAGATACATTTGATATTGAGGTGCCAGTTAAATTAGCAATAGCACTCACATTTAAACCGGGATAGTACCTCAGAAGGTAACATATCTTTAGGGTAGTTAAATCACCAACAACACCACACTGTTTTGCACACAAAACAATGGTCTTATTATTATCCAAATCCTTTTTTATTTTTTTCATATCAATACTTGAATGCATATTCAAATATTAACACTAGTGTTTATATTTATCAATGAAAATAATATTGGGGTCTATGATGGCTTATTTTTTTAAATGTTTAGAGAGAAACTCAAGCGTTTTATTCCATGAATCAGAGGCTGCCTTGGCGTTATATCTCTCTTTATTAGTATCATTAAAAAATGCATGTCCTGCATCTTCATACACAACAGCTTCAAAATTCTTATTCAGTTTTTTCATTTGTTCCTTTAGCCATGGAAGCTGGTTATGAGCCATCAGTGCTTCATCATGTTCTCCATAAAATGCCAGGATAGGGCATTTTATTTTTTCAATTTCCTCTACATTCTCAGGAGCTCTGCCATAAAAAGGAATGGATGCTTTCAATTTGGGTTGGGAAACCGCAAAAGAGAAGCTGTAACTTCCACCAAAACAGAAACCCATCACCGCAATATCCCCATTTCCTTTAGAATCTTTCTCTAAAAAATTAAACCATTCCTGTATTTTGTCTACAGTTGACGATACAAAAACAGGAGAGTTAATAGGAGCCATAATATTCATCATTGTCTCTCTTGCAGATTCAGCCTTCTGAGGATCAGATAAATCACTAAAAAGATCGGGAGTAAATTTTTCAACAACTCCAGTTTCCTTCAAAAGATCAGGAGCAACAACAATATACCCCTCATTGCTAAGCCTATCTGACACATCCTGAATATGTTGGTTTAACCCCCAAATCTCATGTATCAGAATCACTCCAGGATATTTTCCTGAACCACTGGGA
>JAJZLI010000028.1 GCA_021803645.1 bacterium
AGATACCAAGCAATAGAGTTATTAATTTGTAAATCTTATCAGATACAGAAACCTTCATATAAAAATTATAGTACACAAGGGATTTTATAAAAAGGATTTTTCATTTTTTCAAATCTCACTTATATTTATAAAAAATGGGGACCAAAAGGTAGCGGGGCCATATAACTACTAGTATATGCCCTAATAGTTACAATTCTTGCAGTGCTAATAACACTACAATTATCAAAAATTCTTGCAAGATTGGAATCAGAAGTAAATTCATAAACATAATTAGAAATCTTAAATTAGGATTAAATTCCAATCATTCCTGTAGAAAAGTTATATTACCCAAAGTAAATAAAACGATTACATTTACAAAAATATAAGTAATTTGATGAATTTATAAACAAAAAATTAATTTGCAGTAAAAATAGCTGAAGCTGATCCCAAAATATTATTACTGCTCATAGAATATACATTAATTTTATAACTACCTGCAGGAGGTGTAAAATTTACAGTTACCTGCCCCAAGTCATTAGTTGTAAGATCTGGTTCCCATAATAAAGTTGTGCCTACTGGATTATAAAAATTATCAGTATATCCTCCTGAACCTCCCCCACAACCTATGCCCCCACTACCAATTCCCAATAGGGATGAGGAAGAACTTGTCATAATAGGAAAATCCTGAAAGAAAGATAGATACATGCTAGGACTTGCTTGACTATATAGGTTATATGCATTTTCACTTACAATAGAAACTATTAAATTTGTAGTGAGAGGATTCTGGTTACTATCCTTTACAGTAATTTGAGCTTGTGATGCAGAATTCGCAGAAATACTACCACCGCTATTAACTGAAATAGTTATATTTGCTTTTAGTGAAGGATCCTCAACAATATATGGAACTCCCTCAGAATAATATACACCATTTTCAATATAGTTAAACGTTAATGTAAACGAAGGGGCCAGAATAGGAGTAACTTGAAAGGAAAAATTATTACTACCTGAATGTAATGTTAGTAGCTGTGGGTTATAAATTCTGTTCCTATCCATTGTTACTAAAGCTGTAACATTAGCAGGAGAATCTATAGTAAGATTTACAGTTTCACCAACTGTCAAAACAGAAGGAGCCCCAAATACATCAAGATTCTCAAGTACAGCGCCACTAATATCGCTACCAATAGAATTTTTAAACATATAACTAGCATTATTTTGGATTTTATTATTATAGCTATCAGTAGTCCATACATTTAATGTCAGGTCATCATAATTAGAGATCCCACTCAACGGGGGAATATCTACTACAGCATAACCATTACTATCTGCAGTAACCATTCCAGTAGTAATTACTTTACTTTTATTAGTGGTATCTATTAGAGAATACCCCACAGGGGCATTTGGAACTGGATTACCATTAAGATCATAAATATACATTCTTGAAATCAACGGAGTATTAGGAGTTACAACTGTATCAAAACTACCAAATGTTATATAACCATTACCTTGATGAACTATAGTCGATGCACCTCCTGCAACACCAGAACTTTCCCCATCAAAATTTACCTGAAGAGTAACTTTCTGACTAGTTCCATTATTGGGAAGATCACTTACATTAACTGTATACAATCCAACACCTTGAGAATTTAACTGCATGACATAAGGACTGCCGGGTATTTCAGATCCAGGAGATCCATACTGATTATAGTTTAGTGTGGGATCATTCTCATAGTAACTCGAAGTATATACATGTACATCAACCTCTGCATTACTTGCAGGATTACCATTATTATCTGTTGCTACAATTTTAGCTTGAATCAAATCATTAGGAAGATAACTAGGTTGAGTAAAGTTAACAGTAATAGTAGATTTTGTCGGTGCAATATTAGATAAAATAAAAGATGCAACCTGAACATTATCAAAAACTAAACCATCTGTTGAATCAGCAAAAATACTTAATTGCATATTACTATTTCCCTCTAACCAAAGAGGATTTACACTAAAACTTCCACTAAACATCCCATTACTATTAGTAGTTATATTAAAGCTGTCAAGTTTAGTACCACTTATATAACGAGCCACGTACATAGGTATTGTTACATTACTAACAGGGGTATATGCAGCATCATTATTATATCTAGCAAAACCTGAGAAATTAACTGTTTCATTATCAAAATATGTTGGCTTATCAGTCACACCATAAATTGATTCTGTAGTTGACAAATTTTGATGTACCCTAATATCTCCTTCACTATCAACAATAGAAAGAGGAACTACAGCATAATTTGTTCCATCTGATGCAACTATAATATCAGAAGATGGAGAATATGGAGCACTAATTATAGAAAGACCATTTACATTAGTCTGAGAAAGTAAATTCACACTATTCTCTAGGTTATATACACTAACTGTAACTGGAGTATCAGTGTTATTAATAAGATTTTGGGAATATAACACAATTTTTTGATCATCCTCTCTTGCAACAACTCCCAGATTACCATAATCAATCCAAACATACCCAAGTTGATTTCCTCCACTATCTGTAGCAATTGCCACATATATACCACTACCCTGAGAAACTGTATATGCACTATTATTGGAAAGATTCTTTGTAACACTAATTTCCTGCATGCCAGCAGTATCAATAGGACCACCAATCAAAGATGGAACACTACCATCTGACCTAGGAGCATAAATAAGAGAAGACAAAAGTTCATTAATATTACTTTTGTATAATGTGACATTAGCTTGCACTACATCAGATCCAAAACTTAAAGCATAAGATAGAGTCTTTCCAGGTTGTGCAGAAGATAAAGTACTATCATATGTATCGTTTGTATCCTGAAAAACAACAGAGTTGTTTAACAATAAAGTTGTAAAATGATAGATATATGCTGACCCCAGTTGTTCTCCGCTATTAGATTGGTAAGTTCCATTAATCATAATTTGAAATTTAATACCTTGAGGAAGCGTAGTACTTGGAGTAAATACAGCTTGATCTGCAGAATTTCCTTGAGAGAATGTCCCATTTATTGCAGGAGTAATAAAAAGGTTACCCTGTAGTTTCTGGGCATTTACTGGTTTGGAAAATGTAATTGTAATAGGGCTATTGGGATTTACATTGTTCTGATTTAGAGATGGATTTGTTGATAATACCTTAAAAGGAACAGTTTTAACTGTAAACCTAGCAACAGCAGTAGCTAGGTTTGGTTTAACAATGGAAGGTTTATTGTAATATTTAGAATAAATAATTATTATGACAACAATCAAAACAAGGGGTATACTCGTATATAAAGCTATCTTTTGAATGAGTTTATTATTTATAATTTTTCTAAAATTCGTGGTATTTTGCATCAAAATCTCCTACATCATTTTCACATAATATGACTATATATACAATTAGGAAAAGAATTCTATATCTATAATTAAGAAAAATAAACAATTATGATATATAATTTAAAAAACAAAGATTAGGATAATATTATGCTTCTAAAGTTCAAACATCATGGGTGGCAAACATTAACTAAAGTACCAAAAATCAACGTATACTTCTGGACATTAAAGTTGCTCTCCACAGCAATGGGAGAAGCAACTTCAGACTTTTTTGTACATCATATAAACCCTTTTGTTGCAGTAATAACCTCAGGCATAATACTTGGAATATCAATATACATACAACTAAAATCTAAACGATATATTACATGTGTATATTGGTTTGCAGTAGTAATGGTAAGCATTTTTGGAACAATGGCTGCAGATGCAACTCATATAGTCTTACAAGTTCCATATACAGCATCTGCAATATTTTATGGATTTATGCTAATTATTATATTTTCAGTGTGGTATGTTACTGAAAAAACACTATCAATTCATAGCATTCATACTCTAAGAAGAGAGATATTTTACTGGGCAACAGTATTTTTCACATTTGCTCTAGGAACAGCAACAGGAGATATGACAGCAACAACGTTTGGGTGGGGGTACTTACTATCAGGAATAATATTTGCAATACTCTTTTTACTTCCAGGAATTGCCGTATTAAAATTCAAACTGAACCCAATATTAGCTTTCTGGATATCATATACACTTACTCGCCCTCTTGGAGCATCATTTGCAGACTATTTCGGTGTTCCACATAGTTTTGGAGGATTAGGACTTGGAAGGGCAATAGTTGCAATGACACTGACTTTTTTTATTATAATATTGGTTATATATCTTACTAAAACCAAAAAGGATATACAAAGTCAATATATTGCAGAATGAAATAATTTCTGAGAGAATAACCATATATAAATTTTATGAATAGATACATAGAGATCTTTGAAAACGGATATTATTTTCTTTTTTTAGATAAGATAGAAAAATGCCTTGATTATACAATGTTTTTTTCAAATACAGACAAGAGAATATATTGGAATGCTGCCCATAACATATACCCTAAAAAAGATATACTACCCATTATTAAAAGTATAGAAGATCGCTTTTATGAAAATGAAAGACGTCCATCTTTTATACAAATTAAAGGTGAAAATACACATATTGAGAATATTCTCTTTAAAAGAGGATATAAGAAAAGTGTCCCTTGCTACTGGATGAAAACCTCAAAACATAGGTATAAAATAGAAACTGATCTTCAAATAGAACAGGTAAACAATATGCATCAGGTTAATGATTTTATTAATATTTTTACTGGTACATGGAAAGACCCAAGTAAATCTTATGCAAAAATGCTTAAAACAAAGCTACTAAGTAAAAATTACAAGGATATAAGCAAGGCATATGTCGGATACAAAGATGGTAAGGCTATTTGTATATCCGGGATGGTTGAATACAAAAGTACAGGAATGCTTCATTCTGTTGCTGTAACAGAAAAATATAAAGGAAACGGTTATGGAAAAGCAATTAGCCAGTATGCAATAAATAATACCCACAAAAAGGAAATAATACTTCAACACTATGGAGATAAAATAACTACAAATATGTATTTAAAATTAGGGTTTGAAAACCTGTTTTCCACTTACATGATATTTAGGTTTGAAAAATCAAATTTTTTCAATAATTTTCAAAAGATTTTAAATCCAGTGTAAATGAACATAGTAATTGTAATCCCCACATATAATGAAGTAGATAATATAGAAACTCTTGTAAAAGGGATCTTTAAATACAATAAAGGTGTTTCTATACTTTTTGTGGATGATAACTCTCCTGACGGTACTGCAGAAAAAATTCGCAATATGCAAACTAGGTATACAAATATCAGCCTTATAACTGGAGAAAAGAAAGGTTTAGGGGAAGCATACAAAAGAGGGTTTTTATATGCAAAAGAAAAGATGAATGCAGACTATATAATACAAATGGATGCTGACTTATCTCATAATCCGAAGGATATACAAAGGTTAATAAATGAAATTCCTAAATATGATATTGTTATCGGATCAAGATATGTAAATGGAGGTTCCATCCCTAAGGATTGGGGGATATATCGTAAACTAAATTCAAAAATAGGAAATGCCCTAACTAAAGTTATATTAAAGATACCATATAAAGATTGTACTGCAGGGTTCAAGATTATAAACGCAAAATGTGTACCAATAAATTTTATAAAAAATATAAGATCCAATGGATACCTATTCCAAGTCGAAATACTCTATTATTTTTATAAAAAAGGATACAAGGTAAAAGAGATTCCTATACATTTTTCAGACAGAGTAAATGGTAAATCTAAGATGGGAATACAGGAAGCATTTGATTATATAAAACATTTAAAAACAATAA
>JAJZLI010000050.1 GCA_021803645.1 bacterium
CATAAGGAGGCATTTTCCTGAAGCTAGGAGGTATAAAATAGGTATCTTTTTGACAAAAAACCGTATTAAATCGGAAACATACGAAAAGAAGTTTATAGCTCTGTACGTAGGTAGATTTGCAAAAGACCAGAAAGGGATAGATTTTTTTGATAGGATTATAAGGAAGGTTATATCAAAAGAAAAAAGAATCGAATTCCATATAGTCGGTGCAGGCGGTGATGGTGAAAGGATAATTTCAGATTTAAGTAAGAAATATGAAGCCAATGTGAAAGCTTTAGGATTTTTGGACGAGAAAAGGCTTGAAGAGGAGTATAGGAAAGCCAACATATTCGTCTTGCCGTCTAGGTATGAAGGACTTCCAGCAGTAGTAATAGAGGCACAAAGTTATGGATTGCCTGTTGTAGCATTTGACGTGAAGGGACCTAAGGATATAGTCATAAATAAAGTTCAGGGTACTTTGATAGAACCTTTTGATACGGATGCCTTCTCCAGAAGCATATTAAGATATTTTCAGTTATGGAAAAGCGATGTTCCAGAGTATGCAAGATTAAAAGAAGAGATATCAGAAATTATTTATAATAGATATGAAGTTAGTAAGATATTGAAGCTCATGGAGAAGATGATACTTGAAGTATATAATTCAAAATGACAATCGAAAAGCGGTAAAGGTGTAATTTTGAAACCTAAGATAAGTGTAATAATACCCACATATAACGACCCAACATATCTTGAAGAATCAATCAGAAGTGTTTTGAGTCAGAATTATCCTAGAAGTAAATATGAAATTTTGATAATAGATGGCAGTACTAATGATTCTATATTAAACCTGTACAAAAACAGATTTAGCAGGATTAAAACAATAAGATACGTAAGAGAAAAAGGTTGTAACCTTCCTGAGGCACTTAATATAGGAGTTAAGAACATGCGGGGATATTTTTTTAAACAGCTTGATTGCGACGACTTGTTAACAAAAAATTCATTAGATAGATATGACAAATATATCAGTGAAACTCCGGATTTCCTAGTTTTTTATTCGGATGCAAGAATAATAGATGAAAAGGGAAAGGTTATATCTGTAATGAAAGAGGGATCTTATAAGGGAATAGAATTGGCAGAAAGGATATGGAAAGGCCCAATAGGATATCCTTCTTCGTACATCATAAATAAGAGATGTTTTGAGATAGTTGGTACTTTCAATGAGAAAGCCACAATGGCAGAAGATTGGGAATGGAGAATAAAGGCTATTTTTGTCAATAATATATCATTTTATCACATACGAGAAAGTCTCATAAGCTATAGAAAGCATAATAATCAGAAGTCTACATCTGAACTTCGCACTAATTCTATATACGTATTTAGGATGAAGAAGAGGTTGATTAATGAACTGAAAGCTAAAGTAACCGATCCAAGGCTTCTTAAGATATTAAAAATTAGCTATAATAAATGGATGGCAAGCCTAATCAAAAGGAATATTGAAGTTATATTTAAACTTAACAAAAATAAAACTTATAGAAAGTTTATTGTAAAATTGGAAGAAAATATTGGTAGCGTTTGACTCTGTAAAAGTCATTTAGTATCCTAACGGCAGAAGGTTTAAACTTCCTGTCTAGGTATGTTATTTGGCGACACACAAAGTAGGAAATGGTGACTCGGAATATAAAATATTTATTGATACCTACGTTGTGGAAGTGAAACAGGTATTCAGACAGTATTCAGGCAAATTCTAAAAGAGTACATATACGCAACAGCAACTTGCAATTGTAATACTTCTAATAAAATATGAATGTAAGACCTACATAGATATATCAAGTCTGTTGCCAGAGTTATGGAAATATTTTGGAGCGGAGGATATAGAAAGAGATTGCGGCGTCCTTCCCACAGAAGAAGTATGATCGAAGACCTTTTGTAGAGACTATAAACTCAGTAGAGAAGAGAAAGTTTGAGGAGAATCTGAGAAGTTGGCTGTTGAAAACGCGGAGACGAGAGATGAAGTTGTGGATGTGGTCTACAACATCCACCAATACATTAACTATGTTGTATCGGTACTTGTAGGATTTCTACAGAGCCATTTTATGAGAATTTTAATGTTGTAGAATTAAGTCATATTATAATTATTATCAAAATAATTCTTATTTTTGTAGTTAAAGTAGATATAGTTTATAAGGTCTCTTGATTTTCTTTCTGGACCTGTTCCTAAAGTTTTTCCTATAAAGTCTCCGAGTTTAAAGTCAACAAAAGAATAATTTTTTTCTTTTATACATATATTTATAGATAGATCAATGTCATCATAGCCATTTAGATATTTCTCATCGAATACTTTTTTCCTTTTTTTAATGAAAGATGGATTTAAAATTCCGAAACTACCACAATTATAAAAAGAGTCTATAGTTTTGAATAATAATGATTTGTATATTGATATTTGTAGTGAGTTAAGATCATTAAAAGAAACAACTGCTAGCTTAGAATTGAATTTATCTATTATATTTTGGTGTTTTTTTATAAGTCCACCTTTAAACTTATGATATTGGCCAAGTAAATTAGTATTATAACATACCTGAAGTGGAACAGAATGATACACGTGTGGTTTTCTAGTAAATAACATATCACAATTAGATTCATTAGACTGAAGTTGATATTTTAGTTTTTCGAATTCATCAATTTTGTATACATCATCACTACAGAATATTACCCACTTTGGTTTATATCGTAATGCATAATTTAGGCCTATGTTTAATGTTTTTGCATAATTAAAGAATTTGTATGGTATTTTATCTTTAGATTCCAAAAAAATCATTTGTTGGCCTTTAAATATATGCCTACAATGTTTTGCATAGTTACGATTAAAATCAAGTGTTGGCACCACTATTACTATATCCGTGTCTCCTTCAATAGATATTATATTTCGTTTGGGTTCATTTGGAATATTTTTAAGAAATTTTATAACGTCAGTTTTGGTTTGAATATTATCATAAAACCTTAAGATATCATTTACATCATTACTGAAAAACAGATCATATAGATAATTATCCATAGTATGCACATTTTGATCGAAGATTAATCGATCTTAAAATAATCTTGTAATTGCTTAAGAGTTAATTCATATATATCAACTTTAGTTTTTGCTGTATCAAAATTATTATACCAAGAAACAGTATTTCGTATTGTTTCCTCAAAACTATATTTTGCTTTCCATCCTAATCTTTTTTTTGATTTTAGGGAATTTAGTAGGAGAGATTTTTCTTCATGTGATTTGCCTTTTTTTATTTCATAATTTATGTTGCGATATTTTTTAACTTCTTTTACAATTTCAATTACAGTTTTATTTGAATTTGAGGAAAAGTTCCAGGCTTCAGAATAAGTTTTAGGATTTTTATGTAAAGCTTCTATAAGAGTTATGTAACCATCTAACACATCAAGAATATATGTCCAGGGTCTTGTGGCGTTTGGGTATCTAATTATAACTTTTTTGTTACTTACTAGATCAGGTATTATTCGGTATCTACCCCAATCTCCTCCGCCTATTATGTTTCCTGCCCTTGCAGTTGCTATACCGATCTCTTGTAAGAAACTACTTCTGTATGAGTTTACAATAAGTTCAGCGCAGCTTTTACTTGAAGAATAAGGATCAAATCCACCTAATTTATCAGTTTCTTTGTAGGCAGTTATACCAATATTTTCATATACTTTATCAGTAGTAATACATAGTATTGTTCTAGCGTTACCATATTTCCGTTCAGCTTCAAGTAAATTAAGAGTTCCTACAGTATTAGTCATAAATGTAGCGTGTGGAATTTTGTAAGAATCAAGAAGGATAGGCTGTGCGGCTAAGTGAATAATTATCTCGGGTTTGTATTCTTTAATTATCTTAGATATTGGAAGAGGATTTGATATATCAGCTTTAATATTAGTTATTTTTTTATTTAAGTTTAGATAGTTGTAAAGGGAAGGCTTGGAAGGTTGGTTTAGTGAAAATCCTATAATATCCGCATCTAAATTAGAAAGAAGCAATGTAAACCATGAACCAACGAAACCGGTATGTCCAGTTACAAGTATTCGTTTGTTTTTATAAAATTGTAGTTGCATTTATAATCCCAAAGTTTCTAGACAAATTAATTTATAGAAGTGAGAGTTTAAGATTGTTGCTGATAATTTTTGTCATTCGAAGGAAACGTCAGAAAACCGTAAAACACACAAAAACCCGCTCGTCGAAGTCACGAGATTCTTGAATTGTTACTTATAGACCTAAAGATATTTAGATTTAAGACTAGTATTTTATTTTTGTAATATGGTATGATGATGAGGGTTCCTTATGCTCTTTCGGTGTATGGAGATGAAGAAATAAATGCAGTTGTAAATGTATTAAAAGAACATAGGACAATACTTGGAAAGGAGACTACCATATTTGAAGAAAATATAGCTAGACTATTTGGTAAAAATTATGGAGTTATGGTAAATTCTGGATCGTCAGCAAATCTCTTGGCTGTTGAAATTTTGGGATTAGAAAAAGGTTCAGAGATTGTTACACCAATATTGACATTTTCTACTACAGTGGCTCCGCTAATCCAGAAAGATTTGAAGCCTGTTTTTGTAGATGTAGAGCAAGGTACTTATCTTATCGATATTAAACTCGCAGTGGATGCAATATCTAAAAAAACTAAAGCTTTAATGGTTCCTTCACTTTTAGGAAATGTACCAGATTATAAAAAATTAGGAGAAGTTACTTCTGAAGATAATATTGCATTGGTAGAAGATTCATGTGATACCTTAGGCGCAAAAATAGATGGTATCCCAACAGGTAAGTTTACAGATATATCAACAACAAGCTTTTATGGATCACACATTATTACAGCAGCAGGAGGAGGAGGCGCGGTATGTGTAAACAAAGAAGACCAGTTTAAAAAATGTAAGATTTTGAGGGGGTGGGGAAGGAGATCTGCAATTGATGAAGTTGAAGACATAGATAAAAGATTTGGGATTGAGTTAGACGGGATACAATATGATACAAAATTTGTTTTTGAACATGTAGGATATAATATGCTACCACTTGAAATAAGTGCGGCTTTTGGGAATATACAATTAGGAAGGTTGGAAAACTTCAGTAGAATCAGAAATACGAATTTTTCTTCATTGATTAGTTTTTTTTCAGATTTTAAAGAATTTTTTATATTGCCAAAACAGGCAGATAATATTGATACTACATGGCTTGCTTTTCCTTTAACAATAAATGAAAATGCACCATTTGATAGAGTAGAAATAGTAAGATTTTTAGAAGAAAACGATATACAGACACGTCCTATATTTACAGGAAATATATTAAAACAGCCGGGTTTTGCTTCTATAGATAGAATTGAATTTGGTAAGGATTTCCCAAATGCTAACGCTATTATGAAGAGAGGGTTTGTAGTAGGATGCAATCAAGGACTTACAAGAGAACATATTGAGTATATGAAGGGTATTTTCTCAAAATTTTTGGATAAATTTTTATAGTGTAGAAATGCGAATATTAGTAACTGGAAGTAGTGGGAGAGTAGGCTATCAGATTTCTAATTATTTCTATAAAAATAAAAATGAAGTTGTTAATATCTTTATGAAAAATAAGACAGATTTACCTAATCAGGTTATGTTAGATATTACAAAAAAAGAAAAGGTAGACGAATTATTTAATAGGTATAAACCAGATATTGTTATACATTCTGCA
>JAJZLI010000043.1 GCA_021803645.1 bacterium
AGATCTTTGCTTAAACCAACTAGAAAGTTTACTATTTGCCTCCTCCATAGTATATGAATCAATAATTTCCGTAGCATAACCTAACTTTGATAATCGAATACCTAAATCACAATCTTCTGTCACATTAAATGCATCCCATCCATGGATATTTTTTAAAATATCAGTCTTAAAGTGATTTGATGTACCACCAAGAGGAATAATAGAATATAAAGTTTGCAATCCAGGCAAAATAAGATCAAACCATAATGAATATTCTGCAGTAAACAAAATTGTAAGTAAATTTTGTGTAGAATTATAGAAATTTAACTTTGCTTGTATACAAATAATTTTTTCTTCAGTACGAGAAAAGCCTAAATATACTTTTTTTAACTGATCAACCTCAGGTCTATCTTCTGCATCATAAATTACAACATACTCTCCTTTAACAAACTTAAGGGCATAATTACAAGCCTTTGGCTTAGTTTGAGGCATGGACTGTGGAACAATTACTATAACAAAATATTCTGGCAATGAAATTTCCTTAATTTTATCTTGTGTTTCTGTATCACTTTCCTCTAATATAAGAATAACCTGAAGTTTGTCATGGGGATAATCAATTTTACTAATAGAGGCAATAAAATCCTCAACAACTTCAGCCTCCTTATAAAGTGGACATAGTATCGAATACATGGGTAGTATATTCTCATCAATCTCCATGAGTTGTTTCTCACTAATTCTAATCTCTTTATTAGAATTAAATGCCTTATGTATAATATAGAAATTAAACAGAAGATCAAACATATAACCAAAGACAATAAGCCCCATAGTCAAAATTAATACAGGATATAAGTAAAAAAATAGAAGTGTAAGGTAAATAAAAACACCGATTAATATAATAACCTTATGGTATTCATATAGGATTTCTATTGCACTATCATGAAGTGGCAACTTGCTATAATTAGCAAATTCCTTTCCCTTATAATGAAATTTATCATGGGAATGTAGACTCCTAATAGGATCCTTTTTTCTAAATTTTAATTTAATAGCATTTGATCCTATTTCAAAAGATGACTTAATTATACTAATTTTAGATTTTCCATTAGTTCTTTCAGTAAAAGGAATGTCAACAGAAGTACATTTATACCCAGCATCCCTGGCATTTATAAGAAAAGCCATATCAAATGTCCATCCACTATCTGGAGTTAAATTTAATCTATCAATAATTTCTTTGCGAAAAACTTTGAGCCCAGATTGTGCATCTACCGAAATATTATGTAATAACTTTACAAATAAAAATGAAAATCCAGAAGAGACAATACTTCTTAAAATATTTACCTTTTTATGTTGTCTTCTGGCAACAACAATATCATATCCTACAGATAAATTCTCTACCATTTCTGGAAAAGCTTCTGGAGGGTACTGAAGATCTGCATCAATCATTCCTAATATAGGATAGTGAGCATAAGAAAAACCTTCTAGAAGTGAAATTGACTTACCCCTCTTTCCTTTTTTAACATATAAGAAGATGTTGTTCTGTTCTGTTCTGTTCTGTTCTGTTCTGTTCTGTTAGCTATTATTTCCTCAACTTCAGATTGTGTACCATCAGACGAATTATCATCAACAATGATGATCTCATATTTATAATTTGCATTGGAAAACACCAATGCAATTCTTTCAATTAATTTTTTAATATTTCCCTCTTCATTTAATGTTGGAATTACAATAGAAATACCATCAATTTCATCCTTTTGCATAGATTTATTTTCCTAATGCATTAATAATTGCATTAACTTGTGCTTGTGTCAATGGAACCCAAGGTGATCCATCAGGATTTGATGATGCAGCTGCAGGACTATCTCCCTGATTCCACCATTTTGCTTGGTAAGGAACTCCATTAAATAACACTCTATCCCCAGTATTATAGATAGCAGTACCTATCCAGTTTGGATATGTACCGGCAGGAAGTGTTGGTTGAGGTATAGGTTTTTCTCCTGGCAATACTGGCCCAATTAATTCCCATGGAGTTTGCCATGATTGTAAAACTGGATCATTAGGAACATCACCCTGTGTCCACCATTTAGCTTCATAAATATTGTGATACCATACTACCTTTGAACCTTCTAGATAAGCAGCAGTTGGTGACCATATTGGGTATGGACTTGTAGCTGGGTTATCTTGTGTAAGTATAGGTTTTTTATCTGCAACAGTAACAAAACCAGCACTTAGAGTAATCGTACCATCAAAGTTTTGGCTTAGTATATCAGCATATTCGCCACTACTTTGAGAAACTCCACTACAAGAGTTTGATACGACTTGGAGATACACATAGTTACTACCGCATTCCAAATCTCTGTTTGCAGACCACATTGACATTCTACCAACACCATGAGAGACGGCAAAACTATTTAATGATTTAGCATCAGATATAGTAAAGACTTCATTTGTATAGTTATTTTGACCTATCATAGGAGTTGCCCCAATTTTTCTCCATAATGTGGCGTTATTAAGGTATATTCCTGCTCTTTGGTAAAGAATACCTAATTGCCTCTGTGTCTGTATCAAGGCACTCTCAGATGCAGTTAGCATATTCTCTCCTTTTGTCATGCTTGCTCCATAATCCATAGTCATAACATTAACTCCTGCAAGATCTACCCCTTTTGATAAAAAAGTAGCTACTTCATTTGTACCATCGGGAGTTAGCCCTTGAGGAGTAACAGGTAAAGTTAGCCATACAGCAAGTTTTCTACCTGCTTTACGTCTTTCCTCTTGGAGTTTAGCAATTGCAGTAGCCCTCCTTACAGTAGCCTGGGAATTACTAAGATCTGAACCTTCAATATCTAAATCTATTGTATTAATGTTATATCTATCTACAACAGAGGTGTATGCATTCAGAAGGGCTGTAGGATTGGTACATCCAACAGCTAACTCCTGATTAGCTTGACCTCCAAAGGAGATAGCAACACTTCCTCCTTGCTGTTGTAATCGAGCAATTCTATTATCAAGGTTAAGATTTATACCAGCTTGATTTAAGGTGTACTCTGCACCCCAAGTTGGAGTACATGCATTTGAAGGTGAAGATACTATAAATGCTAATACTGCATCCTTTTGAGAGGTAGTCCCCATCTGCTGGAAAGAAAATTCTGGGGTTGCAGTAACATCTACATAAGAGGCAAACCACGGGTTATCTGCACCTATAACTTGATTAGATTTCCACCATTTATATCCTAAAAATGCGCTATATCCAATCACTGCCCAAATAAAAATGAATAGTAGTACTCTCCAAAAAGACAATCTTCTTTCAGGAATAATAATCTGTTTTTCTACAATTGGTTTTGTTTCTTTATTTTTAATCTTCATACGGTTACACTTTTCTTAGAATTTATAGAAGATGCAGCTATTACTACAGAAGAACTAGGATTTATAGTTCCTTTCATATCTCCATAATAAAGCACTGACCTCCAATCAACATCAGACTTTTTCTCTTCAATTTTTTTACTATTATCTTTCTTTGTTTCAACATAAAGCCAACTGGTCATTCCAATCCATATATCAACTATACTATTCCAAATACCTATATATGCAATAATTGCCCATGAAGCTGAAAACGCATTAAATGCTGCAAAAATAGCATTTCCCCAATTTGGAACAGGCACAGCAACATTTCTCCATACGGTAAATATTGAGAATGCTACAATAAGAAGAGGAATAATTACATATGTAGCCTGAACTCCAGTACGATCCTTTATTTTAGGAGTACGAGCAAATGGAATTTTTTTACCATTTAAAGCTTGTTGTAAAGACTTTAGTACTCCAGCAAGGTTAACAGGAAGCAATATTAGATTAAAACCATAGATTCTAAATACATCTGTCCATTTATATCCACAATACTTTAAATCATTTCCCATTGCTATGAAATAAGGAAGTGCTGCAAGTAAAACCAAAGGAGAGAGTAACCTTCCATCGTAAGGATATGCAAGAAGAAAGATTAACCCGACAGATGACCATGCAATTGATGCCATATAATTTACTCTAAGCAGTATTGCCATCTGAGAGATAGGTTCATTTTTACGTTTCTTATCCTTGATATGAGCCCATAATTTGGGAAGTATTAATAGACCTCCATTAGCCCAACGCCTTCTTTGAATAACCAAAGAACCAAAGTCTGGTGGGGTTGCACTATAACTTAATCGTTCAGGATAGTTTACTAATGTCCATCCATGTAATGCAAGATCAACGCTGGATTCTGTATCTTCAATTACAGTACGATCCTGTATGTATCGGCTTATTTTAAACCCCCCAATATATTCTGTTTCGGCAATATCCTCTAAAGCGACCTTTCTTATTACAGCATTAGCTCCTACCCAAAATGTAGCACCATAATAACTCATGCCCTGATGTAGGATATGTTGTATATCTGTTGTAGCTCCAGCAAGACGCTCTATTCTTGTACCTGCACCTCTAAAGGAAGAGTATGGAGTTTGTGTTACAGCAACTCTTGCATTATCAGGCTGTTCAAGAAAATATACAAGACGTAGGCAATATTCTCTCAAGAGAATAGAATCTGCATCAAGGGTAAGTAGGTAATCACTATCAGGGACAATTAAATCTTTTGATTTTTGGGCATTCACTGTAGGAACAAGAACAATACCTTCTGGTGTATTTCTTATTTTATAAGATCCACCCATAAGCCCAATATATGAATTTAAATTCATAGCTTTATTTGCTTCATGTGATAGGGATGCATATTTTTTTCTTTCAAATACTGCAAGTTCTGTATTAAATATCCAATTTAACCTAAGATAAAGTTGATTGACTCTTTTTACAGAAAGTTTAGCTCCCTCAAGACAAGAAGAGTTCAGTGCATCTGCAACAATCCTCAGATCTTTTGCAAGCCCCCTAAGGACTTGTTCTGAGAAAAATACATCTACATGATCCTCAATTACTTCATTATCAGCTAAAGAATTTAACCATTCAGATGCCCATATATAGTTTGATATTAATTTTTTCACATCACTTGAGCTTGCAAACTTATTTTTTGTATTGTGTCGCCCAAATTGTGATAAGGCATTTTTAAATCTGATACGAGGTTCAGAAAAAAGTTCCATAATATCATTTGCCAAGTTTCTAGTTTTGTTTAATCTTTCAGCAACAGTAGGATTGGTAGGATTAGGGTTATCATCTATCAAGAGTACAACTCTCATATTAGGATATTCTTGTAGAGCAGCAGACATCAAAGTTTTCCTTACAACCTGAGGTTCTTCACTATAAGATGGAACCAATACTGTTATTGTTGGTTGTTTTGAATAGAAATAATCATCCAATTTTGCCCTTGGTACACGGATATGCTTTGCAAATCTCTGTAGTGCCCCTTGACGAGCAACTAGATATATAAGTGCAGAAAAGGTAAGAAAGGTTACAATAATAAGATAGCTAATAGCTTGCATTGTAAACTGAAAATTAGAATGCACTAGGAAGAATTCCCTTATAATTGTAGATATAAAATAGGCGATATAAAAAAGGATTGTAAGTAGTATTGCAATCCTACTCCATACAATTTTACTATCTGAAGGTCTCTCATGAATCATTGGTAAAGGTATGGTTCTATTCTCAGCCCCCCATTGTCTTCTCTTTGCAATTTTCTTTTTTATTTTTTCACTTTGTATAAGTTTATTTTGTATAAGCATATATACAATAACAAATTA
>JAJZLI010000060.1 GCA_021803645.1 bacterium
GTATTGTTGCCAGGAGATTTACTAAGTAATTCTCTATACCAGTTTTTTCTTTTGATAAAAAATCTTTTACTATTATGCCAATTTTGTATTTTTTGTCCATTTTATGTAATAATTACAGCAATTTATTATGGGGGTATAGCTCAATGGTAGAGCATCAGCCTCTTAAGCTGTTGGTTCTGGGTTCGAATCCCAGTGCCCTCATTTTTTATAAGCACCTAGCAAGATTTGAACTTGCGATCTTCTCGTTCGAAGCGAGTTGCTCTATCCGGACTGAGCTATAGGTGCCCAAACTTATCCTGATTTTACCAAATATCTCGGGATAATTTAATGTGTATTATGTTGCAATCTCTTTTTCCACCCTATCCAAAATTTCATTTATAAATGTAATATCTTCTTCTCTCAATGGTGATTTTGGATTCATAGGCCAATTTCCTGCATTACCTTTGCTAGTAGTATAAGGGTGATTGTCAAGATGTTCCCACTCTCCTTGAGTGTATACCTGCTTTTCTAAAGTTCCTGCTGCATTTGTGTATTCTGTATATTCCCCTGTCTCTTTATCCTTGGTATATAAGCTCCAGTAATAATCTCTTGTCATATCATCTGATGGCGTAAACCTTATAAATTCTAAATAATATGTTGTTAAATTATCTGAATTCTTATGTTTTTTTATATTTCCTTTAGCATCTATACAGAATGCTAAATAATAAGATCTGAACTTATATATTATTACTATTGGTGATTCTTTTGGGCTTACAGGATGTCCTCTCCTATCTTCTTTCGGGTATAGATTATATATTATATTGTATATATGATCTATACGATTATCTATTTTTTCTGTCTCTTCTTCTAGATTTTCTGAGGATGATGGTTTTTCCTCCATTATATTTGAAATTATACCATAAATTCTCTGTTTATTAAATATTATGGGGTATGAATATTTTTGAGTATTAATTTAAATTTTGAAAATAAATTAATATATATTTGATTTTTACACCCTAAATAATTTTTGTATATTGCTCTCGGCGGGACTCGAACCCACACTCTTCTCCTTAGAAGGGAGTCGCTTTATCCTATTAAGCTACGAGGGCAAATATAACATTTATGGGGTAAATGGTGGGGATCGAACCCACGACCTACTGCTCCACAGGCAGCCGCTCTACCGATTGAGCTACATTTACCATTATAATAAAAGGATTTTATCACACTTAATATTAAATATTAAATTTGTATTCTATCCTGTGTTGATATGTTATATCTTGATATAACTAGAGGATTTACTTCCAGCACATATTTTGCATCTGTATTAGAAAAGTATATTCTGCAATATTGACCTATACAAGGTGTAGCCTTTACTATCTGTGATATATTCATGTTACTGTTTATATATAGAATATCAAGAGGAATTAATGTATGTGCCATCCAAAATGATTGAATTATTGGTTGTGGAGATATAAATAATTCTGATTGATAAATTCCTAATGTTTTTACATACATAAGCCCTATGGATTGTTCTTTATCTGTAGTTGCCTCTCTTGCACTTAGTACTGTTATTATATTGTTATTATCTAATATCCTAATTTGTGTTTGAACTTCCTCATTCCGTATTTTATTTGCATCAGATAAATTTGTTTTTACTGACGTATTTATATTTTCATATACAACCCCATTCACTACTTTACTTTCAGGAGTATTTATTTGCTTTGTATCCTTAGTATATATGTAAAATATTACAATTATTGTTACTAAGGTTGGTATTGCTAAATATTTGTAATATCTTAATATCTCTTTTAAATACATAATATGATACTATCATAACGGTGACAATTTAGTATGTTTGACTTTTTGTCTTAATTTTTCTATTCTCTTTTTCTAAGTATGAAATTTATTTTTGTCTCCGGTGGGGTTATATCTGGTGTCGGAAAAGGAATATCAGCTGCTTCTATTGGTCTCCTACTCTCAAAAAGAGGTTATGGAGTTTCATTTATGAAATGTGATCCGTATATAAATGTTGATGCTGGAACAATGAACCCAATTGAACATGGTGAAGTATTTGTTACTGATGATGGTTATGAAGTAGACATGGATGGTGGTCATTATGAAAGATTTACAGAAATTCCCCTGTCAAGAATTAACTCTATAACTACAGGTCAACTGTACTCAACTGTTATTCAAAATGAGAGAAGCTTAAAGTATGACGGTGAATGTGTTGAAGTGATTCCCCATATAAGAGATGAAATTGTAAGAAGAATTGAACAATTTAAAAATAAGAATATCGATATTCTTTTTGTTGAAATTGGTGGTACTATTGGAGAATTTCAAAATGATATTTACTATGAAGCAGAAAGGTTTATGAAGAGAAAATATGGAGGCGACCTTATGCATATCCATATTGCATACTTACCCGTTCCTAGGAGTATCGGGGAAATGAAAACAAAGCCTCTACAGCAATCTGTAATGTTACTTCATGAAAGAGGTATTTTTCCTGACCTTATTATTGGTAGATCCGAACTCCCTATAGACAAATCTCGAATCAGAAAAATTGCTGTAAATGCAGGTGTTGCTGAAGACCTCGTTTTCTCTAATACAGATGTTAATAGCATCTATAAAGTTCCTATGCAGTTTTATGATCAAAAACTTGATATAAAAGTACTAAAATTTTTGAAATTGAAAGTGAAATCGATCGATTTAAAGTCATGGAAAAACCTTATTAATAAAATTGATACAAAATTTTCTAAGACTATTAGTATAGGTATTGTTGGTAAGTATTATGCAAGTGGCAATTTCTCCCTTGAAGATTCATATATTTCTGTTATTGAATCAATAAAGATTGCATGTTGGTATAACCATGTTTGCTTCAATATTGTATGGATAGATTCTGAAAAAAATATTCAGGATAAACTTGCCACATGTGATTGTATTATTGTACCTGGTGGTTTTGGTAGTCGAGGTGTTGATGGAAAAATTGAGGCAATTAAATATGCTAGAGAACATAGTATTCCATTCTTAGGTCTTTGTTATGGTATGCAACTTGCTGTAGTTGAATATGCAAGGAATGTTTTAGGGATTAAAGATGCAAACACTTCTGAGATAAATCCCAAAACAAAAAACCCAGTTGTTCATATTATGTCATCTCAGGAGAAAAAATTATTATCTAAAGATTACGGAGGTTCTATGAGGCTTGGTAGTTGGAACTGTAAAGTAAAACAAGGTACAAAAACATTTCAAAGCTACAAAAAGACATTGATTAGTGAAAGGCATAGGCATAGGTATGAATTTAATAATTTATATAGATCACAACTAGAAAATGCCGGGATGATAGTTGCAGGTGAAAGTGAAAATGGAAATTTGGTTGAAATTGTTGAAATACCAACTCATAAATTTTTTATTGGTGTACAATTTCACCCAGAATTTAAATCTCGTGCATTACTTCCCCATCCTCTATTTTCTTCATTAATTAAATCTGCTATAAAGTAGACTTATGGTCTTATCTGATGATGATATAAAAAAGGGGGTAAAAAATGGGAATATTGGTATTGATCCATATGATGAAAAATCAGTTCAGCCCTCTTCTTATGATTTACACCTAGATTCTAAATTTTTATTATTCAAAAATTATAAAATTGGAGTTTATGATGTCAAAGAAAAAAATGACATTAATGAATTGGTAGATGTTTCCAATGATGGATTTTTCATTATCCACCCTGGAGAATTTATATTGGGGTCTACTTTAGAAAAGGTTTCTATTCCCGGAAATTTAGTCGCAAGAATTGAAGGAAAATCTTCTGTTGGTAGGATTGGGCTCATTATTCATGCAACTGCCGGTTATGTAGATCCTGGTTTTTCTGGTAACTTGACATTAGAGATGACAAATCTTTTAAATATTCCTATAAAGATATATACGGGAATGAAGATTGCTCAACTTGCATTTTTTGAAATGAAATCTGTTCCTAGTACATTGTATGGAAATTCTGGAAATAAATATAAAGGACAGCGAGGTCCAACTCAAAGTCGTATTTGGAAAGATTTTGTTAGTTAAGATATAATCCTTAGTTAATGAAGGATAAAGTTGTTTTCGATCTTATTGCAAAGGAAGCTAAGCGTGAAAGTAACGTTATTGAACTAATTGCTTCTGAAAATTATGTATCATCTGACGTCCTTGTTGCTCAAGGGTCTCCTCTCACAAATAAGTATGCAGAGGGTTATCCTGGAAGAAGATATTATGGGGGGTGTGCATTTATTGACGAAATAGAAAATGTTGCCATTGAAAGAGCAAAGGGTATTTTTGGTGTAAAATTTGTTAATGTACAACCACATAGTGGTTCATCTGCCAATTTATCTGTTTATCTCTCCCTCCTTAAGGTTGGAGATAAGATACTTGGAATGGATCTTTCATCTGGGGGACATTTAACTCATGGATCAAGTGTAAATTTTTCTGGACATCTTTTTAAGTTTTTTTCCTATGGTGTTGATCGTAGTACAGGATATATAAATTATGATGATGTACAAAAAATTGTAAATAAGGTTAAACCAAAGATGATTGTTTGTGGATCATCTGCTTATTCCAGATTTATAGATTTTGAAAGATTTCGTACTATTTCTGATAGTGTAGGTGCAATTCTTATGGCGGATATTTCACATATATCAGGTCTTGTTGTCGCTGGGGAGCACCCTTCTCCTGTGAATTTTGCTCATGTTGTAACAACAACCACCCATAAGACCCTACGTGGACCTAGAGGAGCTATAATAATGACAAATGATCATGATATTTTCGAAAAAATACAAAAAGGTGTTTTTCCACTAACCCAAGGTGGGCCTCTAATGCATGTTATTGCAGCCAAGGCAGTTGCATTTTATGAGGCATCCTTCCCTCAATTTAAAATTTATCAAAAAAATATAATTATTAATGCAAAGGCTTTATCTAGTGCTCTGATTGCTAGAGGTTTTGATGTTCTAACTAATGGAACTGATAACCACATGTTTGTTGTTAATCTCATAAAAAAAGGAATTACAGGTAAAGAATTCCAAGATCTACTGGATTCTTGTTTTATTGCTGTTTCAAGATCCACTATTCCAAATGATCCCAAACCTCCATATATATCAAGTGGCATTCGTATTGGAACACCTGCTGTTACATCTAGAAATATGTCTGAAAGAGAAATGGAACAAATTGCTGATTTTATATCATCAATATATCTATATAGAAAAGATAAACAAAAACTTGATTCTATTTGTAAGGATGTTTTAACCTTGACTTCTAAGTTTCCAATTCCTAAATCTTATGTATAAAGG
>JAJZLI010000034.1 GCA_021803645.1 bacterium
GGAAAGGGTAATATTTGAAATTTCAAAAGTATTTCCTACTTTTGTAGTATATATATTAATATATATATTCAAGTTGTTATAAGAGAGATACCCAATATAATACGAACCAACATTCTCATAAAGTATTAATTTATTAGGTAAGGAGGAAACATTTAGGGAAGAAATTATATCTTTATAATAATTGTCACTTTGGTACGTATTCAATAATGTGCTTTTATAAGAAGGGGATAAGTATGTAGCTAAATTGCTACTATTTTTATCTAAGGAAGAATAAAATATATTAATAAATTGCACTTCAGTTTCTGGTTTAGGTTTTTGTACAGTAGAGGATATAACAGATTTAACATGCCTTATATAATAATTATTATGAAGCCATTTATAACTAAATTTAAAAATTACCAAAATAAAAAATATTCCTAATAACAGGAGAGAAATGGCTTCGATAAAAAATGAAACTTCCCTAGAATTTTTAATAACTTTATCAATCATAACAGAAATTATTATACACTTTTGTTATGGCGGTTGCGAACGGATTCGAACCGTCGATCTTCTCCGTGACAGGGAGACATGTTAGTCCACTACACCACGCAACCATAAGTTTGCAATGAATTATTACACGAGATTGCAATTAAATCAAGGAAATTACTTACTGATATAGTAAATAGGGAACCCTGTATTATTAATTGTTTTCAAAAAATTTACATTAATGAAATAATACGTGCCACCATTTTTTGCAACATAATAATTTGCCATAATATCATCTGGAGAAGAAAATGCTACCTGAAGTTTGTTAACATTATTTTGAATTTTGCTATATATATTAGATAATGGAGTACATTTTACAGCGGAGGAAGGATCTGCAGGGTAACACTCTGGAACACTACCCTTAATACTGCTTATACTAACATTTTGGATACCGGCAATGTTTGTAATATTTAAGGATTGATATGAGGGGGTATTAAAAAAACCATTTTCAATAGCCAGAATATTTTGTTGAATTTCTTCATCTATAGAAAGGTTATATATACCCTGTGTTGAGGTGATAGGTTTTGTAACATTATATTTAACAACATTACCCGAAGAAAGGGTAATATGAAGAAAAATAAATAGGGCAACTAAAAAATATATAATTATAATAATTAGTAAATATTTTTTTTGCATTATCCAGAAGAAGAACTACCAACAGAAACAAATTTCTTTGGAAGAGTAAATGTAAACTTAGAATTAAACTCACTCATAGATGATTGAAGAGTAAATGTAGAGCCTGGGTTAGTTCCTAATTTAAATGTAGTTGATTCTTGATAAATTCTATTATCAGCTATCCCAATCCATTCATTTAGCTTAATATCTCCTGAACTACCAACAGTTGAAATAGGCCCATACGACTGTTCAAAAGCTTTTACCAAGTTAACATTACTCAAATTAGATAAAGGAACAGTTATTGTATATTCAGTAACTGGAGTACCATTAACAATTGAATTACCATCGTCTTTAATATTGCTACTAGAAGAAGATAGAATTTGGCTCTGATCAAGTAAGAAATTCCAAGGATTGCTTACAGCATTACCAACTTTTATCCACTCACCAGTCTTAATACCGGAATTTAGAATTGAAGGAATCTGAGAAAAATTTAAAAATATATTATTGCCACTTTGTAAAGACTTCCAAGACATTAATAAACTTGTATTAGAACTTACAACTTTATGTGAAAAATTTGCAGCTACCTGTACAGAATTTTTATTTACAATACTCTCCTGACCATTAAAAGAGTCCTGAGTAGATAAACCTCCACCTGCAGAATAATCCATATTGCCATCAAAAGAATAAGAGGATATTGCATTCTCAGCAGAAATAACTTTTGAAAATACATTTTGAGGAGATCTATCTAAATGATTTAAAATAGGAATTTTATCGATTACACTTGAAATCCCTGGATAATAAACACCATAATTATATATAGAAAAAAGAAATGCAACTACAACAACGAAAACAACAACAATAATACTAGCCAGCACAACTTTTGGTCTTCTTGCAGGATCAGCAAATGCAGAACCTTGATAAACCTTAGAGAATAAATTTTCTTTTTTCTCAACAGTACTTTCAACACTATCAATATGACCTACATTTTCTGTGTTTTCAGAAACACTCTGTTCTTGATTGTTTTTAGTTTTTTGAACTCTTGCCATAAATAATATGATATCTAAATAATAGATCTGTGTCAAATAAATACTAATGAGTTTATGTTAAAATATGAATTTATGAAAGAGGGAGAATTTAAAATTCAATCGGAATTCAAGCCATCTGGAGGACAACCACAATCAATTGAGGCACTAACAAATGGAGTAATAATGGGAGCTCATGACCAAACACTAATGGGAGTGACTGGGTCAGGAAAAACTTTTGTTATATCAAACGTTATTGCAAACATACAAAAGCCCACTCTTGTGATAGCACATAATAAGACACTTGCAGCACAACTTGCAAGTGAATTTAGAGCTTTTTTCCCAAATAATGCCGTTGCATACTTTGTGTCTTATTATGATTATTATCAGCCAGAAGCATATATTCCAACAACTGATGTATACATAGAAAAAGAGACTCAGATTAATGAAGAAATAGAAAAATATAGAAATAGTGCAACCCAATATCTACTCTCAAGGAAAGATGTAATTATTGTATCATCAGTATCTTGCATATATGGACTAGGAGATCCAAGTGAATATGAAGGTATGGCAATACATATCAAAAAGGGAACGAACATAAATAGGAAAGACTTTGTATTAAAATTAGGAGAAATCCAGTATGTAAGAAACGACATTGAATATGAAAGGGGTACATTTCGAGCAAGAGGAGATATGATTGAGATATTTCCTGCATATATGGATACAACTGTACGGATAGAGTTATTGAATGACCTAGTAGAAACAATCAAGGAAATAAATCCATTTAATGGAAAAACTATAAGAACAATGGATGAGGTATACATATATCCGGCCAAACATTATGTAGCTGATAGAGAAAAAATGAATAAAGCAATTGTAAATATTAGAGAAGAACTAAAAGAAAGGATACTTTTTTTTAAAAAGAGAGGAATGCTTCTTGAAGCACAGCGAATAGAACAAAGGACAAACTTTGATCTTGAGATGATAGAAGAGTTAGGTTATTGTTCTGGAATTGAAAATTATTCAAGACAAATAGAAGGTAGGGCAAAAGGATCTCCACCGTTCACATTAATAGATTTCTTTCCCAAAGATTTTCTCCTTGTAATAGATGAATCACACATAACAATACCACAAATTAAAGGGATGTATAACGGAGATTTTCAAAGAAAAAAAACATTGGTCGATTATGGCTTTAGGCTTCCTTCTGCAATGGACAACAGACCTCTAAAATATGAAGAGTTTAGAAGTAAACTAAAAAATGTCATATATACGTCAGCTACTCCAAATGAGTATGAATTATCATTATCTATAAATGCTACAAGAGGAATCAAAGGGTATCCTAAAAATGGTTATGTTGAACAAGTTATAAGGCCAACAGGATTAACTGACCCTGAGATAGAGGTAAGAAAAACGAAAGATCAAATTGAGGATATACAAAAAGAAATTCTAAATAGAGTAAAAAACAAAGAAAGGACTTTGATACTGACATTAACTAAAAGGATGGCTGAAGAGCTTAATACTTACCTAGAGTCTCAAAATATAAAAACACAATATCTACACAGTGAGATCGATACAATAGAGAGAACAGAAATATTAAGAAGTTTAAGGTTAGGGGAATATGATGTTATAGTAGGAATTAACCTACTTAGAGAGGGCATAGATTTGCCAGAGGTTTCTCTTATCATAATTCTTGATGCAGACAAAGAAGGTTTTTTAAGATCAAAACAAAGTCTCATACAAATGATAGGAAGAGCAGCTAGAAATGTTAACGGAAAAGTTATAATGTATGCTGATAATATTACACAGTCAATGAAAGAGGCAATAGAGGAAACAAATAGGAGACGTAATATCCAAATACAATACAATAAAGAAAATAACATAACGCCCAAAACTATATTAAAAAATATAACAGTACAATTAGAGAAACATCAGAAATTGGAAGAAAATAATGAAGATACGGAGTACAATATATCTTCAGATATGACAAAGAAAGAAATATTAAAAGAACTACAAAAAGAAATGGAAAATTATGCAAAAAAAATGCAATTTGAAAAGGCTGCAAAGATAAGGGATAAGATAAAGGAAATCAAATCTGAAATGTAACAATTTTAATAAATTTGTATATAATAGTATTTTATTATGATTATAAATAGGACAAGTATAGAAGAGGCTCCAAAGAAAAAAAATAAAAAATGGATTACTATTCTTATAATAATCTTTTCAATATTATTGATAATATTGGGGTTATTATTAAAAACAGGATACTTACAAGTAATTTCCGATATTTTCTCTATTACTGGAAACAAACTTCAAAATACAAAACAGAACATACCTGTCAAAATCAAATATGATCCAACCAATCAATATACTAATATACTTCTATTAGGATCAGATACTGATGCAAAATTTAATCCTAACAGTATATTGACACAAACAATAATGATAGTGAGTATCAACCCTAAACTTAAAAAGGTGTATATGATATCTATACCAAGGGATTTTTGGATTCAGATTCCGGGATATGGGTATGGGAAATTTGACCAAGTTTCAGAAATAGGTGGAATACAGTTAACAAAACAATTAGTAGAAAATTACTTTGGGATAAAAATTGATTACTATGGGTGGATTGGTCTAACAGGTTTCGTTAATTTAATCAACTCATTTGGAGGAATATATATTGTACCAACGCATCCAGTATTAGACTGGAGTTACCCTAATGACATACCAATGACAAACCCAGCGGTTAAAAATGAAAACTGTACAAACCCAAACCAAAGTTGTCCGGCAGATTATGCTCTAAATTTATTCATTTCAGGTGGAGCTCAATATATGAGTGGGGTGACAGCACTTGAGTATGTCAGATCAAGACATGGCGATTTGGAAGGAGACTTTGGAAGGTCTGCAAGGCAACAACAAGTACTGCAGATTTTAAAAAGTAAGTTTGAATCTGAAAATTTAATATCAGAAGTTCCTGCACTATTTAACTCTTTATCTAAGATAGTAAAGACAGATATGTCCCTCACTGAGGTTATA
>JAJZLI010000037.1 GCA_021803645.1 bacterium
CCTATCTCAAATATATAATGAAATATTAGATTATAATTTAAGAGGAGTTGGTTTTTGGACACTAGGGTATCAAGAACCAGCAACGGATTTATGGCAGACGGAAGCAAATTATTTTATTAATAATAGTACATTCTCAAGTATAAATAGTGCATACTACCTACTCTCAGGCCATGGAAAAGTGCTTACATTTGGAAATGCTGCATATTACGGAGATATGACATATGTTCCAAATGCACCAGACTATAATGCATTAAAAATTGTTCCACTGCCGGATGATAGTGGATACTATATAATGACAACAGATGGAGGAATATACACCTTCGGTAATGCAAAATTTTATGGATCTGTATATAACATACCAAATGCCCCAGTAAAAACACCTATAGACATGGCAGTAACTCCAGATGGAAAAGGATATTATGTACTTACATCAGATGGGGGTGTGTATACCTTTGGAGATGCTGTATTTTATGGATCTTTATTTAATATCCCATCATCGGCTTTACCTGATAACACCCCAGTATCAATAACACTAACTAAAGATGGAAAAGGATACTACATCACAACATCAAATGGGGCAGTATATACATTTGGGGATGCATACTTTTACGGATCAGTATTTAATATCCCAAATGTACCTGTAAGTAATACAGTAACAATGTCACTTACTGCAGATGGAAATGGATATTATTTAATTACAACAGATGGTGGTGTATATACTTTTGGCGATGCTGCATTTTATGGGTCTATGTATAATATTCCTAATCCACCAGTCACGACACCTATTGCATTTGCCCCAACGCAAGATAATAAAGGTTATTACATTATTACAAAAGATGGTGGGGTATATACTTTTGGAGATGCTGTATATGATGGTACAGGCATCTCAACATTTAATTCAACATCAAACTTCAGTCTTCTATAACAATTATGAAAAAATATATTGTATTAATAACAGCCTCCTTTGGAATTATATTTTATATTTTCTCAACAGCAAATAGGGCATCTACATATGCACAGGAAATATCAAATGATCTAAATAAAGCATACTCGCTTACTAATGGAAAAAATTATGATACAAATGAAGCATTAGTTGAGTATACAACTCCCCCAACACAGATAAATACTAATGTTGCAACAAAAATAAACAATAACATTTATATAATAAAAAGACCCCAAGGAGAGAGTTATGTTAATTTTTTATCTGGCCTTGAAGAAGATAACAATATTAATAGTATATCACCTAATTATGTAAGTAAGTTTGCATCATTGCCTAATAATGTAGATATAACCCAACAGCAGAACTTGCCAATTATTCATGCTCCAATAGTAGATAATTCTGGGTTTAATGCATCTTTAGGAGGAACATCTAATATAGTGGTTGCTGTAGAGGATAGTGGAGTTGCGTATGAAAATTATACTGACACTTCTACAGGAACACAGTATGCACAGGCACCAGGATTATCGTATACAAATTTTGTAGATCCATATAATGCACTAGCAGCATATGAGGGACAAACTCAATATGAATACTTACCTCTTGATACGGTAGGGCATGGAACTTATGTATCTGGAATTATAGCTAGTAGTGCAAATCAAGATAGTAGCGGATCCAGTTTATATGGAACAGCAGGAATTGCATTTAATGCATCAATTATGCCAATCGAAATTGGAGACTCAAACGGAATTCCTCTTGGGGCAGAAATTATGGGAATACAATGGGCGATAGATCATAATGCTAATATAATAAATTTGAGCATTGAATCTAGCTCTCCATCATCTATTGAAGAAGCTGAAATTGAAGATGCAATAAATAATGGAATTATCGTAGTAGCATCATCAGGTAATACAGGTGCATCTACCTTGTCATATCCTGCAGGATACCCAAATGTGATAGCTGTGGGTGCAACAAATGCTCAAGGAACATTAGCAAGCTATTCGGCTTATGGGTGTAGTAGTTACAACAATTGCCAAACCTTAGTTGCACCTGTTGGGGATATAACTCCATTACTTTTACAACAAACATACACTGGGTATGATACAGGAAACGCAACATCATATACATCATTTTCTAACGAATCACTTGAAGGAACATCATTCTCTGCACCACAAGTTTCTGCAGCAATTGCATTATATGAATCAAAATATGGAATTCAATCACCTGGAAGTATACTACTACTACTAAAAGAAAGTTCCTCTCCAATAGGAGGAATAAATACTACCTATGGTTATGGACTTTTAAATATTAATGCAATGCTTCAAATCCAATCACCAAGTCAAGGATATGACATACTTGAATCAAATGGAAGTGTTAACTCTTTTGGAAACAACCTAAATTATGGAGGAGTGTCCAATACAGTATATGCACCTGTAGATATTAGCACTACAAGTAATGGATATTACATACTAACTTCAAATGGAGCAGTATATACTTTTGGTAATGCTCAGTTTTTTGGATCTATGTATAACATATTAGATGCACTTGTAAGGAATTCAATTTCAATATCTAGCACACCTGATGGGGAGGGATATTACATACTAACTTCAGATGGAGCAGTATATACTTTTGGTAATGCTCAGTTTTTTGGATCTATGTATAACATCCCTGGATATACAGAAACACAAAGGAATATGCCAATAGGTATATACACAACATCGGACGGAAATGGATACTATATATTAACTTCAAATGGGGCTGTATATACATTTGGAGACGCAGTATTTTATGGATCCATGTATAACATTTCAAACCCACCTAGTACAACAACAATAGGGCTTTACCAAACAAATGGTGGGTATTATCTAGTTACAAATGATGGTGCTGTATACACTTTTGGTAATGCTCAATTTTATGGATCTATGTACAACATACAAGGTGCCCCTTCGTATGTACCAATTGGGTTTAAGGTAGTCAATGGAGGATACTACATACTCACAAAAGATGGCGCTATATACACCTTTGGAAATGCGCAATTTTTTGGATCGGTCTATAACAAAGGATACTCTCCAGTTACATTAAACTAACAACTATAGTAAAATCAATAAAATTTTAATATAGATAGAGTATGGTAAGCGTTATACTTGTAACATATAATAGTGAAAAATTTATAAAAGAATGTTTAGATGCATTAATAAAACAAAACTATAACAATATAGAAATTATAGTAATTGATAATAACTCACAAGATAATACAAAAAACATATTAAACAGCTACAAAAAACTAAATATTATAAAAAATAAAAGTAATATGGGTTTTGCAGAATCCAATAATGCAGGATACAGAATATCAAAAGGAGAATATATATTAACATTAAATCATGATGTGGTATTAGAACAGAATTACATAAAAAATATAGTAAATTTTCTAAAAGAAAAGGATTCAATAGCATCTGCCCAAGGAATTTTATATAGGAACAAGAGTAAAACAAAAATTGATAGCTGTGGGATATATTTAAATATAGGAGGAAGTGCAAATGACATAAAGAGAATACCAAAAGAGAATAAAGAAATACTTGCGTGTTGTGCTGCCGCAACAGTATACAAAAAACATATCATAGACGAAATAGGTTTCTTTGACACATCATTCATCTCATATTATGAGGATGTAGATCTGGGAATAAGAATAAGTATTGCAGGGTATAAAAATTACTGTATACCAAGCGCAAATGCCATACATTATAGGGGAAGCACGCAAAACATTAATAACCTCACTCTATCTTTAAAAAATAAATATAAAATCCTCAGAAAATATAAAAAGGATAAGGTTATAATTGCAAAAATTTATGATATATTAAAATTTCCTATATATAGATACTTAAACAAAGAATTTTCAAAAAAATATTTAAATTATTTAAAGAATTTATGAATATATAATCCCTAATTCTCTTATTTAATTTATATAAGTTTATAGTATTAAAAATACAATGGATCTATAATTATACCAAGGTATATATTATAAGAGTAATGTTTATGTTAAACACAGAGGATATTAAAAAAAATATAGAAATATTAAACCGTAAAATCCCTAAGAAAAAAAGGAAATTATTAAAATATATTGTAAACAAAACCCTCAATGAATATGGTGAAACATTCAAAAAATTATCCAAAGAATAAATTTTTAACTATTGCCGATTTTAAATTTGTTGTTTATGAATATGCAAAAAGTCATTATTCTTCTAATGAACCTCTATCCCCATTAGATCAGAGTACTCTTGATAAAATTAAAGGCATATTAGATATTCATAAACACAGATATTACATTGTATCCAACAATAGAAAAGCGAGCTATAGTTCTATTTAAAAAACAAACTCCATTTTAATGGAAATAAAAAATATCAATAATTTACCTTACTTCCCACTTCCCTAATATCTCAACAACACCAGACTGTCTTTCTTTTTGAGAAAAGACTTCAAAGGAACAAGCATTTTCCAAAAATGAAATCTCTGTAGAAAAATCTTCACTAAAAAGAATAATGGAAACATTATACGATCCTGCAAAAAGATTTATATTTTCAATATTGAGGTCAATAAAAGAATTTCCAGTTATTTGATTGATTTCAATTTGAGAATCTTGTGTATTTAAAGAAGCAACACACAAGCCATCATTTCTATATAGGCTAACTTCAAAAATAGGATGTTCTACATGATCTTTGAAGCTGTAGTTTATACGTAGTTTCATATAATCCCCCATATTAAAAGAGGACGACTCTTCTAATTTCAAATTTAAGGCCTTTACGGAAACAATACCTTCTCCCTTATTTATTTTTTTCACAGAAGTATTTTCTCCATTTTTAAGAGACATCTCGCTATAAAATCTAACTACATTAAATGCCTCTCCTTCATCCTGAATTTTTCCATGATCGAGTAAAATTACTCTATCACAAAACTCTTCTACAGCTCCCATAGAATGAGAAACAAAGACTATTGTCTTTCCTTCTTTTTTTAATTTTCTAAAAGTATTGAAACACTTTTGTTGAAAATTCATATCCCCAACTGCTAAAACTTCATCTAAAATATAAATATCTCCTTTAGCTTGTATAGCAATAGAAAATGCTAATCTAACTTGCATACCTGAAGAAAAGTTTTTTAATTGAGTATTTTCAAATCC
>JAJZLI010000020.1 GCA_021803645.1 bacterium
ATAATCATCACTCTCTTCTTTTCCTCTTTGAAAAATAGTTTCTCCTTTAATATCATTCCACCCCTTTGTTACTTTATTTCCCTTATTTTTTTCAATTCTATTCTTTTTAAATTCTTCAAATTGAAAATCCTCTTCAAAATTAATTGCCCTTTCAAGAGATCTAAATGAATTTAAATTCTTAACTTCAACTATAGGAGTATAAAGAGTACGACCATCATCATCCGTTATTTCTAAATTTATATTAATATCAAATCTCATTTGCCCTTTTTCCATATCACAATCAGAGATATTTGAATATCTCAATAAATTATATAAAGTTTTTGCATATTCCTTAGCCTCAATAGCACTATCAAGATCTGGGGCACTTACAATTTCAAGAAGCGGAACACCAGCCTTGTTCCCATCAATAAGAGTATATCCATCTTCATGTAAAGATTTAGCCGTATCTTCTTCAAGATGAGCTCTATATATATTGATCTTATTAGATACCATATTAGGAATAGGGGTAGCCTTAAGATGAGAATCAACATTACTTTGAATTCTAATATCCAAATAACCATTGGATAAAATAGGATCCTTATATTGTGTTATTTGAAACCCCTTAAAAAGATCGGGATACATATAATTTTTTCTTTCAAATGAAGAATAACTATTAATATTTTTAAAATTTAAAAGTTTACCAACCCTTATTGCCTGTACTATGGCTTCCTCGTTTACCTTTGGCAGAGCACCAGGGTATCCAAGGCATACAGGGCAAACATTAACATTGGGTTTGCTTCCAAAATATTCAGCAGAACATGAACAAAACATTTTACTTTTTGTTTTCAGTTGTACATGAGTCTCTATACCCACAATAATTTTTCTATTCATATTTTTTATATAGCTCATTTGCAAGTGATAGTATATTTATCTCGCTAAGCTGCGGTCCCATAATTTGTAATCCTGTATGAAGATTATCATGAGATACTCCATTAGGTATTGAAATTGCAGGAGAACCAATTAAATTTGCAGGGATAGTGAAAATATCAGACAAATATAATTCCAAAGGATTATCAAATACCTTATCTTTCCCATATGCTACCGTAGGTGAAGTAGGGGAGATGATAACATCTACATCTTTAAAAACACCATCAAATTCTTGCTTAATAAGACGCCTTACTGCATCAGCCTTACTATAGTAAGCATCATAATACCCAGAAGATAGTGTATATGTACCAATTAATATTCTTCTTTTTACTTCATCTTCAAATTTACTTCTTGCTTCAAGATAGAATTCTTCAATATCTTTAATACCTTTTGGGTGATAACCAAACCTGATTCCATCAAACCTTGCCATATTCGCAGAAATCTCTGAAGGCACAAGTATATAATAGGCAGCAATTACATATTTTAAATGATCAATTGTAATTTCTTTTACACTACAACCGAACTTCTTTATATCTCTAATACTATTTGAAAACGCATTCATTACATCTTTTTCAACCCCATCATCACTAAATTTCAATACACCTACCTTAAGTTTTGAGATATCATTAAATTTAGAATAATCAAGTTTTTTCTCAAGACTCAGAGAAGTAGAATCTTTTGGGTCATATTTACATGCTTCATTTAAAACTAGAGCAACATCATGGACTGTATTTGCCATAATACCAATAGTATCAAAAGAAGATCCCATGGCTATAAGACCATACCTAGAAATAAGACCGTAAGTAGGTTTTAAACCAACTATTCCACAAAAGGAAGCTGGTTGTCTCACAGACCCTCCGGTATCAGAACCTATACCAAAAACAGCAGAACCTGAGGCAACTGCAGATGCAACACCACCAGAAGATCCTCCAGCAACAGTATTGATATTATGAGGATTAAAGCTTGGTCCGAAATATGAATTTTGTGTAGTTGAACCAAATGCAAATGAATCCATATTACCCTTGCCTATAAGTGTAAATTTCCCTAGATTTGATACTGCCGTAGCAGTATATGGAGAAATATATTCCTTCAGAACTTGTGACCCTGCTGTGGTATTCGTTGATAGTATATTGATATTATCCTTTATACATGCAGGAATCCCATCAAGAATAGACTCAATCTTATAAGGAAGGTGAGAAAGAGCATATTCTCTAGTAATAGAGATATAACTATTAAGGACTTTATTTTTATCCTCAGCTATTTTTAAATACTCCTCAGCCAATTCTTTTGCGGAAATACTACCAGCCTTTAATTTATTATGTAATTCTAAAATCATAAAACCTTACTATCCAACTTGAAATAATCATCCTCTACATCTAAAGCATTGGCATATACTATAGATTTATCTAAAGGATAATGATTTGGGTCATCTTTTCTTAATACAGTAGATAATCCATTAATAGATAAATCTTCTCTTACAGAAGTTGTATCTATATCTTTAAGAAGTGTAAAGTATTCCAAAATTTCAGATAACTGTATCTGAAATTTATTTATTTCATCTTGAGAAAGTTTTATATGTGCTAGTTTTGCAATTTTTACAACTTCATCTTGAGTGATCACAATGGCATTATACAAATAATTCAACAATTGATCAAATAGATATGATAAAATTTAATAGAAATGATTACAGTAATTATAGAATTTATATCTGGGATATTAATACTTTCTCTTGGGGTTATTATTAGGATAAGAAACAAAGAGGGTACCATTATCCCAAAGCTTTTCTCCAATAGTTTATTCATGTTTTCTGCAGATGTCATTACTGTAGGGATAGGTCTTTTATCAGTAACTAGCTATGATCTTCTACTTGCTATCAGTAAGGTATTTCTGGGTTTGGCAATCTATTATCTTTATAGAATTACACTAGAAATAAACCCCCAGAGGAGTTTAGGGGTATCACTTTTGTTATATTCTGGGCCAGTACTTTATATAATTGACGGAATATCAACCCTAATTTTTCCTGTATATTTAAAATCAATACATTCTTTACACATACTAACTATATCCCATTCCAGTCTTGCAGTTTATATAAATGATGCAGTATCTCTTTTGTTATTCTTGATGGTAATGGTATCTTTTCTTGTACTATCATTTAAATTTAGAAGTGAAAATACTATCAGAGAAAAAACCTTATTCATTGCCCTAGGACTATTTGTATCAGTATTACTAGAATTACTTCCTAGTTTTGTACACAACAATGTATTTATAGATATTATAGGAAGCCTTGGGAATTTTTTGGGACTACTGATAGTTTCAATAAAATTAATTCCACAAAAAAACGATATGTCCCAACCAGGACAAAATATGTTATAACTCTTTTATGATATAATATTGGGTTAACAAAATAATGCAAAATAATCAAAAAGAAACAAATAAAAACAGCTATATGCTCCCAGTTTCTATTATACTAGCGGGTATAATTATTTCTGTTGCGCTTATTTTATCATCACATAATAAAAACTCCACTACAAAGGATACTAATAGTACAAATGCATATAGCTCACAAAGTTCATCTTCATCCACAAACCAGGGGAGTAAGACAGTTACAGTATCCCTCGGTACAAATCCTATAGAAGGAAATATTAATAAAGCAAAAGTAGGAATTATTGAATTTGGAGATTTTCAATGCCCATTTTGTAAAGAGTTTTATAACAGTACACAAGCTGAAATAATATCTACATATGTCAATACTGGGAAGGCAGTATTTGCATTCAGAGACTACCCATTAGAATCAGTTCATCCTTTAGCAATGAACATGGCGATTGAAGGAAGGTGTTTTGGAGAACAAGGTAAATTTTGGCAGTTTGATAATATCATGTATACAACAAACCAAGATACAAACACACCATCAGTAGTACTGGGATATGCAAAAGAGTTAGGATTAAACATAAATAAATATCAGTCTTGTGTAGCATCAGACCAATACCAGACACAAATACAAAATGATATTAATGCAGGCAATGCAATAGGTATACAAGGTACACCTACAATTGTGATAGGCAAGTTAGTTAATGGTAAAGTAGAAGGAAGGGTAATATTAGGTGCATATTCATTCAGTTACTTTGAACCAATCATAAATTCATATCTATAAAGTATATTTTTCATATATTGTATACTTCAATCCTTTTCCTCTACCAAATGGAGTTATAATGCCAGCTTCTTTCATACTTCTTAAATCTCTAAATGCAGTCATAGGGGAGACATGAAATAGTTTTGTATAACCTTCCCTGGATATAACTTTGTGTTCAAGAAGATATAAGAAAGCCTCCTTCTGACGTGGAGTTAAGGTAGCTAAAGTTGAATCAGTGTTAATTTTCCTATTTGCACTAATTTTCCCCTGGGATATTGTATTGCATATATCATCTAAAACCTTATCTAGATTATCAAGGAAAATTTCTATCCATTCATTAAGATTTGAATTATTAAAATTTTCAAAATTGTCATAAAAAATTTCAAATATTGGAATATCTTTAAATATTCCTGCATCCATTAATAATGATTTCAATATTACTATAGTTGTAAAATCATTAAATACAGAAAAAGGCTTTAAATATAAAAGATTAAAAGCTATTACAATTGAGCTTATAAGTTTTGGAATATCTCTATTTTCTGCAAAATCAGATATTTTATTTAAAGAATCTAACACCATATTGGAAGGAATTTCGTCTTTTACTTCAAAGAAATCGTAATCTGATTTTACAGGGAAACTATCATTTCTAATTTTACCACTTTCCCAAACTTCAAAAATTTTTTCAGAGAGTACTGCATTAATTTTTAGTATAAGAGAGATAGAAAAAGATTTATCAAACACAGAAGAATTCAAGATTTCCCAAACACTTCTGTATGAAGATAGTGCATTACATTCAAAAGTATTCTCTATTTTATTAATACCAAGGGCATAATTTTTGACTTCACTTCTAGGAATCTCTATTCCAAGAGATCTAGAAAATGAAAAAAAATCATCTGTTGATATTTCTTGTAAAATTTTCTTTGAAATGGGATAGGAAGAAATTAATTGGCTATTTTTAATGATATTACAAGAATATTTTAAAATTTTTAGATTAACATCAAATTGAAAGTTCATTAGTTTACGATCTTTTTACTCTGCGGAGAAAGGCAGGTGTATCGTATTCATCA
>JAJZLI010000049.1 GCA_021803645.1 bacterium
ATCGAGATAAAGAATTTCCAAAATTAACAGAAGCAGAAATAAATTTTTCTATGGCTAACCTATGAAAATATTACCTGAAGTTTTCATAATCTCTAATCCTTGATTTATTGTTGCAAAAGTAATACCTGTGTCTTTCTCTATTTTCTTATTCGAAAGATTTGCATTAGGTCTTTTAGACTTCATCTTTAGTTTGGATGATTCTATCGGTTTTATAAGTGTCTTATCTTTATTAAAAACATCGGCAATTTTTAATGCCCATTCATATCTACTAATATATTCTTTTCCAACTGCGTGGTATATCCCTTTTCCACCAATTTCAATTAATTTTGATATCGCCCTTACCAAATCTGGTATAAATGTAGGATTGTTATACCAATCTATAATCTCTTCATATTCTAAATTAGCCTCTAGTTTTTTAAGAACTCTTGTTACATTACTATCTTGTTGCCAATTTCTTATCCAATCATAAGGTTGATCAGTCCTAAGTATTAAAAAATCTAAATCAGATCTTGTTATAACTTCTTCAGCCTGAGCTTTGGTAACTCCATAATAGTTTATCGGGTCTTTCTGATCCTCTTCATTATAAATTCTTTTTTTTCCACTATATACAAATGAAGTTGATAAAAATATAATACGGCTTCTGTTTTTTTCACATGCCGAAACAATATTCTCTGTTGCTCTTACATTATATATATATGCGAATTCTTTTGATGTTTCACATAGTTCTACATTAGTGAGTGCTGCCGAATGTATCACAATATCTGGTTTATATCTATTAAACAATCTGTCTACACCTTCCTTTTCTGTAATATCCAACATAACCTGATTAGGCAAATCCGTCTTATTCCTCATAAAAATATTAACAACTTCGTTTCTATTTTTATAGAAATAATTAGCAATCTGATAACCTACTCTTCCACTACTTCCAGTTACTAATATCCTCATTTATACACTATAAAAATTTATTCAAAAACCTTGAGAAAACATCCTTCATATATTCAATATGTTCCTTTGTAAGCCCTTGATTACAACCGACTACAAATCCTCTTCTCATTATAGCATTAGCGTTTGGAAAATCCTTACCAAACTCAATTCTGTCTATAGAAGCAAAACCAGGCTGTTTTAGTATATTCCCTGTAAATATTGGTCTTGTCTGTATACCATTTTCTTCTAAGAATTTTACTATTTCCATTCTCTCAAACGGTGCATTTTCATTTATTGTTAAAGGAAAAGCAAGCCATGTGGTATCGATATTCTTCGCCTGTTCTGGCAAAATAAAAAATTCTTTGTAATCAGAAAAAAAACTAATCAACGAATAAAAATTAATATTTCTGATTCTGCTGAAGTTCTCCAGTCTTCCTAACTGAAAATTTCCAAAAGCTGCACTTATTTCAAGTGGTAACATATTATATCCAACCTGTTCAAAAACAAACTTTGTATCATACTGTATTCCATCTAACTTAATCTCAAATCTTTTATTTATGTCTTCGGCCTCATCAATTGCGGATCTTCTCCCCCATCCTCTCAAAATCTTACACTTTTTAAATTGATCCTCATCATTTACACATATTGCACCTCCTCCTCCTGCAGCTGTAATAATATGTGATCCATAAAAGCTTGTTGTTGATATATCTGTAAATTTGCCTGTAGGAATACCATCTATCTTTGCACCTAAGGTATCACAAGAATCCTCTATCAATGCAATATTCTCTGTAGAAGTAGTTTTTCCTAATTTTTTATAGTCTGGCACATTTCCTAAAAGTGAAGGAATCATAAAAGCTTTAGTTTTTTTAGATATTGCATCTACTGCAAGTTTAGTATCGATAAGATAAGTTCCTTGTTCTACATCTACAAAAACAGGCTTCAAATTTTTCTGGATTAATGGTGCTACGGTAGTAGAAAATGTCAATATTGGTGTAACAACTTCTGAACCTTTTTCTAATCCTAAAACCTCAACAGCCAAAAGATTTGCTGATGATCCAGAATTTACCATTACTCCATAATTTTTGCCAAATAGTTTAGCTATCTCTCTTTCAAATGTAATAGTTTCTTTTCCAAGTATTGTCCTATGTTCTTTTAATACATTAACAACTGCATTTATTTCTTCTTCTCCATACACCGAAAGAGCATAAGGGACTCTCATTATAATACCATATTATATATAAAAACAAAGTAATGTTTACAAATTTATATCTTTAGGTCTATAAATAAATCCATCTATAAACTAAATGTAGAGGATTATAAATGCAATTAAAATTTTATAAGAATAAACGAATACTTGTGACTGGACATACTGGATTCGTAGGTTCCTGGCTCACGCTGCTCCTTTCTAGTCTAGATACAGAAATTATAGGATTTTCATTGCATCCACCTTCAAAACCTTATCTTTACAACTATCTAAATTTAAATAAAAAAATAATTAATATTAAAGCTGACATATCAAATCCTCTTGCTATATCTAAAACGATAAAAGAATACAAACCCGAGATAATTATTCATCTAGCTGCACAACCTGTTCTTCTTGATTCTTACGAAACTCCACGTACTACTTTTATGACTAATACTATAGGGACTCTTAACTTACTCGAAGCTGAACGAAAATACGGCAATGCTAAAACAATACTATGTATTACTACAGACAAAGTGTATGAAAATAATGGAATAACTACTTACAAAGAAACTGATAGACTAGGTGGATTCGATCCTTATTCTTCAAGCAAAAGTTGTGCTGAACTTATTATAAACTCATATAGGCGTAGTTTTTTGCAAGGAATTGGTATAGCAACTGCTAGGGCAGGAAACATAATAGGAGGTGGAGATTGGGGTAGACACCGAATTATACCTGACCTAATAAGTAATAAAAAAGTTACAATCAGATATCCAAATGCCATAAGACCATGGACATATATACTTGATGTATTAGATGGCTACATGACTCTTATAGAATCTTTAAATAAAAATCCTGAAACTTATTCTGAAGGATGGAACTTTTCCTCAAATTCAAATAAAACTGTAATTGAACTCGTTAAAGAAGTTAAAAAATATCGCAACATAAATTACGAAATAAAAAAAGGCAAACTCCATGAAGAAAAATCTCTATTGTTAAATTCCACAAAATCAAAAAGAAGGTTAGGCTGGAAAGCGAAATATAGCTTTGAAGAAACAATATCTCATACTATTTTTTGGTATAATAATTTCGACAAAGCAAAAACTAAAAATGACATATATAAATTAACTCTTAAGCAATTACAAGATTATTTCCAGATGAACTAACTTTTGGTCAATGTGCATATTATGGATAACTATCTATACGATCTACTTTTCAGTAAAGATGTAAATGAAATCTTGAAATTTTATGATAATATGCAAACTCCTATTGATGTTGTAAAATTTCTTAAAAATATTCCAGATGAACCTAAACGAAACATATTAACTGTTGAAGGAGACACCGATATAGTAATTGTGGTACCAACACTTGATTTTAATCGTAACTATGCAAAACATTGTAGACAGATATTTAAAGGACAACAAATGATCTTTTTGGAATCCAAAGATAAAATACCACATAAATTCTTTAATTATGGAAAGACATTAAATATAGGTCTAAATTATGCATTGCGATATAAACCAAAATGGGTAATATTTTGTAGTGATGATGTATACAAAATTGACGAATTCAAAAAATTAAAATATCAACTTCAATCTAATGAATCTAATTGCGATATGTTATTTACTAGAAAACCACATGTCTATCATTCTGTTCCACTTCAAGTATGTTATAATACCGATCTACTTAAACGATACCATAAGTTTAAAGGAGGACTTATAAAAAAACATCAAGACATAATGGACAAATTTAATTCAGAACTAGCAGTCGTTTCTTTTAACGGTCTCAATTTACTACAAATATCCATATACAAATCATTATTCTTCAAAACTATGGGTTCTTTCTACAATTGTGGTAGTTTTGGAATTTTAAATCCTTCTTTTATAAAAAAAAGGAAAAAAATATTCGATGAAACATATTTAAATGGCTATGATGACATTGATCTATCTATAGATATATGTATAAAAAGAAAGAACTACTCTTTTGTTGATTTTAAACTGGGAGACTTTATAGGGAAAACTTTAGGAACAGGTCCAGAAAGAAAATCAAGAGATCTTATAAACTATATTTATTTTAACTACAAAAATCAAAAATATTTTGATGAGAAGTATACATAATGTTTTAAATTCCGCCAATACTATTTTCCAATTTCTTTATTATTTTTTTGTATTTAATATTTTTATATAAACCAAACGTAACTTCCATATTTCTTTTAATAATACTCATCAATAATTTACTATAACTAACCTTCAAATCTAAAAGTTCTTGATCTTTTATTTTCTGTTTAAATTCATAAATTATCCTTTTTTTCATTTTCCATACATATATAGAATTAGTGAGAAGTTCAGAATTGGATTTTTGATTTTCATGCCTTCTATAACCTACTAATTTTTCTGGTATATGATAAAATTTTAGTTTATTTATAAAAATAGCTTTCATTCTCCATTCCCAATCTTCTGCCATTGTGGCTTTTGCGTTGAAAGTACCAACCATCCTAAAACATTTTTTATTTATGATGTATGAAGAAGGATACCCTATAGTTCCATTCCATATTCTTCTTGCCAGTTTTATTCCTTCATAACTTTTTTCCTTTTCTTCCCCTATGACATTTCCATTCTCATCTATCAACTTCACATCCGAATAAAAAATCATAAATTCAGGATTCTCATTCACATATTTTTCATATCTACTCAACGAATTCTTCATCAATAAATCATCGACATCAAGTTGTTTAAAAAACTTTCCTCTCATATTTTCAATTCCTATATTAAGTGCTTCAGGAAGGTTACAACCTTTTTTCCTTATGTATCTTATTATTTTAATCCTGCCGAATTTGTTTTTGTACAAATCTAATATAGCCTCATTAGTACTTCCATCTATTATCAAAATTTCATATTTATTTTTAGGATAATCTTGATTCAAAACACTTCTGACTGATTTTTCAAGATATGTTGGATCATTATATGTTGGTATTAT
>JAJZLI010000017.1 GCA_021803645.1 bacterium
GAGGAAGGCATTTATTTCAGATATGATGCATGAACTTTTACAAAAAGTTTTATCATCTTCCGGATCTGACTTGGAGAAAGTTATAAATAGCATCTTCCAATCTTTAAATGATAAAAATATACTTTTGTATTTTAATAATACACAAGATGAAAATTTCATTTCAAAGTATAACTGGGGAGGTATTGTGCCTAAAAACACTAACGGTGACTATCTACAGGTTGTTGAAGCTAACCTTGCTGGTGCAAAAGACAATTATTTTATGAGTGAAACTACTACCTCAAATATTCAAAAAGATGGAAATAACTATATACAGACAACTTCAATTACATGGACAAACCCAGCTTTATATGAAGACTGGCTTGTGGGGCCTTACATGGCCTGGGTTAGAGTTTATGTTCCTATGGGATCAAAGCTTATTTCCATCACAGGTAAAGATGTAAATGGATATGTTGAAGATTATAACAATACAATTTTGAATAAAACAGTTTTTGGTGACCATATAAGAATTCTTCCTCGTCTTAGTAGTAGTGACCCACCTGCTTCCGGAACTATGACTTTTAAATATATCCTGCCAAGTGATATTAATATAAATCAATATCTAATACAAAAGCAGCCAGGAGAACTGCCAGAGAGCGAATCTGTCACATTTGAAAATAATCCTACTGAAACATTTGTTCTGAATTCAGACAAAACTTTGAATTTATGATTTTTATTAATGTCTAATTCTGGGGTTATAATAAAACATACTACTTTTAGAGATAATGATGAAATTTTAACAATATTTACACCTAATGGAAAAATTTCCCTTGTTGCTAAAGGAATTAAGAGTGGAAAAAGGCGGAGCCTTTGTGAGGTAGGAAATTGGATAGATTTTGATCATGTGAAGGGGCGGGCATTTAATATTTTGACAGAGGTGGTACTAAAAAATGGTTTTTATAATCAAAAATCTAAATATCCGTTTCATATTTTTTATTTATGCGAACTACTTTCTAAATTTGAAGGGGAGAATGAGTATGAGAAATATATTTTTAATCTCTTAGTAGACTCCATAGGTAATTTATCAAATAACCCAGATTTGTCTATTGTATTTTTCAATTTAAAATTTATTGAACATGAAGGTATTATGCCAGATTTTTTTACTTGTCCTAGGTGTCATGAAAGGTTGAGGGAGGATATTCAAAATGTTTTTTATGGGGGGTCTATATATCATAATACCTGTGCAGATAATTCAAATAGTATTTCTGTAGACTGTATTAAGCTTATGAGGTTTATTGCTTCTTGTAGTAGTTATACAGATATTAAGGTTTCAAATGATTGTTTAAAGGAAAGTATTTTTATTACATGTAATTTAATTGATGAGTTTTTAGGGCTTACTTTAAAGACTCTTTTGTACTTTAAATAAGGAATATATCCTGTAAATTTGACATGTTTGTCATACTTGGTTACTATTAAAATATGGATGATTTACAAAACAATATAAACAATAATTCTAACCCTGACTCTGGAAATGCTATAAATCCAGATACTCCTTCTCAAAGTAGTTCTTCTAATACGAATCCTATAGGTGTTAATAATAATGATGTTAATTCTCCTGTTTTGGAGGGTAGTAGTTATAATAATGACAATTCTCAACCACCATTTGATAATGGGTTCTCTTCATTAGGAAATACTTCTTCTGGTGGAAGTGTTGGCGAGCAAAGTATTAATGTCGCAGATCATTTCGATGTGACAGAAAATACTGTAGGAATTACTAATAATTCTGATTTTAATAGTGAAAGTAATTCTTCTTTTGATCCTCATCAACCAGAGAACCATCAAGGAGAAATACCTCCAAGTTCTAATATAGTAAATCAAACTAGTACAGTATTTAATGTTGGAGATCATAATACAGGGAATGACTTGACAAGTTCACCTTCAAACCCTAATGAAGCATTAGGTTCTAATATTAACAAGAGTTCTTTATCCGATACAGTAAACAATCCTCAACCTGTTTCTGTTAGTAATGATCCAGATATTAATAAACCTAGAATTGTTACAATGGCTATCATTGTATGTTTTTTAATATTAATTGGATTATTAATTCTGTATTTTTCTATTTTTTAATGCAAATTAACTAATATATTTGCAAAATTTGCCTTTTAAAAGTAAAATAACCATCAACATTATGGAATATATTGTTTCCCTTGCAAAAAGAAGAGGTTTTGTTTTTCCTGCATCAAGTATTTATGGTGGAATTGCAAATACTTGGGATTATGGCCCTCTTGGTGCTCTAATGAAAAATAACATAAAGAATGAGTGGATAAAATTTTTTGTTACCTCTTTTGATGATATGGTACTTTTTGATAGTGCTATATTTCAAAATGCTAAGGTGTGGGAGGCTTCTGGACATGTTGATAAGTTTAATGACCCTCTTGTTGATTGTATTAAATGTCATAAACGATATAGAGCAGATACATTACTTGAGGATACATTGAAAATCAGTGTAGAAGGGCTATCTTGTGAAGATATGACTCGCCTTATAAAAGATAATAATGTCAAATGTCCTTCATGTAAGGGCACCTTAACTTCCGTTAGAACTTTCAATTTGATGTTTAAAACAAAAATGGGGCCAATGGCTGATGATGGGGAAGATATCTATCTACGGCCAGAAACATGTCAAGGTATATTTATTAATTTTTCTAATATTTTAAAAAGTTATAGAGTTAAGGTTCCATTTGGTGTTGCACAGATTGGGAAAGCATTTAGAAATGAGATTACTCCAGGAAACTTTATATTTAGAACTTTGGAGTTCGAACAACTTGAAATTGAATATTTTACTCATCCAAATGATGTAGATAAAACCTTTACTGAAATTATGGATAGGGTTAAAAGGTGGTATCAATACATCGGTATAAAGGATGAAAATTTGAAATTTGTAGAACTTTCTGAAGAAGAAAGAGCACATTATTCTAAAAAAACAATAGATATTTATTTTAAATTTCCATTTGGATTTAAAGAACTTCAGTCTTTTGCAAATAGGGGAGACTATGATTTATCAAGGCATTCTAAATTTTCTGGTGAAAAATTAGAATATTATGATGAAGTTTCAAAGGAAAAATATACTCCATATGTTATTGAGCCTTCAGTTGGTTTAGATAGATTGTTTTTAGCTCTTCTTGTGAATGGATATAGAGAAGAGAAAGTCGGCGATAATGGGATCAGGGTAGTACTATCTTTATCTTCAAAGATAGCTCCTTTTCAAATAGCAGTATTTCCTCTTGAGGTGGATAATAAAAGTATAAATCTTGCAAAGAAAATTTATGAGGATTTGAAGCTAGTATACCGATGTACCTATGATGAAGGTTCTTCTATTGGGAAAAGATATAGGAGACAAGATGAAATTGGTACATGCAAGTGCATTACTGTTGATCCAAATAGTCTTGATGATGATAGTGTTACTATCAGAGATAGAGATACAATGAAACAGGATAGAGTTAAAATTTCTGATTTAAAGGAATATTTAATAAAATGTTTTACATAATCCCCACTCCCATTGGAAATATGAAAGATATAACCCTTAGGGCATTGGATACATTAAAAAATTTAGATGTATTATATGCAGAAAATACATCAAGAACCTCTAATTTACTTTCTTATTTTCAAATTACAGTGCCTAGTTTAAGAAAATATACTGAACATAAAGAGTACAGATACATACCTGAAATAATTTCCAGTTTAAAGGAAGGAAAAAAAGTTGGAATTGTTTCTGATGGAGGATACCCTGTTATATCAGATCCAGGATATAAGCTTACCAGAGAAATAGTGTTAGAGAATCTTCCGTTTGAAGTATTACCTGGTGCTACAAGTATAATACCTGCACTAATTTATTCTGCCCTGCCTCCTGATAAATTTGTTTTTATTGGTTTTCTTCCCAAAAGTGAGAAAAAACTATTAGATATTATTAATCAATACAAAGGGATTTCTGTTGTGTGTTTTGACTCTCCTCATAGAATAATAAAAACAATGAAGGTTCTCTCTAAAAATTTTCCTGAAATGAAAGTTACCTTTGCTTGTGAAATGACTAAAATGTTCCAAAAAATAAAATCGGGTACTCCTGATGACATATTAACCTATCTTAATGGCTTTGATAATGTGAAAGGTGAGGTAGTATTAGCATTCTATTATTAAATGATCTATTATATAATGGTTCATATTTAATATTAGTTTGTAATTGTATGTCAAGAAAAATTTTTGGTGGTTTTTATGTTATCATTTTCTTTATTTTTGTTTTTATAAGGTTATTTGTCCATAAAAGTATAGTCCTTTCCCTTATTGGTCTTGTTTCTGGTTTATTTTTCATATTTTATTTTGTATATATTGGATACAAGATGCAGTCGGTAAAGTTTTCTGTAAAAAAAGTAAATTTGTTTGTTATTTTCACTGCAATTATTTCTAATGTTGTAAATTTTGCTGAAAGTCTTGCAATTGGTTTGTATATTACACATCCATGGGTGTATGAACAAACATTGTTAAAGGGATTAAAGGTCTCGGGCATAACATTGAATAGAAATTTTTACATAAAAAATCTTTTTATAGATCTTATTATTGGTTTATTTTTCTCAATATTATTAGGAATGTTATTCTCTTTTATTGGAAGGATGTTTGCTCGCAGAATGAGTGTTATAAAGAAGTCTGATATATGATAGAAATAGAATCTCTATCAAAAGATTATCAATTTGAATCATCTCTTTTTTTTGCTCTAAAGGATGTGAATTGTAAAATACCTTTGGGTAATTTTATTGGGGTACTTGGTCCTTCTGGTTCTGGAAAGAGTACATTGATGCATCTTATTGGGGGCATGGATAGGCCTTCTTCTGGTAAAATCGTTGTTGATGGTGTTGATATAACAAGGCTGAAGTCCAATGAATTAGCTTTATATCGAAAGAAAAAAATAGGGTTTATATTTCAATCTTTTCATCTTATTGGAGCCATGACTGTTTTGTGGAATGTTATGC
>JAJZLI010000053.1:0-2675 GCA_021803645.1 bacterium
TCATGAATCATTGGTAAAGGTATGGTTCTATTCTCAGCCCCCCATTGTCTTCTCTTTGCAATTTTCTTTTTTATTTTTTCACTTTGTATAAGTTTATTTTGTATAAGCATATATACAATAACAAATCAAGCCAATAGTATAACACAACTACAAGGCTTTTTCAATATTACTATGGGTATGTGTTGAAAAATTTATGTAATTAATACAAAAAATACTAGTCACCTGTTATATTGACAACATTTCTTCTCTGGAAAATTACGACATCTTCAAAAAATTGTTTGATATTTCTAGCATCCTGCTTAGAAATCTGATCAATATGTATTTCACTTTTATCCATATGGATAATTGCGACACTTCCAAACAATATTCCTTCCGATATATTAACTTGATCGATAGTTTTTACACCAATAACTTCTGTTGACTTTGTTAAGCCCCAAAAGAAATTGGTAATTTTTTCTATAGATCTTGCACGTATATTAAAAAAAATAGGAGATACAGGTCTTAAAAATTTAACAGTTCTTATACTTATAACCTTTTGTAAAATAGGATCATTTTCTGGGCTTGTATTCCCTTGATTAACCACTCTTGAAGTAAATTGAGTTTCATTATTACTGGTATTACTGTTAGGATCCATAGAACAATGTTACAATAATATATAAAAGATATCAATGTCCATCATAAAAATAAAAGCAAAAAATTTAAAAACCTATAAGGAGAAAACGTTTGGGCTTGCATTTAGAAAAACTCCACTCACAGTTTATTTTGATACTATATTGGGGATACACACATTTGGGGTCAAATTTCCAATTGATGTATTAATATTAGATAATAATTTTAATGTAAAGAAGGTAAAAAAGAATTTAAGTCCTTGCAGATTCTTTTTCTGGAATATAAAATATTCAAAAGTAATTGAAGCACCAAGTGGAACAATTTTTAAAAATAGTATTAAAATAGGAGACAAAATTGAAATAGAGTATATATGAAAATAGTAAGTTGGAATATAAATGGTATAAGGGCAGCACTAAAAAAAGATCATCTCAAAAACTTTGTTCTATCAGAAAAACCTGACATTATTGCATTTCAAGAAACAAAGGCAGAGGAAAAGGATGTAATACTATCAGAACACTTTGAGGGATATTCTTCAATATGGAATAGTGCACAAAAGAGGGGGTATTCTGGGACATTAATATTAACCAAAATTGCTCCAAATGATTTTTCTATAGGAATTGATAAGAATGATAAAGAGGGAAGGGTTATTATTTGTAAATTTGATGACTTTACTCTCCTTAATATTTATTTTCCCAATGGGAAAAGAAATATAGATAGGCTAAATTACAAAATACAATTTTATAAAGATTTCATAGAATTTGTAAATAAGTTAAAGAAAGAAAATGCCAATATAATTGTACTAGGAGATTTTAATACAGCACATCAACGTATAGATCTTGCAAGGCCAGATGCGAATAAGAATGTATCGGGGTTTTTAGAGGAAGAAAGAAAATTATTAGATGAGTTAATAGAGACTGGATTTATAGATACTTACAGGTTTAAAAACAAAGACAAGATACAATATACATGGTGGGATCAAATAAGTCATGCAAGAGAAAGAAACGTAGGATGGAGAATTGACTATATTTTCATATCTCACGAGATGAAGAATAAACTTAAAAGTGCAACCATACATGATCACGTATATGGTGCAGACCACTGTCCTATATCAATAGAATTAAACATCAAATAAAAAACATGTGTAAGAGGAATTACCACCTACAATAACCATTTATACCCATCCAATATATATAAATAAGGATAAACTGGCGTTATACTAATACGTATATAATAATATATAGGTTGATTGAGTCCTATAATATGATATAATTACCCCCAATAATATGGCCAATATAGATTACAAAATAAATTACAGAAATAAAAAGGATTATTTATTTCTTCCAGAAAACCATTCTGCAAAACAACATATACTAATAATGGAGAATTTGTGGTTTTTATATTTTGTATTATCCTTGATTGTACTCTTAGTGTTACTAAAAGTTATATTTAATATATCTATCGTTATTTTTATATCAGCAATCATTGCCATATTTTATTTCGTATTTATGCTTTTTAAGGTCATTGTTGTTATAAAGGCAAGGAATAGACCTATGATAAAAATTTCAAGAAAAGAGTTATTAAAAATAAAGAAAAAAGACTTACCAGTTTACACAATAATCATTCCCCTATATAGAGAAGAAAATGTAATTAAACAAATAAAAAAAGCAATGATGGCAATTGATTATCCGAAAGAGAAGCTTGATATCATAATTACATTAGAAGAATATGATCAATATACTAGGAAAGCAATTGAAGAAAATAAAATGCCAAAATATTTTAGAAGATTAATACTCCCAAATGTAAATCCTAAAACAAAACCTAAAGCATTAAATGTTGCAATTAAGGAAGCAAAAGGGGAATTTGTTGTAATATATGACGCAGAGATAGTACCTGACAAAAATCAACTTAAAAAAGCCTATCTGGCATTTAAAAAGCACCCAGAAATAGCTGTATTTCAAACAAGACTAGACCATTATAACGTAAAACAGAACATGTTAACGAATCTATTTAATGCAGAATTTTCATTTTATTATGATTTATTTTTACCTGGACTTCAAAAATTTAAT
>JAJZLI010000053.1:2685-12589 GCA_021803645.1 bacterium
TTTTAGAAAAGATGCAATAATATCCGTTGGAGCATGGGATCCATATAACGTTGCAGAAGATTGTGAAATAGGTATTAGGTTACAAAGACATGGGTATAAAGTAGATATCTTAGATTCTTTTAGTAAAGAAGAGGCTACCAGTACACTTTCTGGATGGATAAAACAGAGAACAAGGTGGATGAAAGGTTTTATGCAAACCAGCATAGTACATATGAGAAACCCAATAAAATTCAAAAATCAAATAGGGGGTTGGGTTAATTTTATAGGGTTCTTTTTTGTAGTGCCTGGAACTGTAATTATAAATATATTAAATTTATTATATTGGGTACTACTTATTATATGGTTAATTACAAAAGCGCCAATAATCTCTAGTTCATTTCCAGCTCCAATATTATATATTTCATTTATCACGTTTCTTGCAGGAAATTTAATGTTTACATACTTAAACTTGGTAGGGGTATATAGGAGGAATAAGTTTTCTGTTGTAAAATATTGTATTCTATCTCCTATATATTGGATGCTTCTGGCAATTGCAACAGCAAGGGCATTTATTCAGTTTATTTTCAAACCATATTCATGGGAAAAAACTGTGCATGGAAATCACTTAAAGAATTCTCCAAAGCATGTATCTAAAAACCTACATTTAGCTAAATGAATATGTATATTAAAAAAAATGGGATCTTATTTATTATCTTAACATCCCTAATTACGAGTATCTCAACAGCATATATCCTTTGGGAAAATGGACTTTTAAATCTACTAAGTTCTGCAGCCCAAAACACAGACCTTGCAAGACAAATGATATCAAGCTCTGGGATGGGCTTACCTTATGTTGGTATATACTCTCCATTTTTTCATACCCTAATGATTTTATTCATATGGAATAAAATGCTGTGGCATAGTGGATTTGCACCCCTTGTTCTTTTGATATTATCTTTCACGGTAACAAATGTATATATATACAAATCAATTCGTCTTTTCACAAACTCGTATATTGCTGCATTTGCAGGTGTATCTGTATTTCTTTTTAATGTAAACATTCTATCCCTTATAGGGCAATCCTCTCCAGAGATTATATTTTTAATGTTTTCTATATTAATTTTCTATTATACATATAAGTTCCTTAAGGAAAACAAAAGAATATATCTTTTTGTATCAAGCATATTATCTGCCCTAGCGACACTAACATTATCTGCGGGTATTGTATTTCCCATCTTTATTTCTATTTTTATTATTCTCAAATATACCCTCTTTCAAAAGAACTTGAGGAAACTTGAGGGAACACTTATAACATTTCTATTCATAGCATTATTGGGAGAAATTTATACAATTTTATATTCACTATTTGTTTACAGACATATTTCATTCCTCGCATTTAACAACATATTACCTTTTGAGTATCTTAATACGGTAAAAATATCTTCCTTGAATTTAAATTCAATAATATTCTACATTAAATCACTACAAGATACTCTCGGTATAACTCTACCAATTATTGCCATACTCTCAGGAGCAACAATACTAATCAAGAAAAGGGGTAATTACCTTTACTACTTCACTTTAATACTACTATCTGCTCCTTTATATTATTTAATATCCATACTAGCGGGATGGAATAGTATATATATCTCTCATAACATAATAGTAACTGGTATATATATAGGGTCATACTTTATACTTTTCGAATCAATTGTTCCTGCTATACTACTTGGGGAGTTTCTTGATTTAAAAACAAAAACAAGAAAACTATACATTATACAAAAGGTAATCACATATATTGTTATTGCCATGATAACATATCTAACATTATATAATTTTTATCAAAACCCATATATTTATAATTATAAAAAGCTGATATTACAATCTCAAAGTGGTGCCTATACAAAAAAAAGTGTATCAATATTTGACAGGGCATATGTAAAAAAACAAAAGGTCATGGTCTACATGCAGGACACAGCTTCATTTATTCAAGAGTCAAAACTAAACTTAGCTTATGTTATAGATGAAAACAACATATCATTTTGGCAGAAAGCCCAAAAGGCACCATGGGAGTATGCTAAATACATTGTAATTTCAAAAATAAAAGGTAATCCATTATTAAACCTTAATAAATTATATATAGATAAATATTATAATGTTATTTTAAATAATCCAGACTACCTCATTTTTATAAAAAACAAATAAAATTTATTTTATAGAGGACAACATATGGGGCAACGTAGATAAAGTGTTTAATAATATACTTTACAAAACTCCATCAAGTTAAAATAAAAGACAAATATATCTAAAATCAAAAACCCAATTGTTCATTTACAAGTACAAGGGTTACCCTACCAGGGATCATTTCTTTATAAAATAGTATTATTTTAGCAATGTTAGATCCAGGAGCACCAATACTTTTCATTCTTGCATCCTCCTTTGGGAAGACATATTCTCTTATTCTCTTAATACCATCTTCAACACTATTTACAATTTTTTGTGCCCCAACAACCCAAATAACATGCTTGGCAGTATAAATATATCCAGGAACCTGAGATCCAGAAGCTGAAGCAAAAATTACTTCACCTTCTTTTGTCAGAGCATGAATACTACCAATTGTATAATCGGTATAGGTTAGTTGTCTCCTTAAATCAGCTCTTTTTACTTCATCACTTTCAGCTTGAATTTTATTCTTTAGTATATCCCATTTCTTAGGATTAACAGTAAGATAGTCATCGAATCCAATTTCCTTTAATGTAGTAGAGGAGGCTTCTAATAAAGAAGACCCTTCAGAAATCATATCTATAATTTTAGATAGAGCATCTGATTTATCTTTGACAAGTATGGCACTAATATTACGTGCCTCTAATTTTTTAATAACATTATTAATTGTGTCAATGCTGGCTACTTTACTAAAGTCCATAACTAAATTATATCAGATAGTATATAATTATGAAAAGATGAAATTTGCAATACTTATTACAACAAAGGGAAAAGAAAACATAGAAAAAGCTATTGAAAGTGTCATTGATAGTAACCTACCAATATATATAGTAACTCCAGAAAAATATTACAAAAATTTAGAGCAAAAATACCAAAATATTAAAATAATTAATGATAAAAGGGAAGGTAAGGCATCTGCAATAAATTTTGCAATAGATAAGGTAAAGGAAGACATAATTATATTTACAGATGGGGATGTATATATTAAAAAAGGATCAATTCATTACATAACAAAAATATTTCAAAATAAAAGTGTCGGAGGTGTTACGGGAAAGGTAATATCATTAAATAGCAAAAACAATGCGTTAGGTTATTGGTCACACTTTTTAGTAGAGTGTGCAAATACATTAAGAAAAGACCTACAAAAGAAAAACGAATACTTTGAAATGACTGGGTATTTAATGGCAGTAAGAAAAAATCTAATAGGTAAGATACCCAAAGAATCTCTTTCAGAAGATGGATATATTTCTCAATGTATACACTCTAAAGGGTATAAAATAGTATATGAAGAAAATGCAGTAGTGTATGTCAAATATCCAACAAATTTTAAAGATTGGATAATACAAAAAAGAAGAAGTGCCGGAGGATATACACAAAGTTTTATAGATAAAGAAAAAAGTAATAGGTCGTTTAGTAAAGAAACAAAATATGGATTAAGAGGGTTCTTTCAATATCCTAAAACACTAAAAGAAAGATATTATTTAATTTTGTTATTTTTATCGAGAATATACCTATGGGTTGTAATATTTAAGGACATCAAAATAAAAAAATTACCATTTTCTAAAATTTGGAAAGAAGTAAAGAGTACAAAATAAAATACAATGCATTGACCTTTAAATAAAAATCATGTAAACTCTAGGGCATATACACACCTCAGCCAGTGTTGAAAAACCCGCTGAGGTTTTTTTATATATTTATATAAATGCACATGCAACAAAACATATTATTTATTGATGGAGAAAATTTTACTCATAAAATTGAACAGATTCTATACAAAGATAAATTACATAAAGATAAAATAGAGATATACAAAATTAATTTAAATACATTATTCGAAAACAAATTAAAACATCTAAAAATGTCCAAGAAAATTTTCTATAATGCAAGGCTACATGACAACAAGGATACACCTGAAAAATCAACAGAATTAATTAAATCACAAAGAAAACTGAGAAATACATTAGTAAAACAAGGTTATGAATTTAAAATTAGTGGGAATGTAAGAGCTCAAAAAGTGGATGGAAAAACATTGTTTAGAGAGAAAGGGGTGGATGTAAAGATAGCAATAGATTTAGTAACTCTTGCATGTGATAAAAAATTAGATACTGCAATTATTTGTAGTTCTGATTCAGATTTACAACCAGCTATTTCAGAATTAAAAAAGAGAAATGTATATGTAATCTATTTAGGATTTAGTACAGATCCTAACAAAGGATTAATGTATACTTCTAATAAAACTATTCTTCTAAAAAACAGTGAAGTTTTAAAATCTTTTGAAAATTAATTACCGCATATTATCCTAATAAAATAAGTATTAATTAGAATCATTTCCTATGATATAATAACAAAATGAAACCAATATCAGATACAGAAATACTCAAAAGATACAATAAATTTGTAATACTAATATCATCACCGGATGGTGATAGTATAGGATCCTCAATAGTACTAAAACAATACCTAGAAGATCAAGGAAAGGTTGCAGATATATATACAGGGAAAAAAGTTAATAAGAGATATTCATTCCTTCCCAATACAGACCAAATAAGCGCTACCGATACAACAAAAATAAATTATTTTGAATATGAAGTTATTATAGCCATGGATGCAGGCAACCTATCCCAACTATATGATATGGACAAACACCCTAACTTTATATTTCCAGAAAATATAGAAATGCTTGCCATAGACCATCACGAATCCAACCCTATGTATGCAAAATACAATATATACGACAAGGAAGCTTCATCAACATCTGAAATAGTATATACCCAAATACTGCAAGGATATAAATTAACAGATTCTCAGGCACAACTATTATTTTTTGGGATTGCATCAGATACAGGATTCTTTAGGTGGTCAACTTCGTCAAAAACATTAAGGGCAGCATCAGAGTTAGCCACCTACAATATAGAATATGATAAATTATCGAGTATATACACATCTGATATAAACGAAAAAGATGCAGATGTTTTTCAAGAATTAATAAAGAGAACAAAATATCACAAAAGGCCAAGGTTTGTATATCTATATGTGTCTAAAAGAATCATGGCAAAATTAAAAATAAGGGAGGATGAATTGCAAAATTATATTAATATATACAGATCACACTTTCAAATATCATTGTCAGATTACCCAATATACTTAATTATTACAGAAAAAAAAGATTTCTATGTAATATCCATGAGAGGAAACGCTTATACAAACACTGTGAATTTTGCTAAATTCTCCGGGCATTCAGATTTTAATGGAGGGGGACATAAAAATGCGGCCTCATACTCATCAAGAAAGAAAATAAAGGATATTATTAAGGACATATCATTTCTAATAAAACAGTTTCAAGATACAACAAAGTAAGAATTCTGTTCAAATTGAAATTTTTCAATAAGCTGAAAAGGTGACAAAGATATGTAATTTTCGACTTCATCGTTTTGAAATTTATGTACATACCTAAAGGAATTTCTATTTTGCCATGGAATTAAGTAATCGTTTTTCTTCCCCTTTATTGGTTTATAATTTTCTATATTAGAAATATTCCATACTGAAAAAATAAAAATCCCATTTTTTTTTAATATTTTTTTTACATCATTCAAAAAAGTATTACGTGATTTATCTTCAGGAATATGGTGAAACATTGCAATGGCAACAATTACATTAAATAACCCAATATTGTTGTACCAACCTTCTTTAGTAACATCTCTTAAATAAAATTTGTATTGGGGGAAAGAGTGTTTTGCAATATTTAAAAGTTTTGAAGAAAAATCAACGCCAGTATAATCCATACTACTATCAAGTACTTTAGCAAATCTTCCATTTCCACAGCCAATATCCAGTATATTATCTCCATTTTTTATATATTTATCTTTAATATATAAAAACCCATCCCATACATTAGCTCGAGATAGAGAGAAATCTTTAGCATTTTCATTGTAAAAATGCTTATTTATCTTAGAAAGATCATCTTTAATCATAGTGTATAGTATAATACATATTATGGAGAGAGAGAAAGTAAGTATAGATATAGTAAAGAAACTTACTATAAAAAATTACAATAACCCATTAAATATTATAAAAGAAAATTCAAAAGGGTACCAATTTTCAAGAGCAGAGATTATTAATACATATATCAATTACTGTAGTAATAATAAAATTAACATAAATAAATCTTTAATTGAAAAAATTAAATTAAAACCAACAAGAACAATTTCTGGAGTTGTTCCAATTACAGTTCTTACAAAACCTTTTCCATGTCCAGGAAGATGTATATTTTGTCCTAATGATGTAATGATGCCAAAAAGTTACCTATCACTAGAACCTGGAGCACAAAGGGCATTAATGAATAAGTTTGACCCTTATTTACAAGTAAAGAATAGATTGCAAGCAATGCAAAACATTGGGCATACAACAGAAAAATTAGAACTTCTAATTTTGGGAGGAACATGGAGTGTATATCCAAGAGATTACCAAGAGTGGTTTATAAAACGATGCATTCAGGCAATGAATGAGTTTGAATACAAGAAAGAAAAAAAGTACAAATATATAAAAAATAGAATTAATTTTGACACAACGTCTACAGAGATAGATCCACCTAAAAATTGGAAAATAGATGAACTGCTAAAAGAACAGGCCATCAACTCTACAGCACAATACAGGTGCATAGGAATAACACTTGAGACAAGGCCAGACAGAATAACAGAAAGGGAGGCAATTCATTTAAGAATGATAGGGGGAACAAGAATACAGCTTGGTATACAAAGTACAGATGATACAGTACTTGAAAAAAATAAAAGAGGAGAAAATTCGCAAGACCAAAAAAGGGCTATATCCATATTAAGGAGAGCAGGGTTCAAAATACAAATTCACTGGATGCCTAATCTATATGGATCATCTCCTAAAAAAGATAAAAAGGACATAATGAGAATATACAAAGACGGGGGTTATATGCCAGACGAAATAAAAATATATCCTTGCTCAATCATAGAAACAGCAGAGCTGTATGATTACTGGAAGAGCAAAAGATATATGCCATATACGGAAGAGGAATTAATTGAAGTTTTAGTCTATGCAAAATCCAAGGTAAAAGAGTTTTCAAGGATTAACAGACTGATAAGAGATATACCATCTACATATATAGTAGATGGGAATAAGAAAACAAACTTGAGGCAAGTAGCCCAAGAGGTCATGAAGAAAAGAGGAAAAACGTGTAAATGCATTAGGTGTAATGAAATAAAGGATGAAGTAATAGAAAAAATTTATGCTGATTGTTACAAATATAATACCAGTGTATCAAAAGAATATTTTCTTACATATAAATCCAATAAAAAAATATTAGGGTTTCTCAGATTATCGATTCCTAAAAAGAAGACAGATCATTTCATAGAAGAATTAAAAAATTCTGTAATTATAAGGGAAGTACATGTATATGGTCGATCCCTTGCAATAGGAGAGAAAAATGGAGGCGCACAACACATAGGGTTAGGAACTAGATTAATAAAAAGAGCAGAGAAAATTGCAAAAAAATATAAATTTACAAAAATTGCAGTTATATCTTCAATAGGAACAAGGGAATACTATAAAAAGAAAGGGTTTGAACAAAAACAACTCTATCAAATCAAAGAAATTTAACAAATATTGAATTTAGGAAAAACACTAAGTGGGTGTATGTATAGATCTGGAGTTGGTATACTACAGAAATTATGGAAGGTGTTTTTACTGTATCAGAAATAAACAATAATATATCGCGACTTCTTGAAGAAAATTTTTATGATATTGGGATTGAAGGAGAAATATCAGACTATAAAGTACAGTCACAAGGATGGACTTTTTTTTCACTCAAAGATAGTAAATCTATAATATCGTGTGTAAACTTTGATAAAAAATTATTGAAATATAAAGATATTATTAAAGATGGGGTAAAAGTTGTTGGTTTTGGTTACCTTACAATATATGAAAAGACTGGAAAGTATCAGTTTTATGTAAAAGATTTGAAAGTTATTGGCAGTGGAGATATATATGCACAAATAGAAATTACAAAACAAAAATTGAAAGAGGAGGGACTATTTAGTGCTGAAAACAAAAAAAATATATCTTCATTTCCACTAAATATAGGTGTTATTACTTCACTGGAAAAATCATCAATGGCATACAAAGATTTTTGCAAAACAATGGAGTCAAGGTTTCCAATTGCAAACATATATCTTTACGATGCTAATGTTCAAGGAAAGGAAGCCGAAAAAGAAATTATCCAAGGACTAGAATACTTCAAATCACAAGAAAACATAGATGTTATAGTACTAACAAGAGGAGGAGGGTCTATAGAAGATCTAATGCCATTTAACAGTGAGTCAGTAGCAAGGTCAATTTTCAATTCCACAAAAATTACTGTATCTGCAATAGGACATGAAGGAGACGTAACAATCTCTGACCTTGTAGCAGATATACGGGCGTCAACACCAACGCAGGCAGCAATACTTATATCTCCTGATAAAAAAGAATTAATAGATAAATTAAATAAAGGCATATTGCACATACAAAGAGGTGTACAAAACATGATAGAAATAAAACAAACAGCAATAGCACATAATTATGAAAAGATTAAAGGAATATTAGACAAATTTTATAATAAAAAACAACAAACCTTATATGAAGGAGTACATATACTACAAAGCAAATCAAACGAAGTTATAAATAGTGGAGAGCTTATTTTAAAAGAATTAAAAAATAAAATATCTAAATTTTCATATGAGATTGAATATAAATTAAAATCTATAAAGGAAAAATTTAAAATGTTTGAATTATTCTCTCCAGAGTATATACTAAAAAAAGGGTATTCAATAACATATAAAGATGGAAAGTTAATATCATCTGTTAATGATGTTAACGTTGGTGATATGTTACAATTACAACTTAAAGATGGAAATATTAAAAGTGAGGTAATAGAAAAATGAAAAAAGAAATTACATTTACAGATGCATTCGAAAGATTTGAAAAGATATTGCAAGAGTTGGATAGTGGTAATCTTTCCTTAGAAGAAACAATTAAAAAAATTGAAGAAGGAGCATCTTTATATAAGGTATGTTCAAAAATGTTATCAAAGGCAAAAAATACTATTACAACTATTAATAAAAAACTTGAAGAAGGATAAATAATGAAAATAAAAATACTACTAATTATATTACCAAGTATATTATTGGTTGCAATAATTGCATCATTAATTATTACAGTAATTAATATAAAAACAAACAATGTTACAGTATCATATACCGAATTTCGAGGTACAAATCCTAGCTCGACTATTATAAATCCCCCAACAGCATCAACTGTAATATATTCCTCCACTGGGGGTATTATTGGAAAAATATACGGACAAGAAGAAAAAGCTTATCAATATGAAGAAAATCCTTCTTTATATCAGGGAACATCAATATTATACCACCTTATAAACATTCCACCATACTCAAGCAATCAAACAGACCTTGCAATTGCAATAAAACTCAAGGATCAACTACTTACTATGTTACTTAATATTGGGGCAATAACACAATCAGATATAAACCAAGAGAAAATAAACACTGAAACACCATACTTTCAAATAGATCAGGATCCATACTTTACTGAGTATGTAATAAACAAGCTAATGGAAAAATATAGTAACTATGTATTAGCTGGAGGATTAAAGGTATACACTACAGTGAATACTCAA
>JAJZLI010000053.1:12599-28111 GCA_021803645.1 bacterium
TGGTATCAGAAGACTACCAAAAATATGTTGCTCCAGTTGATGCAAATAGTGCAGCTCTTGTTGCCGACAACCCACAAAATGGATATATATTAGCAATGATAGGGGGACCATCATATCAAGAACAACAGTTAAATATGGCTGATGAACCAAGACAACAAGGTTCAGCAATGAAACCACTTATATATATTAAAGCATTTGAGATGGGATATTCTCCAGACACAATGATAGATGATGCCCCAATATGCTATGGAAGTTACTGTCCTGTGGACTATGAGGGGTATACTGTAGGATGGGTATCCATTGATAGAGCTATAAATCAATCGATAAATATTCCCGCTATAAAGATGCTTGCAGCAATAGGATATCAGAATGGAGTTAATACTCTTGAATCTGAAGGAATAAAACTTAATCCGAATACATATTATGGACTTCCATTAGTACTAGGAGATGCAGGATTAACACTAACAAATATGGTTGGAGCATATAATGCGCTAGCAAATGGGGGGTATTATGCACAATCAACTCCATTTGAAAAAATTGTAGAATCTAATGGTGTAATTTTACTGAATAATACTAATCTACCTAAAAAAAGGATACTTGATGCAAATGCAGTTGCAGAAATGGACCAAGTATTAGGAGATACATCAATGAAAGCACCAATGTATGGGTCAGTAACATATTATTACTCTGTCCAGGGTAGAGAATACGGATCTAAAGATGGAACAAGTAATGGGCCAAAAGACGTAACTGACTACATGTTTATCCCACAACTATCTGTTGGGGGGTGGGCTGGAAATACAAATGATACAAACATGTCTCAGGATGCAGTAGGAGCATTTCAGGCAGGACCAATGGTTCATGACTTTATAATGAACTATATACAAATGGAGAATTTACCTGTAGAGAATTTTCCAATGCCTACATATCCAACGCTAAACGCTACAACATCCCAAATACCTTAATTAAGGGGAAACATAAAAACTTGAAAGAGTTTTTAATATGTAAATATCAGCACCGTCTATACTCTTACTATAAACATAATTTTGTGCTATATATCGGAATAAGCCTGGAAATTTATATCCATCTTTATATGTAACTATTACTACAGGAGTTGCATTTTCTATTGATTTGAAAGTAAGTTTCTTCAAAATTGAGGAAGTATAAGGGGAAGCAAAGTCAGCAACAATTCTTCCTGCAGGATAACTACCAGTAATATAGTAAACCCATGGAAAATTCCCCCAAATAAAAATAGGTTTATTCCTGACATTATAAACAGATAATATTGCATTAGATATGGTATACATTATATTTGAACTACTTGAATGTTTTTCATAAGCAACATTTGTATTATATTTAAAATATGTAGATGAAAAATATTCTGTTCTGTCAATTTTTCCGGAAGCAAATTCAATAAAATTAGTATAGTATTTATAATCCTTTATAAACTGAGCTTTAACATTTGTCATATTTTCTATTCTTAAAAAGTATAGACCTAAAAAGTAAACAAGAGATAGAAAAACAAAGATAGTAAGTAGGCGAAAGACAAGTTTAATATTATATGGAATCAAAATGATATATGATGCCAGGACAGATAATGAGGCAGAAGTAAGTATGAGATAATGCCAATATGGTCTTCCAGAAAACAAAGAACCAAAGTACTCAAACATAAACCATATGATTACAAGAGTAATATTTTCACGTATAATTTTCTTTTTATATAAAATAAATAGAATAGTTAACAATGTTAACAATGATATAAAATTTATTATTATATACTTATATCCAGAGGTGTCATAACCAACATAACCAACATTTCCAAGAAACATAATTGAAAACGCAGTATGGAAATTATGAATCAAAAATTCCCAAATTAAAAATATTCCAATTGGAGTAATAAGACCTAGAATATAAATTATCGAATATTTAATAAATTTTATAAATCCGTATAAAAATAGAAATGCAATACACAAGAATCCTCCATCAAAAATGATTGTAAATTTAAATAAAAGTCCAAGGCCCAAAATAAGACCTGCAAGATATATAACAAATAAAGATAATTTCTCTTTATTCTTTATAATAAGATATATGGAATAAAGGGCAAAAGGTAGAAGAAAATTCTCTACATTGGCAAGGTTTCCTGCAAAAATAGTACTTCCTATAAGAAAAGCAAAAATAAATGAAGATACATACGAAAGTAAGTCATTTAAGAATAGTTTTTTTGTGATTTTAAAAAGTAGGTATAAGCTTACAACACCAGCAACAATAGATAATGATTGTATTAAAAAATTTAAATCTATGTGTAATTTCTCTAACAGGGCATATAAGTAATAAATACCCGGAGTTTTATTATCATAAAGGTTTTTATAAAGTACCAATCCATGATTTAAACCTTCTCCAATGGCAGCATAGATACCATTATCTACATAATAATATGGATCAAAAAAAGTTGGAATCCTAAAAAGTAAAAAAAATATGTATGGAGATAGACATAGTAACCATTTTTTCATAAACAGAATGTTATATTAATAATTGACATAAAACAAGAAGGGAGCCCCGATGTGGCTCCCTAGTATAAAGGTTAAACTCTGAATTTGCCGAAGTATTATTTTCTTCATGTCTATATTATCTGCCCTCAAAATTAAAATATCATTAAAGGAATAATTGACAGATATAAAACTTTGAATTAATATAGCCTTAGCAATTTTATGAATATTATTAAGAATTTAATTTTAGGTTCAGGTCCTGCAGGTCTTACTGCGGCAATATACTCATCCAGGTCTAACCTTGAACCAGTACTATTATCGGGAAATGAGCCAGGAGGACAATTAACAGTAACCTCTTTAGTAGAAAATTTTCCAGGATTTGAAAATGGAATATTGGGACCAGAACTCATGAACAGTATGAGGGAGCAGGCAATTAATGTTGGAACAAAAATTATTGATGATACTGCTATCTCTGTAGATTTCTCAAAAAAACCATTTGTTGTCTCTACTGAAAGGAATGGGGAATTGTATGCCCACACAATCATTATTTCTACAGGAGCATCTGCAAAATGGTTAGGGCTTGAAGGAGAAAAGAGACTTATGGGAAAAGGAGTATCTGGGTGTGCAACTTGTGATGGAGCATTTTTCAAAGAAAAGGTCGTAGCTGTTGTGGGGGGAGGAGATAGTGCAATGGAAGATTCTTTATTTGTGTCTAAATTTGCATCAAAAGTATATTTAATTCACAGAAGAGATGAATTTAGGGCATCCAAAATAATGCAGGATAGAGTAAAGGATAATCCAAAGATAGAGATTATCTTTAACAGTGAAATCAAAGATATAATAGGAGAGGACAAGGTAGTTTCTATTGATATATTTAATAATAAAACTGGAGAAACTAAAAATGTACCACTTGATGGAGTATTCATTGCAATTGGACATACACCAAACACCTCAATATTTAAGAGTAGTATTGATATTGACGATAATGGATACATAAAGGTACATGATTTTACAAAAACAAATATTGCAGGAATATTTGCAGCAGGGGATGTATCTGATCCTAAATACAAACAGGCCATATCATCTGCAGGAATGGGATGTATTGCATCAATAGACTCTCTTCATTTTCTAGAAGATAATAACCTCACGCAATAACTTGTAAATAGTATATTATTACTGTATTATTCCGTTATGAATGATGAAAAAGGGATAGTCAATGGAATTATCCCCTTAGAACGAGTTATAGAAACTCACCCAGAACCAGAAATTACAAAAATAGAAACACCACAAAGATTTTTAGATCAAGTAAGAGATCAATTTGCCACATGGGAATATTTTGGTCCAGGAGAAATGATCAGGGTTGACATGGTATCACTTCCATTTGATTTTATAAATCCAACGGTGACAGTTTTGGATAAAAAGAGCATAGAGTATTATTTAGCAATGGCTAAAATGACATTTAATATGTTTGGTATAAATATTTTTAGCTTAAGAGTACCAATGCAGGTAAAATCAGGAGATAATACATTTCAATACAAGCCTCCTGCTGTAGCAAAATTTTTATCTCCAAATGGGAGTGACCTATTGGTTGCCCTTGATCATGATAATCACCTCAGCACACAAACTATTTATGCTGCAAAAAGGATGCACGAAATGCATAACCATACAGGAAAACTTTCTGGAAATATAACAGTTGCATTAATTAATCCAATACATAGGGTTCCTCGTATTAGAAAAAGTGTTTTTGAATGGGAACATGTCACTTTATCAGATAAACCTGTCAGGGTAATATAAATATGATATTTTTATCTTCAACTTTACTTTGACTTAAATCTCCTATCTAGACCTAATAACCTAGGAGAAGACATTACTAATTTTTGAATTCCCATCTCACTTTCTTCATCAACACCAATGAATGCTAAATTAGAAGAAGTACCATAACCAGGGAGTTGAGGAATACCTACAACTTCCTTACCAACAAGCATCCTTGCAATTTCTTCTCCTGACATTCTTCTTCCTTCCCGTACTTGATTAAACAAAGAAAAAGTATCAGGGTGTTGCTCTGAAAGTTGTTTATAAAAAGCATCTGCAATATTTTGAACACTAGTATTCTCATACAAATCTGCTCCTCTATTCCTCTTTCCATCTGCCATAATCGCATCGAGAGAAACACTAGTACTTACAACAGGAATAGTTACATGAAAACCTTCAAGTCCCATTTTCCTTAAAAAATAACTATCTATATTTTGCATTTTTGAATAAAGATCATCAACTTCTCTTTTAGAAGGTAACGACTTTCTCGTTTTTGCAAAATAATAAGCCGCTGTAAGGACATTTGAAGTAACAAATCTATCAAACAATACAAATAAAGGATACCTACCTCTATTGGCTAAATTTAATACAGATCTTTGCAAAGAATATATACTTTCAATACGATTCAGGGCATATACAATCATTCTCTCATCAAGGGTTAGACCTTCATCATCTTCATATAATAGGTGTCTTAAAATAATTCCCCAGTGAGTTTCATACAAAGGGTATTTTACACATAAGGTGTCATATCCATACTCTTGAGAAAGTATTTCAGTTGCAGCATCTACAATAGTACCTTTACCAGCTCCATCAAGACCATCAACAATAATACTTTTAACTTTACCCTCTTTTGTTAAATTCTCAAAAGCAAAAACATTGCCATCAACGACTTCTGACATAATTATTAATAAAGTTGTAAAATTATCATTTGTATCCTTATTGCTTTAATTTTGATTCTATTCTCTTCAAAGCAGACCTCCTTGCAAGTCCATACTGATTATAATCAGTATGCATATGCGCAAATAACAGTGGATGAACTCGCCTTACAGCAGTACTTATATCCTGGGCAATTTTTCTATATGCCGGCTTTCCAGCTTCTCCAGACCTCAATTCACATAACCAAAATATTTCTCTCGCAGTTAAGTGCATTGAATATGATTGAAAAAAAGCAAAAGGAACAATATACTGTGCTACTAATGGATCTATCTTTACAATTTTTTCGTATAAAGCCTCAGATTCCAAAAGCACACCTTCAATATCAGGATACATACCAAATTTTCTTAAATCTTCTTCAACCCTCCATCCAAACCTAGTTGTTAATCCATGCCTATAGAAGGTTAACATTCTGTGTCGCATTAAATCTCTTAAATCTCCACCACGGGAAACAATATTTATTATATACGAAGAAGCTTCAAAAGCCCTAGGAACCCTTCTGTGTCTAGTTTTTTCTCGTAGTACATCACCTCTTGCATGGCGAACAGAAAAAATATCTTCCATTATTCGTGCTTTTTCTTCTCCAGTAAAGTTTCTTACAACCTCTAACACTTCTTCTTCTGTCATTCCTGAATTTTGCAAATGGAACAAATGTGCAGCAATAACCTTTTCAACACCCTCTTTATCATAACTTGATAAGGTCACTTGTTCTTTAGAAAATCGACCATTTTTTTCACGAGGAGTTAAATATTTACCTACATGATCTGAAGCAAGCTCTTGATAGTCTCTTCTATAAATTTGAACATCTGCTCCCCTTTCATTACCAATCCTAGAAAAGAGTGAAGGATATAAAGCATATAACTCATTGTAAGCCATATGTCCCCAATACCTTGCCTCTGATATAGGGTTAGCTATCAAACGATTAATTAAATTTTCAAATGCTCTGGCATTACCAGAAAAAGCAACATTAGTTTTGGTAGAGAATGGAAGCAAATCTCTTATATCATCAAATACCTTAGCCTTACGGGATCTCTCAAATACACTACTACTTTCATCACTTTCTATTGGAAATAAGTGGTGTTTAACATAATCAAAATAAAGTATTTCTAATTTAGAATATAATGTAAAAAGTTTATCCATCAAGGCTTCATATTCAACTTCAAAACCAGCACTAATTATCTCATGAGGAGTTACATATGGATATTTTCCTCTTTCATCTTTATTACTAAAAGATACAAATCTTGAAGATTTTTCAATAGGAGAGATTCCTATTCTTTGCATTTCCATACTGTTAACAACTACATTAGAAACTCCTTCAAAACATACCATAATTCCACCCGTAAGCTCAGCAATTGAATCATCCCCATATTCTAAAAGCCATCGTCCAAAGAATGCACGACCTCTCCTTGTATCTATACAAGCCCCATTGTGAAAACTATCAACCCATAATCTAAATTCACTAGAACTTTTCTGACGCTCCATTCTTTGACTATCAGGAATTTTTTCCCAATCACTTGCAACCTCAGGATATACCATTTCTCTTATATACTCATTAAAAAATGTACGCCTAAGAGTTCCAGATAAACGAGAGTATCTAGAAGCAAGAGCTCCACCAACTTCAGGAGGTAGGTTCCTTACAACATAACAAGGTTTATCCAAATTAGAAAAAAAGGGAGCTAGAAAATATTGTTCCTCTCTTGTAAATTTTTCAGGGACATACAATTCACTATAGGGAGGAACTGATTCTTTTGAGGGAAATTCCATAAATACATATAAAATAAATTAAATCATGGGGCTATTTTTTTATACAATAAAGATATAAAGAATTCAATACATCTAAAACATTTTTAATATATAAGCTATAACAATTTTGGTAAAAATTGTACAATGAAAATAATTCATGGAAATAAAAGACAAAAAAAAATATATCCAGGAAATAATAAAAAGACTATCAAACCTTTATCCTGATGCAAAAATTACTCTAGATTTCACAAACCCATTTGAACTTTTAGTTGCGACCATACTTGCAGCACAATGTACAGACAAGAGAGTTAATATAGTTACAGAAAAACTTTTTAAAAAGTATAAAACACCCGAAGATTACATAAAAACACCTTTGGAAGAAATTGAACAAGATATAAGGTCAACAGGTTTTTACAGAAACAAAGCAAAACATATAAAAGAGCTATCCATAAAATTAGTAAAGGATTATGGAAGTAAAGTACCTGATAGTATGAAAGAGTTGACTCAACTACCTGGAGTTGGAAGAAAGACTGCAAATGTAGTTATATCAAATTGTTTTGGAAGAAATGAAGGAGTAATAGTTGATACACATATGACAAGGATAGCAAATTTACTTGGACTTACTTGCAAGAAAGACGCAGTCAAGATAGAGCAAGAATTAAATAAACTTATGAGCCCAAAGGATTATTTACACTTTTCGAACCTCATAATTGCTTTAGGTAGAAACATTTGTATAGCAAGAAGGCCAAAATGTGAAATATGTCCATTGAACAATATTTGTCCTTCATCTAGAATATAAATATGTTAGAGGAATATAAAAAGAAGAGAGATTTTTCAAAAACACCAGAACCCTCAGAAAATAAATCACAAAAATTAGGTCAGGGATTGATTTACTCCATACAGGAACATCATGCATCCCACCTTCATTATGATTTGAGGTTAGAAGAGAATGGGGTACTTAAAAGCTGGGCCATAACAAAAATACCCATGAATAAACAAGGAATTAAAAGACTTGCAGTTCAAACAGAAGATCATCCTTTGTCTTATTACAATTTTGAAGGTGAAATACCTGAAGGTGAGTATGGAGCAGGAACCGTTCATGTGTGGGATTTGGGTACATATATCTTAAAAGAGAAAAAAGAAAATCTTATAAAAGTAGAAATAAAAGGGAAAATGTTATATGGAACATTTATTCTTGTAAAACTACGAAGTGACCCTAAAAATTGGTTATTCTTCAAATCATAAAATCAACACTACTTAGTATTATCACTTTTTAAGGATGGGGTAAGACCTATTAATGCAACAGAAAAACCAATAAGATAACCAAAACTTCCAATTATACTGATAATCACATTATGAGGAAAAGCTTCGGAGGTTATTACTGTAAGGGATCCAGAAACAAGACCCAGGGCAACAAATAAAGCTTTTCTTTTTGCTAAATAGTTTGCCCTAACTTTATATGTAACCATGGAGTATAAAATTATAAGTGTTAAATAAATTACTGCAGAGGCTATTACGTGAAATAGGAAAGGTGGTGTAAAGAAATTATTTGTGTAAGAAATTATATGAAGGCTACGATATACTTCAGGAACTACCGGGTAAATAAAGAGTAATATATCTTCAATTAAAAATAACAGAACATTTGCCAGAACAATAAAAGAAATTGCATTCACATCTAAATTAATATAAAAGGAAATAACACTAACAAATAAATAACCATTGGCAATAGCGTAAAAAATATTTGAAGCTGCAAGGAAGTATACATAGTAATGGTGCAATATCATTCCAAGAGCAATTAATGAAGTATCAAAAGCAAAGGCAATGAATACTATTCCAAAACAAAAACTTACAATATCATGATTGAGCCTATTTAAAATTATAAGCCGTGTGCCTAAAAAAGATATCACTGCAGCAGAGAGAAATAGTGCAAGAATAGTAAACATAACATTATTATATAGTATAAAAAAGACCATTGAAATATGCATTAGTAATAATGTAGAATATGTGAATTAATTATGAATAAAATAGTCCAGGTTGAAAATTTAAAAAAGAGGTATGGAGAAGTTAAAGCGGTTGATGGGGTATCATTTACTGTAAACAAAGGGGAAATATTTGGTCTCTTAGGACCAAATGGAGCAGGAAAAACAACAACAGTAGAGATGATAGAAGGGTTAAAAAAAATGGATGAAGGGGAAGTTTTACTTGATGGGCTTAATATAAAGACAGATTATCCAAAAATAAAACAATTTATAGGAGTACAACTTCAATCGAACAATTTTTTTGATTTTTTAACACTAAGCGAAATTCTTTCATTATTTGGAAAATTCTATAATGCAGATATAAACCCTGCAGACTTTTTAAACAGGGTTGATTTAATTGAAAAACGTAATGTCTTCTATAAAAACTTATCTGGGGGACAAAAACAAAGATTTTCGATTGCAATAACCTTACTAAATAATCCCAAAATTTTGTTTTTGGATGAACCAACAACAGGGTTGGATCCTCAATCCCGAAGAAATTTATGGGAACTAATAGAGAGTTTAAAAAAAGAAGGTAAGACAATACTCCTAACTACACATTTCATGGATGAAGCAGAATACTTGGCAGATAGGGTTGCTATTATGGATCAGGGAAAAATTATTTCAACAGATACTCCTAAGAATCTTATAAACCAACTTATTGAAAAGGGATTCAAAAAGAAAATAGTAACAGATAACAGAGCAAATTTAGAAGATGTCTTTTTAGACCTAACGGGGAAAATGCTAAGAGACTAAACAATGAAAAAAATTTACGCATTCACAATTGCTTCGCTAAAGATGATGGTTAGAAATAAGACCAATATTTTTTGGTCCTTATTTTTCCCACTTATGCTTATGCTTATATTTGGTCTTTTCAACACATCTCAAGAGAGCATTAATGTGGCATTTATAAAGGGAAAGGATATACCTGCATCAATATCATCATTTGCTAGTGAATTATCCAAACAAAAAGGAATTAACCTAGTAAGCAATGAAACTCTTAGTGAAGCTGATAAAAGCCTAAAAGCAGGAAATACAGATTTAATCATTGACGCAGAAAAGAATACATCTGTAAGTCCGGAAAGTCCTCTGTATAAAGTAAATTTTTATATAAATAAAAGTTCTCAAGTATACAGTATTGCGGAATTATTAGAAACACAAATAAAGTATAGTTTCTTAGAACAAACAACAAAGGGGGGCAATATTGTACAATTTAATCAAATAACTCAAAGTGCAATAAAAGATTATAGTTATGTATCTTTTTTAACTCCAGGAATAGTTGCACTTGCGATAATGCAAGGTATAATCTTTTCGGTAATGATGATCTTGATAACATACAGGGAAGAGAGCGTGCTCAGGAGAATATTTCTTACAACGGTAACAAAGTTTGAGTTTCTAAGTAGCCTCTCATTAACACGTATAATAATGGCACTTGCTCAAGCTGCAATTTTAATATATGTTGCTTTGCTTATATATCATGTAAAGATTATTGGGAATGTATTCTTACTGACGTTTGTAGTAATACTAGGAGCATTGATGTTTATATCATTGGGTCTTCTTATCTCATCACTAGTAAATAAAATAGAGACAGCATCTGCTGTTGCAAATGTAATAACATTACCAATGATGTTTTTATCTGGTTTGTTTTTCCCTTTAAGTGCACTTCCTAAATGGCTATCAAGTATATCTCAATACTTTCCACTTACTTATCTTATTAATGCACTCAGAGGGGTATACATATCAGGGGATACTTTTACAAAAATTCTAAATCCTATATTAGGTATATTAGTTTGGCTGATAATTTTTACAATCATAAACATCCGGGTATTCAAGTGGGAATAACATTTATCAATATTGATTTTATTTGTAAAAAATTGATTAATTTGATATATTTAAAACTTGATGATAAAAACGGTAAATTTAAACAACACAAAAATTTCCTATCTCCCAACGACACAATTTATACCACAAAGCTTAATAACAGAAGATCCCCCATATTTTATAGAGCTGGAAGTTTCAACAAAAGAAGAAGTAAGATTACAGGATAAAAAAATTACAGATCAAATTGTTGAGAGAATCAGCCCATTTGGGGGACATAGCACTCTTATATCAAAGAACAGGAGCTTAAGACCACAGCCAGATGAACAGGAAACAAAAACAGATAATACAGATATACAAAATTGTCTATTTGATAATATAGATAAAGTTGCGAAACCTGTTATAGAGTATCCTGAATATGGAGTCTACCAGGCACCAAATCCATTTGCATTTAACACAGGATACCACGAAATCATATTCACTAAAGAGCATGTTGAAAGACTAGATCAAATTCAATATAAACATATATTGGGAATATTATCTGTAATGGTCAAAAGGGCTCAATATATGACTGGAATAAAAGGAATAAATCAGATATCAGCTGGGGTAAATTTAGGAACAGCAAAAATGAAATATTCTGCAGGTGCTTCACAGCCACACTTACATGCTCAAATAGGAGCAGTATATAAGTTAGGATACTTACCTGATTCCGATAGAATAGAAAATGTATGTGCTGAATTTGAAAAAATGGGAATAGACTACATGGGTAAGTATATTGAAGCAGTCAGGACGGCAAAGCTTAATGTTTTTGAAACAAAAAATTTTATTGTATTTGCACCATTTGCTCCAAGATTTAAAGATGAAATTCACATTGTGTCTAAAACAACAAAGTTTTCTAATTTAACAATGATTAATTCGGAACAAATACAAGAGATATCTAATTCAATCATAAAGATTTTTACAGCATACATCAATATGAAATTTCCTAACAAAGATGGAAATATGGTGAATGCAGGAATAGATAGTTTAAACATAGAATTTTTAGGAAACAGAGTTGACAGTAAATCACAAGGGAGATTACTTATAAAAATAATGCCCAGACAATCTGATCTTGCATATTCTGAGTTGTTAGGAAGGTTTGTAATTGATAGGTACCCAGAAACTACAGCTGAGGCAATAAGAAATGAAACCAATACTGAGTAAAGTTAACAAATTAAAGGTATTATATACATCTGCGGAGGTTTATCCTTTTGCTGGTATAGGAGGGTTGGGACAAGTAGCATATTTTCTTACCAAAGCATTAGTAAAAGAAGGTGTTGATGCTAGGATTTTTCTGCCCAAATATGGAAGGATAGATGAGAAAAAATATCCCCTTGAGATGTTATATGAAGGGATAGAAGTTTCAGCGGGTGAGGATAAAAAAATCATTTGCAACATCAAACAATTAGCGAGGGATAACTTGGATTCTCCCGTAGTATATTTTATTGAAAACATGGAATTCTATGAAAAAAGATCTAATGTTTATGGATACAACGATGACCATATTAGATTCTTACTATTATCTTTAGGTTTAATAGAGTTTTTAAAAATTTCAGAATGGACTCCAGATGTAATAAATTGTGCGGACTGGCATACAGGACATATACCTAATTTATTAAAGACTAAATATGTAGATAATCCAAAATTAAAAAAGATAGCTACTGTATTTAGTATACACAACCTTATGCACCAAGGGCTTTTTGACCACAAGAAGGTTCCCGACCTAGATTTTGATAATGGGAAATCCGATATTGCAGAACTATTTGATCCAACATTGCAAAAGCAAAACTTCATGAGAAGGGGTATTATGTTTTCAGATATACTGACAACTGTCTCTGAAAAATATTCCAAAGAAATTCTAACTCCAGATTATGGGGAATGTCTTGATCATCTTCTAAGAGAAGTAAGAACCAAATTAATAGGAATACTAAATGGTATAGACTACACATATATGAACCCAGAAACAGACACAAATATTCTGGTAAATTATAATTCTAAGACATCTACAAAGAGACAACAGAATAAAGTAGATTTACAAAAAGAATTTGACCTTGAAGTTAAAGATGTCCCTATACTTGCTATGGTAACAAGGCTTGATGCACAAAAGGGACTTGACCTAGTATCTCAGATCATAGATTCCTTGCTTATAGAATATGATGTTCAAATGGTAATTATAGGAGGTGGAGACAGTCAATTTATAGGCTTTTTCTCAGAACTGGAGAATAGGTACAAAAAAAGAGTGGGTACGCATCTTATGCCTGATTTTCTACTACCTAAAAAAGTATTTTCAGGAGCAGATATTATATTGATTCCTTCAAAATTTGAACCCTGCGGGATTACTCAAATGGAAGCTATGCGATATGGATGCGTACCGGTAGCACGTAATACTGGAGGATTAGCTGACTCTATTACTGACTTTGATGCAAAAACTGGAGAAGGAAATGGGTTTTTATTTGATAACTACAATTCTTATGCTCTTTTTGGGGCTATTGTAAGAGCTATTGAAAACTATAATAAGCCAGATGTATGGAGGAAAATTGTTGAATCTGGAATGAATACTGACTTTTCGTGGGAAAATTCTGCTAAAAAGTATATAAGTGTATATAAAAGGGCTATGGGGTTAAGAAAGGGTATGGGAGGACAAGACGATATAAATGAATTATTTTACCAAATAGGCTAAATTATGAAGTGGGCAAACATACTATATATTTATCAACCACCAACACAGAAAAAAGAATTATTTGATAAAGTAGTAAAACAAAGTTATATTCCTATATTAGACTTACTACTTGCAAATCCACAAGCAAAATTAACTTTGCAGGTCAATGGCGGAATGATTGAAAGGTTTGCACAAACGGGAAAATGGGAAGTGATAGAGAAGATAAAATCACTGCTAGAAAAAAATCAGTTAGAGCTAACAGAAACATCTGCATACCAAGCATTTCTACCAATGCTACCAAAAGATGAGGTAAGAAGGCAAATACTAATTAACAGGGCTATATTAAAAAAATATTTTGGTGAGGCACATAAAATGTCAGGATTCTTTCCTACTGCCATGGCATTTTCACAAGAAACCTTTGACATTATCAAAGAACTTGGATACAGGTGGGTAATACTAGATGAGACAGCCCTAGATCAAAAAATACCTAATAAGGAAATCTTGGAGTATGAAGGGGTGCTTGTATTTATAAGAAATAGGGAATTCAGTTTTCAAATTCTCACATCTCAAATAGAAAATCATAGTATTCTTATAGATAAAATCAGAAAAAGATATAAAAGTAATGAATATTTAATTACTGCAATGGATGGAGAAACATTTGGGCACCATAGACTTGGATATGAAGAGATTCTATTTTATATCTACAACAGTAATAAGTTTAGTTCTGTTCTTACATCTGATTTAGAATATTTATATACAGAAAGAAAACAGACTCATCCTAAGGAAAGTACATGGGTTTTACCTATGGCATCTGATAAAAACCCAAATACATTTGAAAGATGGTATAACAGTAAAAATCATATAAATAGATTACAGAAGAAGTTGCTGGACCTTGCAATTGATACGGTAAAAAAATCAATGTATAAAATTCAAGATCCAATGTTGGGAGCAGAAATTCCAGAAACTCTAACAGAGAGAGAAAAAGCATGGATAAAAGCAAGGTATTTACTTGACAGTGCAATTCACCAGGAGCAATTTTTTTTTACTTCAGCAAAACCAAATTGGGACCTGGAACTCATAGAAAAAGGTGCATTTGACTTATATGAAAGTATAAGGTTAGTACCTGATGTTACAGGGAAAGTAAAAGAAGAAGCATATAAGCTATATACAAACATAGTTCTAACAGGGATTAAATGGCAGAGGACGCAAAAAATAGATGCTATAGTAAAAAATTTTTTTCAAGAAGAGAAGGGGGATGAGGAAGAGGAAGTAATATTACCTGCGAGTAAGTATAAAGAGGGAATTAAGAGACTACAAAGAGAAATGAAAATTGCATCGAAAGGACAGGACTATGAGATTGCACAGAAATTAAAAGAAAGAATAGAGGAGATACATCAAAAACAAGAACATTTTAGATCAAAATAATATATGATTTGGGCAAATCTTTTACATATATATCAACCACCGACTCAAACAGAGTCAATTTTAAGAACTGTTTCTAATGAAAGTTACAGGAAAATATTAAAAGGGTTAAAAGAAAATCCTAACGGTAAAATTACTTTAAATATTAATGCGTCATTATCAAATTTATTTGTTAAGTATAAATATAGGGACATCATAGATGATATAAAATTTTTATTAGATAGGGGACAAATAGAATTAACTGATTCTGCGGCATATCATGCTTTCTTACCTTTGCTACCAAAAACAGAGATAATAAGGCAAATTAAATTAAATAATACAATAAACAAAAAGATTTTTGGGCCAAGTTATAACCCAAAAGGGTTTTTTCCTCCAGAACTTGGAGTATCAAAAGAGGTTATAAAAATAATATCTCACTTGGGGTATAAATGGGTACTACTTGATGAGCTAGCATTTCCGGCAAAAGAGGGGAATATTAAATATGACAAAATATACAAAATAAAAGATACAAACTTAATAGGATATTTTAGAGAAAGAGAGATAAGTTTTAAAATCCTATCGGCACAACTTGAAAGTGGAAATATC